>JAQVXE010000017.1 GCA_028709305.1 Bacillota bacterium | reverse complement strand
TCCGCCAAGGAGCTCTCATCAACCTTGTGCCAGGCTCCAGCTGGGCAGAACATCACGCGGGAACCAATGGAATTGGCACTGCCCTCGCCATCGGAAAACCTGTTCAGGTCTTTGGAAACGAGCATTACTGCGAGAAGCTCCATGAATGGACATCCTCTGCTGCCCCGATTCACGATGGCGGCGGACGTGCAATAGGGATGCTTCAAATCTCTGGTCCCTCGTCCAAGACCCACGTTCACACCTTGGGAATGGTAGTTGCAGCCGTTGGAGCAATGGCGGCACAGATGGACATAGACTCCAAGGTTCGCGAGCTTACCATTGTCAATGACAATCTGAGCAAAATGTTTGAGATGGTCACTGGTGGAATAGTGTTGGTGGATGCTGAAGGCGTCATTCAGCGAACCAATCCTGTTGCCGATCGGATTCTAGGCTCTGTAACGGCCCACGCACCCACAGCCTCGTTCATGCAGATAGCGAGCTCTCCACGCTATGTCGAGGAGATGATCGTTTCCGGCAGAGCCTTCGACGAAGTGGAGATGGCTCTCGAAACCGCCAACGGGCGCGTGCAATGCCTGGTCAGCGGAAAACCCATTCGTGACGAGGACGGTCAGATTAGAGGCGGCGCCATATACCTCGATTCCGTGAAGAGGACTACCAAGTTGATAGGCGAGTACAGCGGCTCTTACGCCACACTAACCTTCGAGGACATCATCGGCCAAGACGCAAATCTGCAAAGTGTGATAGAGCTGGGCAAAATCGCAGCCGAGACCGACAGCACTGTGCTGATCTTCGGCGAAAGCGGAACAGGCAAGGAGATGCTTGCCCAGGCCATCCACAACAAGAGCGGACGCGCGCGGGGTCCGTTTGTGCCATTGCGCTGTGGCGTCATGCCCCGCGAGTTGCTGGATCGTGGCCTCTTTGGTCACGAAAGAGAGACTCACCCACGGAGAGCTCGGGACAGACGACCAGGCAGGGTTGAACTGGCGGCCGGCGGCACTCTGTTCATAGATAAGATCGAAGCCATGCCCCTAAAACAGCAGCTTGCACTCTACAGAGTTCTTCAAGGCAAGAAGCCGGCGGGCATGGGCGGACTCGACACAACAGAGGTTGATATCAGGGTTATCTGCACTACAACCAGAAACCTCGAACATGAAATCGCCAAGGGCAGTTTCAGGCAAGACCTGTACAGCTCTTTGAATGTAACATGTATACCGATGCCGGCGTTGAGAGAACGCAAGGGTGACATACCCCTGCTGTTCGAGAACTTCCTCTTGAGGTCCATGGAAGAGCTTGAGGTCGACATACGCAGAGTGGATCCAGAAGTAATAGACTGCCTGATTGCCTACGGCTGGCCTGGAAACGTGAGAGAACTCCAGAGAGTTGTGGAACAGATGGTAAGCATCGCAACAGCTGGATACATAGGAGTCGAGCACGTACCGGACAAAGTCCTACTCTCAAGTGGTTCTCGCATCATCTCACCATTGTCAGACTCAGGATTTCCCGGCGCCAAGCCTGCCACGTTCGAGCAGCATAGAGCACGAATTCAACGTTCTGCCCAACACCGCCAGAGAGAGGAACTGCTGCGAATTCTGGAAAAACACGATGGCAACATCACCCGGGCAGCAGAGGAGATGGGCGTCTCAAGAAACACAATCTACAGGAGGATGAAAAAGCTCGATCTGCGGATATGACCCCAGTTCTAGACTGGCCACCAACCATCAGATGGGTATCTGTCGCCATCTTCTTGCGACCGTACTCACGTGTGAATCCTCTCAAACCACATTGCCCTTGTAATCACATAAACGACATGGAATAATAGAGAGTGCTGCCAAAGCTTGCAGCGGGTCGAAAACGGGCAGAAGCCCCTGTAGGCCCCAAGTCTGTCCACTGTGAAGTCTACTGGGTCCCTGCTGGGTCCCAGCTGGATGGACTAGAAACGAAAGTCCGCACCCCTTTCCCAGCCGTCCTAGAGGCTGCAGATGTGTGCGGAGAAAGCAGGTGAACACTTTGGGCTTCGTTCTATCTGAAAAAGCTGGCGTTGCCGTAGTGGGAATCAAAACAGGGCTAATCATGCCCACTGATGACATAGTCGAAGTCACGATGGATGCAGTTGAAGATACTCTGGATGACGGCGACATCGTTTGTGTAACGGAAGCCGTTGTGGCCAGATCTCAGAATCGCTATATAACCTGCGATGAGCTTGCAGAAGACGTCAGGGCCAAATTTGGCATGAAAAGCGACGGCACGGTGGCTGTTATCAGCCCCATCGTCAGCAGAAATCGCTTCGCGTTGGTGCTTCAAGCCATTGCACGTGCTGTCAACAAGGGCAGAGTAGTCGTTCAGCTTACAGTCCCGAGGGATGAAGTAGGCAACCAGGTCATAGACGAAGAGTTTGCCAACAACCGCCTTCGTTTCAAGAAGGTGCTGCGAAGCCTGCAGGAAGTGCGAGGCAACACTCCGCAGATGAATGTCCTGATAAGGGAGATCATAGCAGCCCTGAAGTTTCAAGAGCTTGGCTATTCAGTAATGGCAATTCGTAAGATCACAGGCACAGGCATAGCCGACATAACCTTGCTCGACAAGGATGGCCGAAAAGTTATCGCTGAAGTAACATTCGAGAACCTTTCGAGTGCCGCACGCAAGGCCATAGGCATAGGAAAGGACGATAATGCCGACATCGCCATGGCAGTTGCAGTCGATCTGCAGGCCCAGGAGATAGCGATGGTCGAGGCCACGCCTTTCCTCGCTGGCAAGGCACAGCCTGAAACATACAAATATGACGAGCGGCAGGCATTCTATGAAGCCAGTGACGTCATCACAGTAGCAGAGATCGGAGAGAGGCTCTTCCCCCACCCTATTACGGGAATAGACTATGGCCGGATGTATGCCAGGACTATAGAGTCAGAAGGAGCACAAGCGGAGATCGTGTTCACCAATAATCCGCTGGCTGTGTTCAACTTTGGCCACATAGATGGAATAATCATAGGCGCAGTCCATGAACGCGAGTCTCTCAAGAACCTGTTCCTATCGTTCGGAACGAAGACGCCAATGCTCACCATACAGGATATCGGGCCGGAGCCGTGGGGCGTAATCGGGTCTAACGTGTCAGACATTGACAAAGGAATACTTAAGCTCCTACCTGACAATGCTGACGACGTATGTGACAGCATCAAGGACAGTGCCCGAGAAAAGACTGGCAAGGACATCGAGGTTCTCATCTTTGGCGACGGAGCCTACAAAGACCCCGACACCGGCATATACGAGTTGGCCGACCCGTATCCGTCGATCGGATGCAGCCGCGGGCTTCGCAGCGCTTCGCTGAGGCAGGGCACCAAGTTGAAACTCCTGGTTGAGACGATGTTCAGGGAAGGACATTCCCGCGAGGAGATCTACAAAGCCCTGGAGCAACAGGAGCCTTCGCGGGAGACGCTTGGCACAACCCCCCGCAATATCACCGGGATACTAGCCACAATGGCAGACCTTGCTGCCGGCTCCGCCGACGCGGGGACACCTGTGGTGCTGATAAGGAACTTCCCTTTCAAGCCGGCCCAATAGACGAATCGTAGCACATGCTGGGAGCCCAGATTCGGGCTCCCTTTTGTCGTTCTACTGCTCCACTCAGCAGCTTGGCTTGGAAGCCGCCTTTGCACAGGCGTGTTTCCCTCGATATGCACCGAACCTCTCATTCGTGTTATTATTCTAGTGGAACCCGAGGGTAACTACAGGAGGGGAAGCTGTCGTGAAAGGATTCTCCATCGACACCTTCTACTCGAGTTCGACGGGCCGCGGCAGCGCAGAGTATGGGTAAAGATGCTGGAACACAGTAGGTAGAATATTCACATAAGTCGCCATCCATGCATGATAATGATATCGGCTAGACCCATACCCAGAGTCAATGATTTCGGGAGCCTGCGTGACATCTACCGACATCATGACTACTTCAGAACGGAGGGCGCCATCTATGGCCAATTCCCGAATACTCAACACCAAACGCCTGCTGGGAGCAGCAGCCATTGTCATTCTGTGCGTGCTGGTTGGGTCAGCTATCTTGTCTTTTCGATCCTCTGCAAACAGCGAGGCGCTAACTGTAACTTTCATTGATGTGGGACAGGGCGATGCGATCCTTGTGTCTACAGAGGATGGCCATCACATGCTGGTTGACGGTGGGCCGCGGGCAGCCGGGGCCAAGCTCGTAGCAACCCTTGACCGGCTGGGCGTAACACGCCTGGACGTGATCGTATCCACCCACCCTCACGAAGACCATATAGGCGGCCTCCTCGCAGTATTGGACTTCTTAGAAGTCGACAGAGTAGCCGACTCTGCATGGGCGCACACGACTGCGACCTACGAGTCGTACTTGACGAAGATCTACGATAAGGGCATACCCTTCTTCGGACCTAGAGCTGGAGATTCATTTGGCCTTGGCAATGCCTCGGTCAGAGTGCTGTGGCCAACCGAGCCCCCAGCAAGCAATATCAATGACCGCTCGCTGGTCTTGGAGGTCGCTTGCGGTGAATCTCGCGTTCTGCTCACAGGAGACATAAGCGGATATGTGGAACGCACCCTGGCAGGCGAAGGCGTACTTTCCAAGATTGATCTGATGAAAGTGGCCCATCACGGCAGCAGAAGCTCTACAACCCAGACGTTTCTGGCCTCAACTTCGCCGGATATTGCTGTAATCCCAGTAGGGGCAGGCAACGACTATGGGCATCCTTCCAGCCAGGCGCTGGCTAATCTTAGGGCGAGGGACGTCCTCGTTTACAGGACTGACGAGCATGGCCATGTCACCGTAACGTTGCAATCAGACCGCAGAACATGGTCTGTCAGTATCGAGAAACCCGGTGATGACCTGCGCGCAGCCTGCGGCAGCAGGGTGTTCCACAGGAAAACGTGCCAACACGCAAGGAGGATCACGCCAGCCAAGACGATCGTCATTTGCGACCGGGAACAGGCCCTGAACGCCGGCTACAGGCCATGCAAGGTCTGCAACCCATAGACATCCACTTGAGGTGGTGTAGGATAGAATGAAGTTTCTTGCCACATTGGACCGGATAGAAGGGGAGCTTGCAGTGCTTCTGGTGCGGCCTGATGAGTCCATCCAGATTCTCTGGCCCATCTGCGCTCTCCCCGAAGATGTCGTTGAAGGCGCCATACTCGACATATCAGTCCAGGTTAGCGAGGCCGAGACCGCGGCCGCCACGGAACGCGTGCAGTCGCTTCTCGACAAGCTTCTGGGCAGGGGGGCTGAACAATCGGAAAGTGAGACGGAGTATTAGGAAAAAACGGGCGCACCAGCGTGGAAACCTCCAGGCACATGCGCCCTCTAGCCGTCTATGGCATCCGAAGAGAAGACCTAGCTGTGATGGTCACCATCTCCACCGCAGTTGCACTCGCCTTTCGAGGGATCGGGCCTCATGTGATCAGCAATCTTCTTCCAGCCATCTTGAAGCTGACCAAGAGCAGCTCCCAGCACTTCGGCAAACTCGCCTTCCACGTCGATCCTCCGTCCACACTCGCTGCACACAACATAGCCTTCCACAAAGGTCTCGAAACTTTCCTCTATCATCTCAACATATGGTTTGCCACATTCACACACCAATCTGCTGTCGTCTTCCACTTATCAACAACCCCCAAAGAAAGTTCAACCCGCGCCCCTGCGGACTGCACCCTTATTATCTATCCCTAGCGGCCGACTCGTGAGCAATTATCGAAGCTCCATATGCCCCGGCATACTGAGACATGGAAGGCACAAGCACCTTGGGGGCAAGCTTCCTTTCCAGAGAAAGCCTGACACCGTCATTTCGGCTGACTCCGCCTGTCATTACCACATCCCGCGCCAATCCGACCCTGTGGACCATACCTGCCAGACGATCTGCAACCATCCCCTCCTCATCCAGGCGTATGACCTTGGAGTCTTGCCCGCCTATGTCCACAACCACATGGGCGGATTCCATGAACGCTCGCGCCCCCCGCAATCAGTCTGTCGATCTTAGCAGCTGCAGCTCCTGCCAGCCCATCGCGGGCCTCTATCGTAAACCCCTCATCCCTGTTCCACCCATCGCCCCAACGCGAGATGTCGGACATGAGCTCATTCACGTCCAGCGTTGCTTTCGACACCAAAGATGAAGGCAACGCACCCCGTTCCATTGAGGCTGCAGCCTTCGATACTGCTGCCCTCATCATGTTCATCGCCTCACACGCAAGACCTAGGCTCTCCTCCCCTATCTCCCTCCCCGGGTGGGCAGCCCCTATGTCTGCCGCTGTTTGGCGCAGCACGTGAGCGAAGTAGCCCACAGAGCCGTCGTCCTCTGTTCTCGGAACATCTACGTAGAGGACGTGGCGAGCCAGATCCCAGTATCGGACGGCATCGTACGCCCGCCTCATAGCATCACACGAGCCCGCGATCGCCTGTATGTCAAAGGGCTCGTATTTCCTCATAAGCGCCCTGGAATACGGGCAAGAGTCCCGCGGCAGGAGACTATCTGCGCTGCCGGAAGGAGAGGTGGTGAAGAAGAGCCTCTTCCCCGGCAGTCCGGCAGCAAGAGGCAATTCCAGCGGTATGTAACTGCACGAAGCCAAAAAACATTTCCATTCCCCCGGTCCAGTTTACCAGGGCCGCATCTGCAACATGAAGCTACAGCATTCTCGGCCTTCCTGCCGATTTCGCCGCAACATCGGAACTCTCCTGCCCCGATGCAGGCACATCAAGACTCGCTCCACTAGTTCACCCTGCCTAACCTGTCAAGAAACCGGAGCATTCTATTGCCCTCGATGATCTCCCCAAAAGACCTTTTTTCTGACGCCAACGTAAGCCACACGAGAACTGCCAGGGCCGTCGTCCGCCATACAGGCGCTAAGCGCAGCATGCCATAGCCCAGAGCCGCACCAAGCACATTCGATCCTGTGTCCCCCAGCATTGCACGCTCCCCCAGATCCGACGGGAAGAATACGATCGCAGCCCCAAGCGCAGAGCCGGTCGGGTTAAGCAAGAGTCCCAAACCCAAAGCCTTCTCTTTCGTCCAGAGCCATGCGCCAAGAATGGCAAATCCCAAGAGAAAGCACTTTATCGCCCGCCCTGGCCGTCGATCAACCAGATTGATGAAGTTTGCAGAAAGCGCTATCAGCACAGCATCTAGAAGGGCCATGACCCCTATGGATCCTGACCTCAGCAGCTCAACCGATCCCAGAGAAATGGCTGCCCCAAAGACCACCTTGAACATGCCAGTGGTAAAGACCCCCTGGCGCAATGCACCTAGATGTCCTCCGAATCCAGACTGAGAGTGGCCGCCCAGCATGTCATCGACGAAGCCGGCCAGCGCAAATCCCGTCGTGAGAAGAAGGTAAGCACCGATACGTCCCAGCTGATTCCCTTCAACCCCCACGATGGCTCCAATCAGAATCGGCGCAAGGACGGCTCCGGCTGCCACAACGAGACCCGCCGGGAAGGCCACTGGCCTACGCCGATAGTTTGGTGTGGGCCCGAGGGCTCTCAAAAGCATCTCGGTAACGCCTCTAGATGAGGCGGCCACGATAGCCCCGGCCAGCAGCACCCCAAAAACCCCCTGCCACAACGAGCGCGCGGCCGCCACAATCACCCCCAAGCAGTTTCACCTGTATCTTTCGCAACCCGTACTGCAAATATGTTGGGATGGCGGACGCTGTATGGCGTATTACACTATATGGTTGACAAGTATTATCTTGTATTGGTATTATATAGGTGACTACTCTATGGGGGGGTGTCATGCATGCAACTTCCTTTGCCAATCATCTCCAGGCCAGCCCTGCCGCCGTTTCCGGCACTTCGCGAGAACAATGCGCTCGCGGCGGTGACGCCCCTGTGCGGCGTAAGACGCGGCGAGTCAGATGCAGAACCTGGTGGGGCACTGCTCGGGTTGACGCTTGAGGATATTCGAGAGGCAGCAATGGCCCGCGGTCCCATCTGCCCCGATTGCCTTGGGCGAGACGTAGTCCGCTGGGGAAAGAGGAATGGCATCCAGCGGTATAGGTGCAAACCATGCGCGAGATGTTTCACTGAATTCACAGGCACTGTACTGGAAGGGCTGCACCTACGCGACAAATTCCTCAGCTTCTGCATGTGTATGGTAGAGGGAATGACAGTCTTGAACTGGGCTACTCGCGGAACCCAACCTATGAGCGGCGCGCATGGCTCCTCGTTGGAGTCGATCGCGCAGGTCGAGTTAGGTCTGAGGTAGTGGGCGCGAGAGGCGGAAAGAACTCCCGAGATGCCATGGAGGAGATGATCGAGGATGACGCCGTTGTGTGCGCAAAACGCATACCTGGGTTTTGGCATCCAATCCCGAGCTGTCGCATGAAGATCAACTGGGTAGACACTCCCAGAAAACTCATACGGCGAGAAACACGTACTATACACGGCCCGCTGTGTCATGCGGAGACCGCAAGATCGTTAATTCTGCGTTGGCGAAACTGGATAAGGAGATTCTGCGGTGTGGCTACGAAACACATGGTACGATATACCTCATGGTTCTGGCGCATCCTTGCGCTAGGCGAGATGGCGACGAAAGGCGCCGCCAGAGCGCTCTTCTTTGAAATCCTAAGGAAGCCCCGCACTCACTAGCTTGGTAGGTTTCAGTGAGAAGGATCATAATCGAATCTAGATCCTAGTTCTACTGTGTCGGCTCTCCCCTTCACGTTTCGCATGAGGCCCGAACCATCAGAACCATCTGCCTCTGGTGTTTGATTCACCCGCACCAACCGCAAACTAGCAAAGGCTATTGAGGACACCGCGTCGCGAGGGCGCGCATGACCTCTTTGAATTGGCGTGCCCTGTGAAGAATTCCCGGCAGGTCCCTTCCTGTCTCTCTATGCATCATCTCCGTGGGGACCTCAACTATTGAGTATCCTGCCCTAGCCCAATCAATCGCAAGGCCTACTTCGAGCCCAAAGCCCCTTTCCAGCCTCAACCCCAAAGCTCCGTCAGTCGTGACAATCCCATAGAAGCGCTCCGCCGATATCGCCCGTTGACCCGATAGGGGCCATTTGAGATCAAGTCCTGTGAGTCTTCTGATTCCACGTCTTGCAAGCCCAACCACTAGTCCAAACCCACCGCGATTCTTTGCAGATGGGAATCCCGCAACTGCCATGTCCCCTCTGCCGGAAACAACCGCAGACACAACAGAGGCCATCTCAGAAGCTGTGGTTCCCAGGTCAGCGTCGGCGAATACGAGGAGTTTCGGGTTCATGTGCTGCGCTCGTGCAACACCCGTCGCTACCGCCGAACCCTTGCCCGACGTCTGGGCCATCCGAATCACTGTAGCTCCGGCCTGTTCGGCCTCGGCTCCGGTGGAATCTGTGGACCCGTCATCCACGACAATGACGTGATCAGCAGCGCCGCTATGAAGAAGGGCTCTCACGCTCTCTGCCACAGTAGCTTCCTCGTTCAGCGCAGGGACTATTGCAACTCTTGGATGCACTACTTTCCCTCCCGCGCAGGCAAGGCTAGTGGAGCAGGAGGCTGTCCGTATGTGCCGCGGGCTCCGGCAAGCGCCAACGCCAACGCCGCGTTTCCAGACGCAGTCCCCACCCCATACACTTCGGCAGAAGGCGGGCCTTTCTCAAACTGAGATCCTGGCATGGCCCCTGCCGTCTCAGACCGCGCCTTAAGGGCAGCAGTGCGAGTCCACCCCACCACGAAGGGAATGCTCGCACCTTTGGCGGTTGCAGACAAGGCCTCAACGAATCTGCTCTCTGCTGCCTCAGCAGGACCACATAGTGCAACGAGAGCGTTGAACCTGCAATCTTCCGCCATCGTGACCTTGGCTATTCCTTGAGACGCCAAGCTCCCAATTCTGTCGATATCAGATGATAGGATTGCTTGCGTCCAGACGATCAGCTGCCCGTCATTGGCATTGCTCAGCGCTCCACTCGCCAAGTCTACTACTGCGCCAACACGCGCCCCGGCAATCTCGCACACACGCTTTACGGAGTCCAGGTCACTGGCCCCAACCCCGCTTACGGCCACAATCCCCACAGTCTTCCCCAGAAGCGATCCCCGAACCACGTAGGGAACACTCTCTTCCACATACTTTCGCGCAGCCTCAAGCTCCTGGGCCAGGGCATCACGGTCTTGAGACAACCTATAGAAGTCGGCATCGAGCCTCTCGATTAGAGCTCTCTGTTGTCCCGCCAGCCCTTCATCGCCTGACATGGCAGCGCCCAGCAGTATTCCTATCCCCAGGGCCACGAAGATCGCCGCCAAAGACACGACATGATAACGGAGGCTCATCACGGCAATCTCTCCATCCGGTTTGCTTTTGCTTTAAAGAAGGCCCAACATCAGACGGATTTTCAGGTACACTAGCCTGGCTATATCAGCAACAGAGCCAGAGAAAAGTGCGATGGCTATGAGGGGCACCGCCGCCGCCAGAAGGATACCCACTATGTGCCCTATGCGTAGCCTTCCCCTGTAGAGCTGGCTCACTCCTTTCGCATCAACCAACACTGCTCCTACCTTCAGCCTCACAAGGAAGGTGCTGCCCATTCCAGGTCTGCCCTTCTCAAGGAAGTCAAGCATGTTCGAGTGGGCCCCCACTGCCACTATGAGTGCGGCGTCCTTCTCGTAGGCAAGGAGCATGGCAATATCCTCGCTTGTTCCGGGACAACTGAAGGTCTTGTGCGAAAGGCCAAGCTTCCCCAGTCTCTCAGATCCAGGCGACCGCCCGTCAGGATATGAGTGAGCGATGAGCTCCGCTCCCGAAGAGAGCGCCCTATCAGACACTGAGTCCATATCGCCCACGATAATATCAGGCTCGAACCCCCTTTCCATAAGAGCGTCGGCTCCTCCGTCAACACCTATGAGAACTGGGGCCATTTCTCTGACATACGAGGCTACAGCATCCAGGTCGTCCTCATATCTCGGCCCCCTCACAGCAATGAGGCAATGCCTCCCGCGGATCGCGGTATCTATGGGGGGAATATCCAAGTCTCCGAGGATGATGTCTTTCTCTTTTATGGCATATTGAAGCGTGTTGGCGACGAACTTCTCCAACTCCGCCTCGAGGTTCTCCTCTGCCTCACGATAGGCAGCCTCCAGTGTGTCCCTGGTGACCCACATGCCGCTGCCTATAGACGCCCCTTCCCGATAGACGTGATCGCCTATTACCTCAATCGAGTCTCCGTCGGCAACTACGTCCAGAAGATGAGAGCCGACCCCATCCAGCACAGGAATGCCCGCATCCAGCAAGATCTCCGGACCCGGGCACCTGTATCTGCCAGTGATGGAACGGTCGGCATTTATCACCATTTTGGGACGACCTTCAACTAGAGCCTTGCCTGACACCTCATCGATGTCAGCGTGGGCTATCACTGCAATGTCCCCCGGCTCAAGCCGGGAGATCAGATTCTTGGTTTTTCGGTCAGCCCTGGCTGACCCTCTGAGATGAACAGCACTCACGCTCTTATTGATTCCCCACGCCACGGTGTGCATTCAGCGGGTCAAATGAGCACCTAGTGTCTCTTTCCGGTTGCAAGGTCTATCTTTATCTTGCTGGCGATTCGTGTTATGAAGGCAGAATTGGTGGGGCGCCCTTTCTCAGCGTCAACAGTGTAGCCGAATACCCGGTTGATTACGTTGATATCTCCACGATTCCATGCTGTCTCGATGGCGTGCCTCATTGCGCGTTCAACCCTGGAAGGCGTAGTATTATGTGCTTTAGCTATTGCCGGATACACGACATATGTCATGCTGCCCATTTCATGCTCTTTCTCCAAAGCCATGATGATTGCAGCACGCAAGTAGAGATACCCTTTGAGGTTTGCCGGTACGCCCATCTTGTGCAGAGCCTTGCTTGCCTCGACATCGTACCTGGAATTGCCACTGCTTGCACGTATCGCTGAGCCCGTATCTAGGTGGGATTCTGAAGGGCGCTCCGGCGGGAGCGCTGCAAGCCGCCGGATCCGCCCCGCCAAAACCTCAAGGTCAAAGGGTTTCGCCATGTAGTAATCGGCCCCTTGCGCTACTACACTGGCGGCAGTGGTCTCAAGGCTTATTGCGGTTATTACGAGCACACGGGGGTGTGGAACCAGTTTTGTGCTGCCTAAGTATTCGATTACGCCCAGCCCGTCAAGGTGCGGCATAATCAGATCGAGCAGAATCACGTCTGGCGCAACATTTCTAATTACTTCAATGGCCTGGGAGCCATTGTACGCAACGCCGCACATGGACATGTCAGGTTGGGTCGAAATGAACTCGGATACAACTTTAACCAGGTCGACATTGTCGTCGACCATGACCAATCGAATCAGGCTTTGGGACATTATCCGTAGCCTCCACGAGCAATGGTAATGCCACTTTCTACGGAGTAGCGTCCATCTCCTGCCTCACTGATCAGTCCCTGGGTCCACCAGCCCACATCTTATGGCATACAGCGCAACTTGTATCCTGTTCTCAACCCCCAGTTTCCTGCGTATGCTGGTTACGTAATTCTTGACGGTCTTATCGCTGATGAAAAGTTTCTCACCGATGGCCTGGTTGCTCAGTCCTAGAGCCACCATTCCTATTATCTCCCGCTCACGAGGAGAAAGCTTCTCCAGCGCAAGCGCGGCAGATGAGTCCACTTCGGGTCTATCTTGCGGCACAGGCCTCACCTCTCAACCCCGTCAGGGCGTGTACGCAGACGAAGCAGACTTGCTTCTCCCTCTGGCGCTACATAATATGTAGGGCCGAATCTCCCTGTGTATAGGCTTTTTGACGGGGTCAGTCACTAGGGCCCAAACCGCTACTACGATTCTGCCATTCTCAGGCAGCCAACACGGTTATCCGTACCTTGGCCAGCTCGGCCCTGTCCATTAGGCCGGCTGCATTCATCATGTGTTCGGCAAAAACCCCATACCCTCTTGAAGGGTCAGACACGAAGACGTGAGTCACGGCCCCAACCAGCTTTCCGTCCTGAATTATCGGGGATCCACTCATTCCCTGCACTATTCCGCCTGTGAGCTCAATGAGGTGCGGATCCACCACTCTAATCACGAGGCCTTTGCCGGAAATTCTGGTCTGCCTTGCAACCTTCACTATTTCGACCTGGAACCTTTCTATGGAAGCCCCAGAGATGACTGTTAGGATCTCGGCAGGGCCTTCATGGACAGCAGTGGACAGAGCGACAGGGATCGGTTCCGGATAGTACTCATTAGGCAGCGGTGCATCTAAAGTGCCGTATATTCCAACTGCAGTGTTGGATTCGACTACCCCTACATTATCGAGCGCGCCGGCAAATGTTCCGATCTTCTCGCCAGGCCTTCCTGCGCCACTCACATCTATTCCGGATACTCGCGCAGACACAATCCTCCCATCTGATATGGGAAGCTCCTTTCCAGTTTGCGGATCCACGACCACATGCCCCAATGCCCCGTATCGCATGGTCCCAGGGTGCCAAAACGTCAGCGTGCCCACACCTGCTGCATTGTCCCTCACATAAACACCGATCCGGTAGCCTTCATCTGTAGGGGCAGGCAGAATCATGATATCGAATTCCTGTCCATCCCGGACAATCCCTATCCGCACGGGTTTTTCGCCTACGGCCGCCTGACTCACGAGAACCTCCAGCTGACGCGGGTCGGACACAAGGCGTCCCTCAACAGAAACAATCATGTCTCCGACTTCAATTCCTCCGTCCCGAGCAGGCATATACCTGAGGCCGTCTGTTCCAATCACGGGGTACATTCCCATTACCCTCACTCCTCGGCTGGCTAGGAGAATGCCGATTGAATGCCCGCCTGGAATCACCCGCATCTCTGGCACAACGTCGACTACGAGGCGCCTCACGGGAATAGCGTTGAAAAGGCGCACTTCCAGCCGCATTCTTCCCGTCTTTGTCGGCGTGACTTCCACTTTCGAGCCTATCGCAATCTCCATAAGGAGCGAGTCGGGCGGATCGGCCACCACGGCTCCTCTGCCCACAGGTCCCATATCAAAACTGAAGGTTTGACCCTCAAACACCCTTAGATACCCTGGAGCCACGTAGATCTCTGCGATCACAGCGCTGGCTGCTACAAGTGCGGCCAAACTTGATAGGATCGCCAATGCAATCAATATGCGTCTTGACGAATACGCCCGCATCCTTCCACCATCTCGCCGCGGGCGTATCTAGCGCACACGAACGCGCCGACCCGCGCGCGTTTAACGTGTCCGGCTCGGGCATGACGTATTCGCGCTAAAACATGCTGGAGTTGGCAACTGGCGCGGGCGCTCGCGCTCGTGCGTGGGGTGACACATAGGCGCTCTGCAGATCGTGCCCTATGAGACAAGGTCAAGGCGGCTCTAGCTTCGCCTTGAAAGAGCCGCAACAGGATGGCGATGGCACTTATTCGCGGAACAAGACACTCCAGGAAAGTACAGGAAAGATGTTTCGGCGAAGCGAAGATCTCAACAGCTACCCATTGGATCCTGATTCTCTCACGAACCTTGCGATGAAAAATCCATCGGTGCCGGACATCCCCGGCAACAGCTCGACTATGTACCCATCTGCAGAGCATAAGGCGCGAGCCTTGTCTGAAGGCATGTAAGGGCCTATTGCCGAAGGCGAGAACTCCTCATGTTTCGCAGCAAACCGTTCAGCTTGGCCACGGTTCTCCCGGAATCCTACTGTGCACGTGCTGTATACCAGAACTCCGCCGGGCTTCACGCACTGAGCAGCCGCATCCAGTATCTCCGCCTGCAACGCCGAAAGCTCCTCAATGTCGCCGGGGCTTTTTCGCCATCGCGCATCAGGCCGCCGGGAGAGAACTCCAAAGCCCGAGCATGGCGCATCCACAAGAACGGCATCAGCCTTGCCCGAGTACGCCTGCGGAAGCTCTCTGGCATCGCAACAGACTGCCTGAAGCGACGACAGCTCTAACCTGGCGGCAGCCTCCTGGATCATGCTTACCCGTTCCTCCGATAGATCACATGCCACTACCTGCACTCGGTCCCCGCCCAATTCAGCGATGTGCGTCGCTTTTCCTCCAGGCGCGGCACATGTGTCTATGACAAGGGGTCTTTCGCCTAGGGGCCCATCTCCGCCTGCCCCCTCCCCCATGCTGCAGAGCCCGTCCACTCCCATAACATGCCCCACTAGCATTGAGCTTTCGTCCTGAACAGAAAAAAGCCCATCATCATACCCAGGCAGCGATTCCACTCCATCGATGGCCCCGGATATCCTTAGAGCTTCAGGGCAGTAGAACCCCGGCTCCGTGGGAACCCCCCCAGACGCCAGCAATCGGGAAAGCCCGCTACGATCTGTGGTCCGTCTGTTTGCTCGCAGCACCACAGTTGGGGCTTCGTTTCCCGCCTCCAGCATTGTCCGGGCCACATCCATCTCATATTCGTCAATCCATAGCCGCACAAGCCACTCAGGATATGATTGCGAGACCGAGAGGAAGCCCACAGGATCCCCCTTCCGGTCGGGGAACTCTGGAGAGTACCCAGGTGAAGCGATCCTCCTCAACACTGCATTCACAAATGAGGCAAGTCCCCGATGGCCGAGGCGCCGGGCGGAATTCACAGATTCGGAAACTGCAGCGTGTGGAGGCACACGCGACATGAACATAAGCTGGTAAGCGCCTGTTCGCAACAGGGCTCGAGCGAGAGGGTCCATCTGCCGCGAAGGCCTTGTTGAAGCCTGGTCTATCACCCAATCCAGAGTCTTCTTCCGCCTTATGGATCCATAGGCGATCTCCATTGCAAACCTGCGATCACGCGGATCCATCTCCTTCCCTGAAAGCGCCTGTGACCAGGCGACATTCGCATACATGCCGTCCTGGTCACATAGGTACACAACTTCTGCAGCAAGATCCCTGGCGGAACTTGCCGCCTGTCTGAACTTAGGCCGCCTAGTCACGTCGGCTTCCCCTCAGAATGAGCAATCTCAGGAGTTGAGTCACAGCCACTGCCGACGCTGCAACATAGGTGAGAGCTGCGGCCTGCAGCACTTCTCTTACGGCAGGCACCTCGTCTTGTGTGACGTGGCCTCCGTCAGCAAGGAGGGTCAGCGCCCGCCTGCTTGCATTGAACTCAACCGGAAGCGTGATCAGTTGGAACGCCACAGCCCCGGCAAAAAGCCATATTCCGAGGCTCATCAAGAACTGGCCTGTGCTGCCATACCCCATGAGCATACCCAGTATGAATAGGGGTAAAGCAAGACGGGATCCGAAATTCGCAACCGGAAGTATGGCCTGCCTAAAAGCGAGAGGAGCGTAGCCTTGCTTGTCTTGCATCGCATGTCCGCTTTCATGGGCGGCAACAGCCAAGGATGCTATGGACGATCCGCGATACACCTGAGGTGAAAGCCTCACTGTTTTCGTTCTTGGATCGAAATGGTCTCCAAGCGGCATGTCAGTTCCTTCCACGGCTACATCATGTGCTCCATTACTGCTCAGGATAGACTGTGCAACCTGGCCTCCAGTCTGGCCTGTTATGGACCTAACCCGCAAGTACCGGTTGAATGTCCCTTGCACCTTGGCCTGGGCGTATATCGCCAAGATCAGTGCTGGAATCACAAGGATGTAAGTCGGGTCATAGTAAAAATAGAATGGCAACCCAAGTCACCCCTTTCGCATCTAGCTCGGGGATCTCAGCCGTCAACTGGCAGAGCCGAGCCTGTCCCCATGGGATATCCTGCGCCCTCTGGCAAAATCCTCTGCCGGCATTTCGCGTTTCCCAGCAGGATGAACTATGTCAATGGCTATGCGCTCACAACCGCGCGGGCCGCAGAAGGCTATGAGCTCTCCCTTCGGCCCTATTGTTAGCATGCCCGGGTCTCCCAAATCTTCTGGCTTTCCCGACTGATCCGATCCAACCAAAACCGGGGCAATCTCATGCGCCCGCAGGATGCGCAAGGATTGCCCGGCAAAAGAGGTGCGGGCCCCGGGAGCGGGCGACAGCGCCCGTATCTGATTGTGGATTCGCCGCGCACTCCTCCGCCAATCTATTCCGACCTCATCACTTGATAGTTTATTAGCATAGGTAGCGGCGGAGTGGTCCTGCGGAACCCGAGGTGCCTCCCCACACTCTACTAGACGAAGGAATCTCAGGATAAGTTCCCCGCCCAGGTCTGCAAGGGTCCCTTCGAGCCAGCCTCTGTCGGCATCAGTTGGAATCGGGATCTCCTCCGAGATTCCTATGTCCCCCGTATCCCAGCCTTCATCCATGTACATGATGCTCACACCCGTAACCGAATCCCCATTCATTATTGCCCGCTCAATGGGAGCGGCTCCCCTGTACTTCGGCAGAAGTGAGGGATGAATGTTGATGAACCCATGTCGTGGTACCCGCAAGAGCTCAGCGCTGATCTTCTGGCCAAACGCCGCAAGCACTGCAACATCCGGAGCCATGTTGGCACAGGCCCTGATAACCTCGGGAACGCTCGCATTCTCCGGCTGCATAACAGGGAGTCCCAGCTTCTCAGCTTCCACCTTCACAGGCGGCGGCGCAAGCTTGTAGCCTCGGCCCTGCGGCCTGTCAGGCTGTGTCACAACGCATATTATCTCATGTCCGCTATCTGCCAACGCACTAAGCGCAGGCACAGCGAACTCAGGAGTTCCCATGAAAATAATTCGCACCTGTCAGTCTCCTTCGTTGCCTTGATCATCTTCGCACTCATCTTCGACTGGCCTAACGTTTTCGGCCTTGTCGATATACAAAACCCCATCGAGATGATCGATCTCATGCTGCAGAATGCGGGCCAAAAGGTCCTTAGCTCTCACATTAAAAAGCTCCCCGTCCCTGTCGTATGCGATTACCTCGACTTCAGCAGATCTCGTAACCGTTCCCACCATTCCGGGCACTGACAGACACCCTTCGTCATCGGATGCCTCGCCTCGCCGCCACACAATCTCCGGGTTGAAGAGGGTGCGCGGCCCGTCTCCGGCATCAATCACGACAAGCCTGACGCCAACACCAACTTGGGGTGCTGCAAGGCCGACTCCGGGCGCGTCATACATGGTTTCGAGCATATCCGAAGCAAGCTTGCGCATCTTGCTGTCTATTACCTTAACCGGTTGGGCAATTTCACGAAGCACCGGGTCTCCGTCGGTGCGGATTTCCAAAATCAACGATACGGCCTCCCATTCCTGGCTCATAGAATGCTTGATGGATCAACATCTACGCTTATTGTAACCCCTGTCAACCTGGCCCTGCAACCTAGAGACGCCACATCGCGCAACGCCTCTGCATCTCGGGAGAAGAGCAGCAGATGCCACCTGTATCTTCCCGCTATGCGCTGCAGTGGAGCCGGAGCCGGACCAACTACGTCAACTACGCCGCCGGCTACCGCCTCGGCGCCTGCACATACCCTTCCGATTTTGCCCGCAGCCTTGGCTGTCGCCGATTCATCTTCTCCCCTGAGCAATATGCGAGCCATGCGCCGCGACGGCGGGTAACCAGTCTCCCGCCGCGCCGCTATCTCAGCGTCGAAAAACGCACGGTAATCGTGGGCGGCAGCAGCGGCGACGCTGTAGTGTTGGGGATTGTATGTCTGAACAACTACAAGCCCGGGCTCTGATCCCCGTCCCGACCTCCCGGCCACCTGTGATATGAGCTGGAAGGTTCGCTCTGCGGCGCGGAAGTCAGGCAGGTTAAGAGATGTATCGGCCGATATGACTCCAACCAGCGTCACATTGGGGAAATCAAGCCCTTTGGCGATCATCTGAGTCCCTACAAGAATATCTGTCCGTCCGGCCCTAAACGCCTCCAGGATCGCCCGGTGGGCGCCCTTCCGCCGGGTTGTGTCAACATCCATCCGCGCAATCCTCGCACGCGGAAACTCCTTCCTTACTGCCTCCTCTATGCGCTCAGTCCCTGTGCCAGAGTACTTCATATTCGTCCCGCCACACGAGGGGCATACATCCGGAACCCGTTGGGACCAGTTGCAGTAATGGCATACCATCTCAGACTCTCTGGCATGGTAGGTCAAAGATACATCGCAATTGGGGCAAGAAATCGCGTCTCCGCAGTCAACACACATCACGAATGTGGAGAACCCACGTCTGTTCATGAAGAGCATGACTTGCTGCCCGGCGCCTAAAGCATCCTCTACGCTGCCATGCAGCAGCCGGCTGAAAATGGACCGATTGCCCGATTTGAGCTCACGCCTCATATCGACCACGCGAATCTCAGGAAGCGGCCGATCGTCGATGCGCAATGGCAACTCAATTCGCTCACAGGCCCCCAACTCAGCGAGCTCGTATGTCTCAAGGGCCGGAGTGGCGGAGCCTAAGACTACAGTGGCTCCAACCTGCTGCGCCCTGAAGATCGCAACATCCCTTGCATGGTAGCGCGGAGGGACATCCTGTTTGTACGATGCGTCGTGTTCCTCATCGACTATGATGACCCCAAGAGAAGGGGTAGGCGCAAAGACTGCAGACCTGGCACCAACCACCACGTCCGCCTCTCCGGTGCGAACCCGCTCCCATTCGTCTAGCCTCTCTCCGGCGCCAAGCGCGCTGTGAAGCAACGCGACTCTGTCGCCGAACCGGCCCATCACAACATCTATCATCTGCGGGGTGAGTGATATGTCAGGCACCAGCAGAATACCTTGCTTTCCCCTATCCAGCACATGCTGGATCACGCGAAGGTAGACTTCTGTTTTGCCCGACCCCGTCACGCCATGGAGCAAGACAACGCCACCGCCGGTCTCTGCGGTCTCAGCTATTCTCTTTACCGCGTGCTCCTGATCCTCTGTAAGGACAGGAGCCTCAGACCTCTCTATGTTCAGGCCCGCCGTGGGATCCCGCTGCAATACTACATCTATGCGCTTTAGTGTCCCATCACGGACAAGGGCATCAATTGCAGATGAAGAGCATGCTGCTCTCTCCAAGAGCTCAGTCCGGGGAATGGCCAGCCCTCTGGCTTCAGGCATCTTCTCGATATCCTCTGCAAAAACCCTCATCACGGCCGCCTGAGCCGGCCTGTTTGACGCAAGATCAGATGCAATAGCTGCAGGATCGGCCACCTCGTCAGCAAGGCAAAACGCCCTCACAGTCCTAGGCCGCACCCTCGGCGGAGACCACACAGTGTCGGTTTCAACCAACGCCGCCCTTGCCAGAGCAGATATCGGCCTTGATATGTCGGCAATCTCAAGATCCGATCCTATTTGATCCCTTCGAGCACTGCCGCCGCATTCCACAAGGTAATCAAAGACATCTTTCGCGGCCCCGGAGAGCTTCGCGGCCGCAGCATTCTTATCCGAGGCGCAAACCCTCACTATCGTAGATGATTCCATCTTCGTCCCAGAGGGCACAAGAGCTCGAAGCGCCTCGATCAGCAAGCACATGTATGTATCCGCCATCCACCTAGCCACACTGAGCAACTCCTCCGGAACAGGTGGTGCGCTCTTAACGCATGCAGTAATCGGCTTCACCTTTGCCACAGCCGGTTTGGCTGTCCGGGCAACGACGAAGCCCTCAACAGAGCGAGGCCCAAAGGGCACCAGCACCCTGGAGCCAGGCACAATCTTGTCCATTAGCCTATCGGGAATTATGTAGTCGTAACACTTGTCCACCCTTCGGGCAGGCACGTCCACAACCACCTGAGCGTATCTTCCGTCCAAGGTGGCCGTCACCTCTCATCTATGTCTCCAAGAATCATTCTCTCAAAGCGTCTCTTTATTCGAGTATGTAAAAGCTCCCGATCACTCAACGGCGAAACGAGAATCGAATATATCCCAAGCCTGTTCGCGCCTCGAATGTCGGTAAAAAGCTGGTCTCCCACCATTACGCTAGAATCCGCATCAGTCCCCAGCTCGCGCATGGCCAGCCTGTAGCCCCATGCCCACGGCTTGACCCAACCCTTGACCGCAGGCACTACAAGCTCACGACTGAACCAGTCAGCTCGGGCGCTGTAGTTGTTGGTCAGGATGCATAGGCGAAAGCCCTTCGCCTTGGCCTCCTCCACCCATTCGCGGATCCGGTCGGGAATATCGTAGCTGCCCCAGGGGGCCAGTGTGTTATCGATATCCAGTATAATCCCTGTTATTCCCTCCCCCGCCAGGGCATCCAAGTCGATTTCCCATACTCCGGATACTTGCAGATCTGGTTTAAGCAGGGCATGATTCCTCCTCTCGCCACAGCTCATTATACCACGGAGAAACCTGGCGCAGTGTGAATGCCTTCCCATACGGCCTGTACCAGTTTGCGGTTGGCGTCTGACGGCTAAGGCTATTCGCCCGGCCTCGCTGCTTCCCTGTGGCTCGGGGGCTCAGTCCCTTGCATGTAAGATGACTCGCCGCGCCCGGCACCCTATAGTGGCGCGATCGCGGCGAGCCTTCTCCCGTAAAGACCGCCCCACCAACCGTATGTTAGTAAAGGTGCTATGGGCAGGAGTATCCCACGCATCAGCTGGGTGTTGACATCTCCTTCATCAATTTGGCCAGGGCCCTTTTCTCTATCCTTGACACGTACGATCTCGATATTCCCAAGGCACGCGAAATCTCCCGCTGGGTACGGCGGTGCATGTCCCCCATTCCGAACCTAAGTTCCAACACTTTGCGTTCCCTCGGCGACAGCTTGGCAAGCTTCTCCACTAATCTCTCTTGCTCCACTCTTGATTCGACGATGTCGGCGACAGTGTCACCCCCATTGGTGAGCACGTCCATTAGGGCAATCTCATTACCCTCTTTATCTGCGCCGATAGGATCATAAAGTGACAGCTCGCCTCTGTTCTTCCGACCTGATCTAAGATGCATCAGTATCTCATTCTCAATGCACCGGGCAGCGTACGTGGCAAGCCTCGTCTTCTTCTGCCTGTCAAAGGTGTTTATCGCTTTGATGAGTCCGATGGCGCCAATGGAGATGAGATCATCCGTCTCTTCGCCGACTACGTCGTATTTCTTGACCACATGCGCAACTAGCCTGAGATTCCGCTCGACCAGTATGTTTCGGGCCTCTTCGTCGCCGGCCTCCTTCCTCTCGAGCATCTGGCGTTCTTCATCTTCCGTGAGCGGAGGCGGGAACGCGCCGTTTCCCGCAACGTAGGAGTGGAGGAGCATCAGCCCCCTTGTGAGGAGGGCTGCAAAGGCAAGAAGGGCACTGGAAATCAAGACGGGCCACCTCCGTCCCTCAACACTTTGTGATACAGAGCTAGCTTATGAGAGAGTGGCCCGTCTCGTGCACGTCCAATGCGAGCCCGCCCTTTCGGCTCCCAAGAACTAATGGATCAATCCGAGGGCCTCGTCGCAAATGTCTCCGAATATGGGAGCGGCAAGATCGGCTCCGGATTCCGCTCCCTCCACGAGCACAGTGATGACTATCCTTGGCCGGTCTGCAGGCGCGAACCCCACAAACCAGGCGTTATATATGGGCTGGCCCGCACCGTCTATCCTCCCTGTTTGTGCGGTACCGGTCTTCCCGGCCGCATTCCGTCCCCCCAACGCCGCTTCTGCAGTGCCGTACGACACTACTCCCCATAGCATCGACCTGAGCTGGAGGGCAACATCTGAATCGAGGACGCGAGTGCCGACGGAATCGCCGCGCATCTCCACTGTCACCCCCGAAGCTAAGTCGAATGTCTCCATCACAAGGGTCGGCTGGCGCAAAATGCCTCCGTTGGCGACTGTGCACATCATCACGGAAGCCTCAAGAGCCGTCATCTCCACAACCGATTGTCCTAGGGCGAAGTTGGCAAGTTCTGCCGGGGCCATGCCCTGCTGACGAGGGGGCGTCTGTCCTGTAGATGCATTTGGAAGGCGCAATGAAGCGGTCAGGTCGTAGCTGCCTATTCCTAGCGCTCGGGCAGTATTGAGTATAGGCGTTGGGCCAATGGAAAGGGCTGTATACACAAAAGCAGTGTTGCATGAATGCGCCACGGCATCTGCGAATGTGATGTCGCCGTGGCCCCCACGTTCCTGCGCATGGCATTTGAAGAGATGTCCGCCTGCCTGGATCGTGCCTGAATCGTGATACACGGACTCCGGCGTCATGGCTCCTTCGGCCAATGCCGCGGCCGCTACTACTACCTTGAAGACTGAGCCCGGGTAATAGGGGTGAAGAGCGCGATTGAGAAGTGGCGCATCACTGCGCGACAAAGCCTTTGAAACGTCATTCTGGTCATATGACGGGCGAGAAGCCATTGCAATAACCTGGCCTGTCCAGGGATCCATCACGACTACGGCCCCTGCCAATCCGGGGGCGCGCCTGTCGAAAGCATGCTCTGCCGCGGCCTGAACGCGGCTGTCGATTGAAAGGCGAACCCAACCCCGCGATTGTCCTGACATGGCGAGACGGGCACCGAGACCTGGTATATCCCTGCCATTAGGATCGCACATTATCCTGACCACTTCGCGGCCCCTCTGGCTTCCGCCGAGTATCCGCTCGAATGTTGCTTCGATTCCGTCTGCCCCAACTTGCGAACCTGTGAGATAGCCAATTACATGTGCTGCCAGCCCAGGCCAGCGACGGGGGATGGCAATGGGCACAACCCCTCTAAGGCCCTCGGCTATCTGGGCGATTGCATCACTGTGGCGCGCTGGGAGCCGAACGATCCTGGGAGGCCCGGCCTGCGCCCCTGGCACGATTGCCTCCAGCCTCTCCAGGCTCTCAGAGGAGCCTGAGATGGACTGGGGGAAGATCGCGACGGCATGAGCAAGATCCTCTCCACTCAGAGCAGCGCCTAAGCTTGTGGAGGCGCCACCGGCGAGAGGTTCCATGTTTCTGTCGAAGATCAGGCCTCTTGAAAGGGAAACCGTGGCGTCCACAGACCTCTGTTCCACCGCTCTTAGCGCAAGCGAATGTCCATTCACCAAGCAGACCCAGGCTAAGCGGGCCAGAAGCACTCCAAAGCCGAGCATGAGGATGCCAAGCAAGATGTTGAGCCTTGCAGCCTTGCGTCGCGTAGACCTCACCCCCCGCCCTATTATTCCCCCAGTAGAAGGAATATGGGCGAGCAGCCGTCAATCTGAGCCTATGACCGACTTGAGCCTCGCGATGAGAAGGTCTATTGCCACCTGGTTGAACCCGCCTTCAGGAATGATAATGTCGGCATATCTCTTGTTGGGCTCCACGAACTGCAGGTGCATTGGGCGCACCACCGTAAGATACTGCTCCACCACGGAGTCCACCGTCCTGCCGCGCTCTTTGACGTCACGGACGAGCCGCCTGATGAACCTCACATCGGGGTCGGCGTCTACATATGCCTTGATGTCCATCAGGGCACGCAATCGCGAGTCCTCAAGTATGAGAATGCCTTCCAGGACAATAACACGTGCAGGGTCAACGCGTTCAGTCCGTTCAGTTCGGCTGTAAGATTCAAAGGAGTATACCGGCTTCTCTACAGACTCGCCCTCCATCAGCCTTTCAATATGGGAGATGTATAGATCCGTGTCGAACGCGAACGGATGGTCATAGTTTGTCTTGAGCCTCTCCTCGAAGCTGAGATGGCTCTGGTCGCGATAATAGGCATCATGCTCCAAGACTGCGACGCCATCCCCGAAAGCCTGTGACACAGATCTCACAACCGTGGTTTTGCCGGAACCCGATCCTCCTGCTATCCCGACTACTAGTACTTCATCTGACATTCTGACACCCCTTGTACGCTTATCTAGACGACTGCGCTTCCCTTTCAATCCTTGCCTTCGCTTGAAGATGCTCGGAGTATGTTTTGCTAAAGACGTGGCTCCCATCGCGCGCAGAAACGAAATAGAGGTAATCGCCTGACTCCGGATTGAGTACAGCTTCGATAGATGCCAAGCCAGGATTGCATATGGGACCCGGCGGAAGGCCTCCGTTTTTGTAGGTGTTGTAGGGAGAGTCAACCTCCAGATCCTTATCTAGAAGGTGCTCCTTCTGGGCAGGAAGAACATACTGGACCGTAGCGCAACTTCCGAGCATTATCCCTCGCTCCAGCCGGTTAAGGAAGACGCCCGCAATAATCGGCCTCTCCGTGGCGAGCTTCGCCTCTCTCTCAACGATGGATGCCAGGATCAAAGCTTCCCTATCCGACAGATGCAGAGGACGTGAAGGATGCTCCTCAAGCGCGGCCTGCGCAGTTTGTTGGAATCTTCTCAACATGCTTCTCACAATGCGCGCAGCCGACACCCCTTTGGCAAACTCATAAGTGTCAGGAAAAAGATAGCCTTCCAAAGACACTCCATAATGCAAGAACGGAAAGTCCTCTCTCAGATCCTCCGAAGGATGATTCATGACTGCAATCAGCTCTTCCTTGTCTGCAAGTCCGCGCTCCTCGAAGACCCCGGCTATCTCCACCGCAGTCAGGCCTTCTGGTATGGTCACACGGATTGTGACAACCCTTCCGGAGGATATGGCGTCCAAGATATCCGCGACGCTCTCCCCTTGGCTGAACTCGTATTCTCCTGCCTTAAGTGACGAATCCTTCCCTGAAAGCCGAACGAGGCCGTGAAAGATGATGCTAGAATGGATTAGGCCCTGCTCTTGCAGAATCGTGGCTATCTGGGAGGCTGACGCACCCTCCGGCAGTACAACCTTTGTACGTGCCTCTTCCCCGCCTTCTGGAGGAACGCCCCTTAACGCCCACATGATCCAGGAGCCAGTTGATAGAAGCAAAACAAGGAAAACAGCCAAGGGCCACACTGGCCAGGCACGCGTTTTCTCTCTGGTCTGAGCAGCTTTCGGCATTCTGCAACCCTCCTGTCCCATGTTATGTAAGCGTTTCTGGACCAACACTAATTATAGGGTCAACGGCACCGTTGCGCAAGGAAGCCCCCTGGCCGGGGGCTTCCTCAGATTCTATAGTTCGCATATGCAATACCCTAACGCATAGGGCGCAAGAGGACTATATGTCGTCGTCATCATCCTCATCGTAGTCGTCGTCATAGAAGAACTCGTCGTCATCGAAGGCCTCTAAGGCTTCAAGCACCCTCTCATACTCCTCGTCGTCCTCAATATCTGTGAAGTACTCTTCGCCATCATCGTCTACTTCGATCCGGAAAATGAATGCCTCCTCGCAAACATCCTCGTCGCCGAGGTCGTCCAAGCACTCTGCTGGCACTAGAATAGCGTATCGTGTCTCATCCACTTCCACAATATCATCGATCGCAAAATCCTGCTCCTCGCCGTTCTCATCAACTAGCGTGACGATGCTTACCTCGTCTGGCATCCCAATCACTCCAATCTATCCCTATTTTGCTTGCCAAAACATGAGTAGTAGTATCCTGTCCGCACACTGACAACTCTCCGACATGGCTTGCCGCAGGAAAGCGATTCCCGCCGCCACAACGGCGCGGCCTGCATATCAGCCTCGAACGCTGAGCCAATTGAGATAACCCTGGAGAATGATAGCGGCAGCAGTCTTGTCAACAACCTCGCGGCGACGTCTGCGTGAAAGATCAGCCTCAATCAGCACCTTCGATGCTTCCACAGTGCTCAGCCGCTCATCCCATGTGACCACAGGAAGATCGACCGCCTCCTGAAGACGCCCGCAGAAGTCTCTGACGCGTTGGGCACTAGGCCCATAGCTTCCATCCATGTTCCTTGGCATGCCCACCACTATTTCACATGCCCCGACCTCTTTCACGAGTTCTCCTATTCGAGTAATATCCTGCTCCCAACCACGACTTTCAATTACAGTATGAGGCATGGCTGCGATACCCAATTCATCGGAGACCGCAACTCCTATTCTAGACTCCCCGAGATCAAGCCCAATACGGACCAACCTACGACCTCCTAGACCACCTTTATGCAGAAATCCCTGCAATGAGCGACGCAGTACCCGCAAAGTACGCATCTAGCGGGATCGACCACCGCTCTGTCGGTGCCCATGCTCAGTGCACCGTGGCTGCAAGCATCTATGCATGCTCCACATTTCGCGCACCACTTTTCTATGAGAAGGCGCTTTTCTCCTGCAACGCTGCGCAGTACTTCTTCAGGAACTTTGCGCCCGGAGGCAATCGCCACATCAACCTCGAGTTCTCTGAGGTTCTTGATTCCTATAGCCACCGAGTCTATGTAGTCGTGGTCCATGACCCAGGCCAGCGCATCCGGGACCTCTCTGTAAAGATGTCCTCCGCCCAGAGGTTTCATGCTGTATACTCCCACCCCTGAGCTTCTCGCCGCCTCTATCGCCCGCTCCATCTCACCAACATCCCCGTCGATTATTCCAATGCCCCGCATGTTGAAGATGGGGTGCACAACATCGATCTGAGGCATGACGGACACAGCGTTTACTACTTCCACTGCATGCGTGGAGACTGATACGGCCCTTATGAGGCCCCTCTCTTTCGCGTCCTGAAGATACCGAATCGCATCGGCGTGCCCCTTCAGGGTCAACCGGCTCTCCTGCTCATGAAGGCCGAATATGTCGATGTAATCGACGCCGATCTCTCTAAGTGCCCGCTCCAGGCTGTCGCGCATGCCCTCGTACGTGTACTGGTAACACCTCGACGAGATTACTATAGCCTCTCGCGGCACTCGACGCAAGGCTTTGCGCAAATATTCATAGACTCCGTAGAATTCCGCCGTGTCAAGGAAGTTGATGCCGCGGGCCACCGCCTCGCATATGACTCTGGCACCTTCGTCTTGGCTGATATTGGCCTGCAACGGCCCCATTGTTAACGTCCCCAGGCAAAGCCTTGATACTTCTATTCCCGTTCGGCC
>JAQVXE010000016.1:6060-28031 GCA_028709305.1 Bacillota bacterium | reverse complement strand
ACCATTGGCGTAGGCGCCGGCCCCGACATTAGCCATACCTCGATGCCTTCATACGCCAGCACCTCTGCGAAAGCTTCTGCGAAAGATCTTGACATGAATCTCATGTCGTATCCCACAACAATCGGCTTCGGACTAGAGCATTTCGACTTTGCGAGAATAGACAGCGCCTTGGCCACACGCCTCACATTTTCGAATGTGAAGTTGTCTCCTATGATGCCACGCCATCCGCCTGTGCCAAAACTGATCATGCAACTCAACCCTTCATCCTGATGTCAACGTGCATGGCGACTAAAGGAAGCCGTACCTCTCTCTGAGATGCTCGAGCTTCCTTACAGCCTCGAGGGCAGTCTCGCCCTTATGCCTGGTAACTGCAACTACAAGCGCATCGGCTACAGCCACAGGTATCGCCATCGAACTGAAGATATCCATGGGGCCCCGTTCAAACACGATCACTTTGTCTGCCAATGACGCCATGTGCGTATAGGGCACATCAGTGATGAGAATAGTCCTGGCGTTCTGCCTCCGGGCCCAATCAAACAGCATCGCCACATCCGCATAGTCCCTGCCAAACGCGAAAACCACAACAGCGTCATCCTGCCCTATCGTGCAAGCTTGGTCAAACAGCCGCCTGCCCCCATACTCGACCTTGCAGACCTCAATGCCGAATCTAGTCAGCCAAAACGCCATGGAATCGACGGGGACAGAAGCAACACCGTCCCCGAATAAATATATAGTTCCTGCCTTGGCTATCCATCGGGCGCACAAGTCCAGGTCTTCGTCGGATACGGATTCAATGACCCTCTTCAGGTGCGTGATCTGATTGCCCAAAACCTGTTTCACAGTAGACTCCGTCTCTTGAATCTCAGACATGATCGATTCAATCTTCCTGGATGACGCGACTTCGTCCTTCAGCCTTTCCTGAAGATTGTCCTTCAAATCCGGATACCCAGAGAAGCCGAGTTCCTTTGCAAAGCGAACAAGCGTTGCCTCGCTTACACCTATGCGCCCAGCGAGTTCGGTTATGGATAAGAAAGCCACATCATCGATGTGATCCAGAACGTAGTCAGCCACTACTTGGTGACTCTTGGTCATGCCAGGCCGCCTGTCTAGTACTAGCTGCTTGACGTTCTTTCTGGGCTTATCTGTCAAGGCGCGACACACTCCCCTTCCAGATCTTCAACCGCTACATGCCCAGCGGCTATCTCCCTATGTCGAGCCTGGCAGTTGACTCCGGCCTCCCGAAGCATCTTTACAAGTCGCTCCGCTATTGCAACAGACCGATGCTGTCCCCCGCTGCATCCAATTCCTATTGTCAACCTGCTCTTCCCCTCTGAGCTGTAATGGGGTATAAGCCTTACGAGCATCTCGCTTGCGGTCTTCACAAAGTAACTGGCGATTGGTTCCTGAAACACGTAGTCTGAGCACTTAGCATCAAGCCCCGTCGTGTGCTTCAGCTCCGAAACCCAGTAGGGGTTCGGAACAAACCTTGCGTCGAAGATGATGTCAGCATCTATGGGGGCGCCATACTTGAACCCAAAAGAGAACACGTCCAGAAACATCAACATGTCGAGAGGCTTGCCTGTCACCGCCGTGCACAGGTGGGTCTTGAGGTCCACGGGCTTAAACCCTGATGTGTCGATCACAACGTCAGATCGTTCACGAATAGGCGCAAGCATTTTGCGTTCCAGTGCTATGCTCTCATAGATGCTGCCTTTGCCAGCCAACGGATGGGCCCTCCTAACTTCGCTGAAACGCCGAACCAAGACAGAATCACGGCACTCAAGGAAGATGATTCTGTGCTCGTAGTCGGCATGTTTCAACCAGTCGAGAGCTTCTTCGAGCTGCTTGAAATACTCTTGTCCCCGTATGTCCATGGCGATCGCATACCGTCGCTGGTTACTGGAGTCAGCCTGGAGCTCAATAATCTTCTGAAGGAGTACTGGAGGGAGGTTGTCTATGCAGAAGAAGCCCAAGTCCTCCAAGGCCTTCATGGATTGAGTCTTCCCTGCTCCAGATAGCCCAGTCAATATTATGAATGATGAGTTTCGCCCGTTATTCTGCACTCGTCTGCCTCCATCGAATATTAGTTTCGTCCAGTGTCGTCCAGAAGTTCTCCATTATTTGTGAAACACTTCGCTCGATTCGGTTGAATACGGATCCAAACAGGCTGATCGTTCACCAGTCCCATATCGTCATACTCCGTCACAGTAAGCAGGTCATCCCCTATTTTTACCCTTACGTACCATTCAGAGCCCGCTGGCAACACTGAGTACACGGTGCCCTCGAACCCTTCCGGAGTCGGATTGGCTGACAGCACGATGTCTTCAGGGCGAACGCCGAGAGTAGCATCCCGGCCCACCAAACTCAAATCTCTGGCACGGGGGAAACTAGCCCGCAGCCCTCCTGCCTCTATGGCCACATGTCCTTGCTCTTCCACCAATCTGCCTTGTATCAGGTTGATTCTGGGGTTGCCCACGAAATCCGCGATAAACATGTTCTTAGGGCAATGGTAAAGATCCATCGGCGGCGCCAATTGCTGAAGGATTCCATTGTGCAATACTGCAACATCGGTTGACATCGTCAATGCTTCGAGCTGGTCATGGGTGACATATACTATCGTCGATCCTGTTTCCGAATGCAACCTCTTTATCTCGCTCCGCATATCCATTCTGAGCTTCGCATCGAGGTTGGAAAGGGGTTCGTCAAGCAACATGACCTGAGGCTTCATCACTAGAACTCTGGCGATAGCAACCCTTTGCTGTTGTCCGCCTGACAGCTCACTGGGGTACCGGTCCAGGAGGTCGTCTATACGAAGAATAGCCGCAACTTCAGAGGTAATCTCCTGAATATCGTCTGCGCGCCTCTTCTGAACGCTCAGTCCGAAGGATATGTTTTCGAAGACCGTCATGTGTGGCCAAAGCGCATAGCTCTGAAACACGAGACCGAGATTGCGTTTTCCCGGGGGTACATAGTGCCCCTTATCAGAAGAGAAGACACATTTGTCCCCAATCCAAATCTCACCTGAAGTTGGGTGGTCGAGCCCTGCAATCATCCGAAGGGTTGTTGTTTTTCCACAGCCTGACGGCCCAAGAAGAGTGGTAAATGAACCTTCTTCGATAACAAGGCTGAGGTTGTCAACGGCTGTCACAGAGCCGAATTTCTTGGTAACATTCTTCAATACGATCTCAGCCATGCAATGTCAACCTCCTATTCCTTTGGCCAGGTCTGTTCCCATGAGTTTTCTGCTTATCCACGTTGTGGCAAGAACTGTAAGGACTATTAGCACCATCACCGCGTTGGTGTACGGATACCATCCTCTGTCCGTAAACTTCAGCGTTATGCTGGTAGCCAGCTGGGTGCCGGGGGTAACCAGAAGCACGACCAAGCTCAACTCCCGCATGGCTGATATGAATGGCAGCAGAAGTCCGGAGAAGAAAGACGACTTCTGCAGCGGGAAGATAATGCTTGATATTCTCTTGAACCATGAGGCGCCGGCCATTGTAGCTGCTTCCTCAAGTTCCGGACCGATCTGCATCATGGCGCTTATCCCCGCCCTGGAGCTGTAAGGCAGGTACTTCACTGCACAAGCCAGCACAAGAAGGGCAAGGGTCCCGTACAGGCTCGGCACAGGTCCTCTGGGAACTGAGAAAAGAGCGAGAAATGCAGATCCAAAGGCTATGCTGGGCATCAGATACGGCATGAAGGAGAGCTGATCCAGTGCAGAAGCAAACCTAGTGCCTCTCATTCTCGCTACTGTGTAGCCAATAAGCATTCCAAGCACGCCGCAGACCAACGCAGTTAAGAGGCCCACCTTGAGGCTATTGCCCAGAGCGCGCAGTATCTCCGTATTTCTCAATATGCCTGCCTCTCCTGTGCGCAGCCCAATGGAAGTGCTTGCAGGCCCGATCCAGTAGTGCAGCGTCAGATTGGACAGGCTGTAGTCACCAGGTATGAGCGTCAGCGATTCTATGGCCAGCACTCCAAACGGAACGAAGGTGACGCATACCAGAAAGACCATTACCAGCACTGTTACAGGCCACTTTGCCTTGCCCAGGCTCACAAGGCCTCTCTTGCCGCCCTTTCCTGAGATAGTCACATAGCTCTTTCTTGCACCCAGCAACTTTGTGTCCATGTAGAGAATGAGGCTTCCCATGAGTATCATGACGAGCGCTACCAGGTATGCCATTCCGGGACGCTGTCCTACCAAGTTTGCATGGAGCAATGTTGAAAGGACGTACAGGCGGACAGGTCCGCCCAGAAACGACGGCGTACCAAATGTTCCAAGACCGCGGGAAAAGGTAAGAAGGAACGTCGACAGTATTGCAGGCATTACGAGAGGGAAGACAATCCTGCGGAGAGTCAGTCTCCTCCCGGCGCCCAATAGCTCTGCCGACTCTTCGAGCTGCGAATCGATGTTCTCCAGCGCGCTGGAGATCAACATGAATCCAAACGGAAAGTAGTGCACTGCCAGGGTGATCACAATAGGAAACATCCCATAGGAAAACCAGTCTGGCAATGTTATCCCAGTTAGATACTGAAAAAGCCCTACCGATCCGCCTATGCGCGGATTCTTGAACAGCGTTATCCAAGCCAACGACATTGTCCATGATGGCATTATGTATGGTACTATGGCCAAATTCGAGATGAACTTCTTGCCTGGAAGGTCAGTTCTGACAACGAGCCACGCCAGAATTCCCCCGATCAGCATGGCAAGTATCGACATGCTGATCGACATTATCAACGTATTCATAAGCGGTTTGAAGAAAAACGCACCTGCAGAGGAACCCGTGAACGTCTTCTTCCAGTGACTCAAAGTGGCATCTCCTGGCAGTGTGCCTGGAATCTGAAATCTCTCCATAGGATGAACAATGAATGTCTCCTTGATCATCACTGCGAGAGGAACTACCACCACGTAGAGTAGGAATGCGATGATTACTACAGACAGAATCGTATGAGGCGTAGCGTTGCGCCGAACTCTGCCTAAGAAGGCTTGTGGATTCAATAAGGTTCACTCCCCGCTGCAAAGGGGTGCGCCCAGATCACAGTCTGGGCACACCCAGGACTGTTATGAATCACTTAGACACGCTGCGAATCCAAGTGTCGAGCACAATGCCTCTGTTTTGTATCGCAAAATCCGGATCATAGGTCCACAGGCGGCTTTCCCACCATTCCCAAGGCATGTCTTGAGGGTGATGCTCTATGGCCCCATTGCTTGCATAGATTCCAATATCGCTTGACCAAGGAGTAAAGCCTTCCAGACTCATGAGGTAGTCTGCAAACAGTTTTGCGGCATTAGGATTTGCCGGGTTGCTGGAAAGCTGCAAGTACATGTCGTAGTAGTAACCTGCAAACGGCTTGAGATCAACAGCCGCCTTAATTGCAAGGTTCTTGGCCTCGGCATCACGGTGTTTTGAATATACGTAGAAGAATCCTACAGGCGGATCCTCTTGGCCCTTCTTGCCTACAGCTTCAGCGATTCTCGTATCGCTGGTCATGATGATGATGTCGTTTTCGGACAATCGCCGCAGGAACTCCAACCCGGCGTTGTCCTCACGAAGCTGAAGCTTCTTGCCAAAGCGCTTCTCGTAATCTAGAGCCAGTTCGTCAGAGCGGCGTATCAGCTCGGTGAAGGCATTCTGGTGCTCTCCTGTAAGGGCCAGGTCACGTATCATTACCTTGCCTTTCCACTGGGGAGTCGTCAGGTCCCAAATGCTCTCAAATGGAGCCGTCTTGTACTTCTCGCTGTTGTAGCCTACTACACGCGAAACATGTGCAAACACAAGAGGATTGTGCATACTCTCGGGTACTGCCTTGCGCGCAGACGGAGGTACGTAGTTTACCAGGTAACCTGGGGTAACAAGTAGCTCTTTCATGCTGGGGAAATCCTCGATCAGAACCAGATCCACCGATTTGATGCCTGCACGGGCTTCCCGGTATACACGTTCAATAAGCTCGGTCTCAGAAAGACGATGAGCCTCGACTTTGATGCCAGTTCTCTGTTGGAAAGCTTCTGCAGCCGCCATAATACGGCTTGTAGTCGAGTACACCACGACCTTACCTTCCTTGGTGGCTGCCTTGACGATGTCATTCCAATTTTCAGCGGTCTGTGCCGAGCCTACTACGGAAAGCGACATTAGCAGAGTCACAACCATCAGAATTGACACACTCAGTCGTACGGTTCGTTTCACAGTAATCCTCCTTGATAATTATTTTTCAGCGTTGCCCCACACTTAGATACCACTTGCCGAACACACAACCTGCTATACACCTGAATTGCCTCAGAAGTGGAGCTTATGTGGTAGTATTCTCCACAGTTGGCGAAAAACCTTCTTCTTTAGAAATTAAGTTTTCATTCGGGATTCGATTCAATTTGCTTGCTTTGGAGACGCTCTGCGACCGGGCGCATGGATCATGCTCCAGTTTTGCTACAGAACCGGTGGCCTTCCCATACCTATCCCCATCGAGCCCAACAGGGCAAAGGCCTTCTTACAACATCATGCCGGGCGTAACTCTTGCTTGAAGAAATGACGCACCCCGCAGCATAAAACAGCAGAGTGCGTCATTTCGAGATCCTTGAACATGGAGATTCATGCTAAATCCCGTAGGCCGCTACCTTGCAGCCTCGGTGATTCAAGGTCGCCCAAAGTCCTATCCTTCGTATGCCTGCCACAGCAAGGCCTTTGCCTTCTCCTCATCCAGCGGAGCAGGCGAGAACTTGCTGGCTGCAGTGGATACTCCGATCTTGGCCAGGCGGTCTACGTGGGATGCAAACTCCTCCCTGTCAACTCCTAGATCCTTCAGGTTTCTGGGAATACCGAGCTCGGCGTTGAGATCCCACAGCCGCTTGACGAGGCCATCACACATCTCTTTGTCGCTTCCGACGTACCCTGCTCTCCTTGCTATCCTCACATAGATCGGATGCGGCGAACTGTAAGCTATCGTATGTGGAAGCAGAAGTCCGCATACAAGTCCGTGCGGCAGGCCGAAGATCGGCCCGATCTGATCTATTGAGTGTGTCAAGCCTGTGCATGACTTGTTTATCGCCATTCCGGCCATGGAAGCTGCAGTGTGCATGATCTCCCGAGCCTTCCTGCCCTCGTCGCTCTCGGGATCTGCTTTTACCGAAGCAGGCAAGTACTCCAGGATATCGAGGGCGGCTCCAAGGGCCACTGATACAGCAAGGTCACATGAGACGCTGCACGCCGCTCCCTCTATAGCGTGGGAAAGCGCATCAAGTCCTGAATACGCCGCCACTTTGGCAGGCATTGAACTTACCATGTCAGCATCGAGAATCGCCATCGTCGGCACTATCTCATCTGACATAATAAGACGCTTGAGCCCCGTCTCCGAATCTGTGATAACAGCAACACAGGTCGTCTCCGAACCAGTTCCACTGGTAGTCGGCACCGCAACAAGCTTCGCAGCCTTGCCCAACTCGCCCACGCCGAATGGGGTAAACGCCTGCTCCCATGTGTAATCAGGGTGCTCGTAGAATACCCAGAGTGCCTTGGCAGTATCGAGAACCGAACCTCCGCCGATGGCCAATATGCAATCCGGCTTGAACGCTCGTATATGTTCGAGCACCTTCTGCACGGCATCAGTGGACGGCTCGGCACTCACGTCAGCAACGACCTGACAAACCCTGCCCGAGCCAGTCAGGCGCTTCTTTATCTCCTCAAGTCTGTCTGCCGCCAATGCCCTGCTGTCAATAACAAGGGCGGTGCGGCTAGAGTCCAGCTCGTTGAGGTAACCCAAGGAGCCACGGCCGCACACAAATTTCGTGTTGAAGTAAAAAGAGTAGTCCGCCATGTAATCACCCTCCAGATTGAGAGAACGGGCATTATTCTGCATCGTTCACTTTTAGATTGTCTAAGACAAAGTCCAGTTCACTACAGGTAGCCTAGGACCCTCAGGGTCTCTTGAATGATAGGGCCGGTACAGAACGCCCCGACCAGAGTCCCCACTCCAATGGACCCGCCGAGCAACGCGCCTACTAAGACGCATCCAAAGTCCATCAGTACTCTCGCCCATCGAACCTCAAGCCCGGTCCTACGATGAATGAGCAACATCAAGCCTTCCACTGCCCCTTCACCGAGGTCGGCAGTGATGAAGATTCCTACCCCAACTCCCATTACGATGACGGCTGCCATCAACATCAGCACCGCCACCAGTGTACTCGAAGCATGCGGAATCCAATTCATCAGAGTATCGGCAAAAAACCCCACCAGGATTGCACTGAGCAGAGTGCCCAGCCCGATCCGGTGCCTGTCCGCTACGAGTATGATCAAGATTATGACAATATTCAAAGACTGCATCGCGCGGCCAAATTGAAGCCCGGTAGAGCAAGCTACACCCTGAGCCAGCACTGTAAAGGGCTCAGCTCCGACATCAGCCTGCACATATAGGCATACCCCTAGGCCGATGAGGAAGATCCCCACGATTAGCATGAGAAACCGCTTTGTCAATTGCTTCTTGTCAGACACCCACATGCAACCCTTCCACTAACAGTGCTGCAACTCACTGCCATTTTCTAAGTTCCCAGTACCTTCGAATCGCGCCGGCCAATTCATCAGGATCTATCCCAGCCAGCGTCTTGTGGGGCGTTTCAATCGAACCATACAGCCTGTCAGGGAGATTCGCCCTCGGCCGATCTTTCCCGCACTTTACGTCAGCTTCATGGACGGCGTCGCGGCACCGGCATGCGTACTCCATCAGGTCAGCTCCTGAGTATTCCTTGCCTACTGCACAGGTCAGTAATTCGGCCATGGCATCTTCGCGCACCGGCGCTCCATTCGTCGGCGAGATCCAGCGGCATATGCCCAGAATGTCGGAGACAGTCGATATGTTCTCCATATAGAACTGGACAAGCTCCTTATGCTCGAAGGTCCACCTGTCGGTGACAGGTTCCACTACGCTCGCATCCCGGAAGATGTCGCGCGCCATCGCGCCGCCGAATTCCGGCCCCAACATCTCGAAAATGGGAAATCCCGCAAGATAGTCGCCTCTCTCAGAGGCCGCAAAGGCCAACGCCAGTCCCATGTAGGCCCGTGGTTCAGGCGAAGCCAGCTCGAGTCCGTCGCGGTGCATCGCGCGGGGTTTGTACTGCGGTCCAAGGCGGTCCGCAGCTCTTGCGACCCCCTCAGCCAAGGTGTCGCCTATGCCCCTTCTCCTGGCTATGGCTTCGATCAGACCAAGGTAAACTTCAGCATTTGAAGCATCTGGGGAAAGGCCGATGTCTGCCGCGATCTCCGGCAGCGACATGTCTCCTGCCGCTACAGACTCGACCACAAATCCCAACACATTCCCTGTCGATGTGGTATCAAGCCCCATCTGCTGGCATGCGATATACGAGAGCCACCCAAACCTGGGTTCTGAGAGTTCTGCCATGTAGTTAAGCTCTATGCGCGGGTCGCACTGGATACCGAACGGTCCGGTTTCAGGCAAGTCGATCACGTCCTGGCACCGTAGGGGGCATCCGAAACATGCTGCCTTCCCTGTTCGGTGCTGGCGCAGCACCTCAGCCGATCCGTCCACAACACCATCATTCGGCCCTGAAAGACCCGTCTTGTTTCCATAACTGAAGTATCCATCATCTGCCGAAGGCTTCAACATTTTGGGCGTGTCCATCATGTTCTTGTATGGGGCAGACTCCGCCAGCTGCCGGCGCATACGGACACAGGCGTCCATGAAACGTTCAGGGTATGCAATGCCCAGACTTCCCGATCCCCTTGCCACTATGGCTTTGAGGCGCTTCGACCCCATTACCGCCCCCATTCCTGTGCGGCTTGCTGAGTTGAATGTTCCGGACCTGATTCCGGCATACCTCACAAGGTTCTCGCCTCCAGGTCCGATTATCATCGAACGCGAACGCTCCCCGAAGCGCGCCTTCAAGGCATCATGGGTTGCCATCACATCCAGTCCCCATATGTCATCTGCCGGTTCAAAGCGCACGCTATCGTCCTCAATCACCAGCACGACGGGTTCATCTGAGATGCCCCGAATCACCAGGTGGTCATATCCTGCATACTTCAGCTCAGGCGGGAAGTGTCCGCCTATGTTGCTAGCCCCCAAAAGCCCGGTTGCAGGAGATATGGCAGCAACATGGAGCCGTGAAGCGGCGGGCGCAAGTGTCCCTGTGAGAGGACCCGTGCCCATGATAAGAGGGTTGTCAGGGCCATAAGGATCTACAGACCAAGCCCCAGCCTCTGTGAGCAGCGCCACATCTATGGCCTTGCCGCCCAGCCACCGGTCTGTGTAGTCGGAAGTCGGAATGGTCCACGATCTTTTCCGGCTCAAGTCCACATGGAGTATACGCCCAGCCCATGCCCTCATTGGTTTGCATCACCTTTCGCCTCAGTCCGCTTCCCCTGCTCAGCAGGCTCAGGGCTTTCTACGGCAATGATCGCGCCCTCCTGGCAGATTCGGGCGCACGCAGGCCCGTCAGGTCTCCCGTAACAGAGGTCACAGATGAGTGGCACGCCATCATGTGACAGTCTGAGATAGTGGAACGGACATGCCGATACGCAGCTTCCGCACTCGACGCATTTCTCCACAATAAACCTAGCGCCGCCCTCGGGCAAAGCTTCAAGGGCGCCAACGGGACATGCAGCAGCACATCGGGGTCTACGGCATTGCCGACAGATCTTCGGGGAAAACTTTGTGTCATGGTCCGCGAAGTCTATCCAGATCCTGCCCAGGTCGGGCAGGCAGGCGCCTTCGTGCGCCAATGAACATGCTGTCTCACACGATCTGCACCCAGTGCACTTATCAGCTGCCACCTTCAACCTGAACAAACTGCCACCCCTCCCTGCTCACAATGGGCTCCCAGAGGCCAATCGACCGCCATTCCAAACATGTCTACACATAGATTTGGGTCAAGCGGAAGGCATGCCTTAGGCCTTCCGCTTGACCCATGACAAACGCTCGCTTACCGATCACGAACGACCTTTATGCTACCGTCCTTTATTCCTTCTATTGCCTTGGCTACCTCGGTCCTTACGTCTTTCGGAACCTTGTTGCCGATGACAGACATGTCAGTGAGCACTACGCCGTCGTTGACGACGTTATACATGAACGTCTGTCCGCCTTTCCAGGGTCCCTTGAAGTGCATCGTAGCTACGTCGTAAAGCGACTTGTCAACTCGCTTCATTACGCTGGTAAGAACGTGGCCCGGCTTGATGCTATCCTGGTTGGCATCGGAGCCAATTGCAAAGGCGCCTGCTTCGGCTGCGGCCTCAATTACGCCAAGGCCTGTGTCTCCGGCTGCGTGCAGGACCACGTCTGCGCCCTGTCCGTACTGGGCCAACGCCAGCTCCTTGCCTTTCGCCGGGTCGCCGAAGCTTCCCGCAAATGCATAGAGCACTTCGATCTTGGGATCAACCGACGCTACTCCCTGCTGGAATCCTTGGAGCCAGTTGCGTCCCACAGCGATGTCCATTCCGCCGATGAACCCTACCTTCTTGTCGCGGTTGATTCCTTTTACATCAGTGCGGCTGGTCATGAGCGCTGCCAGCACCCCTGCCACATAAGCCCCTTGCTCTTCTCCATACTCAACAGAGATGACATTGTCGATCCCGGTCAACTGTCCGTCGAACAACACAAAGTGCTGCTTGGGGAAGAGCGGCGCCAACTTGGCTACATAATCCCTCATTGGAGTTCCGCCTGCGAAAATCAAGTCATAGCCTGCCTGAGCCGAGTTTCTGAGGTTAGGCTCCCAATCAACAGCGTTAAATGACTCAACAGACTTGATTCTGCTCACATCGTAGTCATCCTTAGCCTTCTGCAAGCCTGCATAGCCAGAGTCGAAGAAGCCTTTATCTCCCAAAGTTCCAGTGATCACATATGCGATTTTTTGAGCCCTAGCTTCTACATTTTTGGTCCCGAACAAAGGGCTGAAAAGCAAACCGACGAGGAGTCCTATTACGACAACTTGGATGAACCTTTTCTGCATCATTAGTGTCCCTCCTATTTGGTCATACGTCTCTTCGCTCTGCTGTACAGATCCACTGCAGCATTCTGCACGTATTCGAACAGGGCATCCAGATCGCAATCTACCAGCTGCTCGTCATCGACGAGTATGCGCCCGTCGACGATAGTGGTGCGAACGTCTGCAGCACTTGCCGAATAAACCAGGTGTGCTACTACGTTTTCCTGCATCCCCCCAGTAAATGTAGGCCACAGGTGGGGTTTCCCCATGTCAACAAGGATTATGTCGGCCTTCTTGCCCGCCTCGAGCGATCCTATCTCCTTCTCAAGGCCAAGGCATCTGGCACCGTCGATAGTCGCCATGCGCACAACAGTCTCTGCCGGAAGAGCGCGTGCATCTCCTGTGGCCAGTTTCTGCAGCATCGCGCCTACACGCATCTCTTCGAACATGTCGACATTGTTATTTGAAAGATTCGAATCCGTTCCAAGGCCCACTACAATGCCCCTGTCCAGCATCTTGGTGATCGGCGCAACTCCTGACGCTAGCTTCATGTTGCTGGATGGGTTGTAGGCCACCTTCATTCCTGACTCAGCCATGATGTCCATATCGCGTTCATTCACATGGACACAATGGGCTGCCAACATCCGACCGCTTATGGCACCGATCTCAGCCAATTTCTCGAATGGAGAACATCCGAACTCCTCGCGGATTTGGTCGATCTCAGACTCAGTCTCAGCAAGATGCGTATGGATGCCTATGCCCGAAGTCAGAGCTGCATCATGGCAGTCCTTGTAGGTCTGCCAGTCGCAGGAATAAGGAGCATGCACTCCGTACCAGGGGATCACCCTGCCCGGGCACCTTCCCAGCCACTCATCGACGAAGGCCTTGTTGCTCGCATACGTCTCGCCTGCTCCTGTCGGGTGATCAATTATCTGAGGCGCGATGACCGCGCGGATTCCGGTCTTTTCTGCAACCTCTGCCACTGAGCCAGGATGGCGGTATATATCAATGAACGTGGTTGTCCCGCCTAGAAGCATCTCAGCTTGGCACATTAGGGCGCTGGCGCGAATGTCCTCAGGTGTCAGACTGGCGTCGATCGGAAAGCATATCTGCTCAAGCCAGTCCATGAGAAGCTTGTCCTCACACACGCCGCGCATCATGGTCATATGCGTATGCGTATTAACCAGGCCAGGCATGACCACACAGTGCCGGGCATCGATAACGCGCCGGGCGCCAACATCCGGTTCGCCTTCGCCCACTGCGACTATCCTATCCCCTGAAACCGCCACATACCCGCAGGGGATGATGGTCATAGACTCATCCATTGCAAGGATGATTCCATTCTTGATGAGAATATCCGCCGGCGTCATCTCGAGCTCCACCACCTATTTGAGGTAATCAACGTAATCTATGAGGCGAGTCTCCGGAAGCACTCCCATGTCAAGCAGAATCTGCTCTGCCTCAGCCAAGCTCCGGGCGTCACGCGTCTTCAGCACAGGCCTTGACACCGCCTCCACAATAGTCTTCGGATCGAAGAACAAGTCAACAGCTGCGAGCGGCGTCAACCTTACAGTCGTCCCCCAGGGCTCCGTCAGCATCATGCGGTGCGCCCCAAGCTCGCCCGTGGCAGCCACTGCCGGCCACTTCTCGACCGGGTCAGGAAACTCGTTGCATATTCTGAACATGTCCTTGACGTCCCGTTGAGTCAGGCCGTATGCGCCGAGGAACGCGCCTGCCTTCATCGCCTTTCCGACGTTGCGCTCCAGATCGTCCATTTCGAGCTCGCCGTCGCATCCGTATCCTGCAAGCCCGTAGAAGGTGGGAATCTCAAGCCGGGTCATCATCCCGAGCGAGATGAAATCCCCCATCGGCGTCCGAGGCGTCTTGACCTCATCTCCGGAGAAGAACGAATCTGACCCTACATCCATTCCGACGAAAATATCGATTTCAAGTTCCGCCATTACCTTATTCATCTCATCCGCTAGCTGGGCCGGACCGTTACCGATCCCTACAACGGCGCACTTTACGTCGAACATGTCGGCGACGATCATCTCAGGCGTCTTGCGCCCGCGCACACTGCTGTTTCCGTCGACGAGAGCAACGTTCCTCGAGATCTGCTTTGCCCCTTCAATCTCCGACACATCGTATACAGTCGGCCGCAGTATGCAGGCAAAATTGCTGTCGGCCACGGCTGTGCCATGCTCGCTCCACCACTGGCACGAGATGCCTGCAAGATAGATCTCTTCCACTCCCAAAGTCTTCAGGTAGTTCATTACAGGAATGGTCTGTATAATATCGCCGCCCCCGCCTATTCCCATCAAGAATGCTCTTCGGGCGCCGATGGCTGCCTCATGCAAACTCATCTTCGTAGCTGCCATGCCAAATCACCTCTTATGACTCTGATGATTTCCTCGTTTGAGCCTTCATCTTGTTGATGCTCACCACGATCAGAGAGACTACTGTGAACACGTATGGAATCATGATTATGAAATGCGATGGCAATCCCACAGACTGCAGTCGCATTGATATCGCCTCTGCAAGGCCGAACAGGAACGCGCCTATCGCCACCTTGTATGGATCTGCGTCTCCGAAGAAGATAACTGCCATCGCCATGAACCCACGGCCTGCCGTCATGTTCTCAGTGAACATGCAGAGCGCTCCGAGGGAGAGGTGGGCGCCTGCCAAGCCGCACAGGGCGCCGCTGATCAGTATGGAGATCAGCCTAATCCGGTCAGGGTCAACTCCCAGCGAAGCCGCGGCCTGTGGCGTCTCGCCGACTGCGCGTATCCTAAGGCCCAACTTGGTCTTGTAAAGGACGAATTGGGCCACAAAAACCAAGACAATCGATATATATACCAGGAATGAGTACCCGCTCAGGAGCTCGCCCAGTACGGGCACATTGCACAGTCCTGGAATGACGACATCTGGGATTCCTACTAACCCTTGCGTCATCTCGCTCTTGTTAGTCCAGATGGTCCGCAACAGGAAAGCGGTGAATCCCGAGGCAAACAGGTTAACAGCCATTCCCGCTATGACGTTGAGAGCCTTGAACTTAACAACAAAAGCCCCAAGTATCCAGGCCATGATCAAGCCAACGAGAACGGAGGCGAGTATCGCCATGACCCAGCTGTGCGTAAAGAAGCTGACCGCTACTGCAGTGAAAGCGCCTGAAAGCATCATTCCTTCCAGAGCAATATTGAGCACGTTGGCCTGCTGCGTAAATAGACCGCCCAATGCCGCCAGCAGAATAGGGGTGGTCAACCTTATGGCTGCCACTAAGAGAGACAGATTAAACGCTCCTGCCACAGGTCTTCACCTCCTTGCAACCAGACTTCCCGCCGCCCCTGGGCAGTTTAGGCTTGGCCCTGAGTAACTTCAAACCCGTAAAGTCTGCAGCCACAAACAGAATGATGATCGCCCTCAAAGAGTCAATCAGCTGTTTGGGCACGTCCGTCGCAAACTCCATGATGTTTGCGCCTGACTGGAGCCCTCCATAGAAGATTCCGGAGAGCAGTATGCCAATGGGGTTTCCTTTCGCCAGAAGGGAAACTGCCAGTCCATCCCAGCCGTATCCCGGGGAGAAGTTGTTGATGAACCTGTGATGCACCCCCAGGATCTCTATGGCCCCGGCAATGCCCCCAATAGCGCCGCTTATCAACATAGCGCGTATCGCGGTGCGGTCAGTACTTATGCCGCTTGCGCGGCTGACCGATGGGGACAGCCCCGTCATCCGTATCTCGTATCCGAGCGCAGTCCGCTTCAAGAGGAATGCGATAATAACCGCAAACACCACCACGAGGAGCAGCCCCAAGTGCAGACGGGATGCTGCCGACAGCTCGTACAGCTCGGCAGAGCTGAATATTGCCGGAGTCTGCTGCAAGTCTCCCGGCTCTTTAAAAGGAAAGGACACCAAGTACGAGGTGAAATACTGTGCAACGTAATTGAGCATCATCGTCGTAACGATCTCGCTGGTACCCCACTTTATCCGAGCTATGGCCGGAAGATATGCCCATGCCGCGCCCACTGCCGCAGAAAGCCCTATGGCCAGCAGCACATGGAGTAGAGGCGGCACCCCCTTGATGCTGAAACCGATCCAAGCTGCTGCAAAAGCGCCCAGGTAAAGCTGACCCTCAACGCCCATATTGAACATGCCGCAGGCAAAGGCCACAGCCACTGCAAGACCTGACGCTATTACAGGTATAGAACGAACCAGTGTGTTCTCTATGTTAGAGCGGCCTACGAACGCCCCGCCGATCAACGCTCTGTACGACTCGATCGGGTCTTCGCCCGCTATGGAGATGATGACCAGGCCAATGAGTAGCGCCAGCGCAATCGCCAGCAGTGGCCGGCCTATCCCGGCAGCGATCCGCCGCCATACATTATCTTGCTGCGTCATCGTGCTTCCTCCTCTGGTTCAGCATCACGGACACCCGCCATCAACAGGCCCATCCTTTTCTCGTCCACATCGCGGTTGGGGAAAGAGCTGATTATCTCTCCCTTGTACATGACTGCAATCGTATCTGCGAGGTAGAGCATCTCTTCCAGATCTGACGAGATCAGAATGATCGCATATCCCTTGCGTCTACGATCCAGCAACTGTTTGTGGACGAAGTCAATCGAGCCAATATCGAGTCCATGCGATGGCTGGCATGCGATGATGACTCGCTTGCTCAGAGCGAATTCCCTGGCCATAACGGCTCTCTGTGCATTTCCGCCCGACAACGACCTGGCTGGAATATCTAGAAGTGGTGGCTGGACATCAAACTCATGGACAAGCTCATCTGCCCATTTCCTGATCGTATCCAGTTTCAGCCCAAATCCGTTGAAACGCTCATCGTGTTCAAATCCAAGCAGCATATTCTCTGCTACGCTGGCGTCTCGGATCATTGATCTCTCGTATCTGTCCTCAGGGATGTATCCAACACCCAACGACCGAACGACATTTGACGTCTTCCCCGTCACATCCTGGCCGTCTATCTGTATTCGGCCTCGGCTGGGCTTCTTCAGCCCCATGAGCACGTCCACCAGTTCATCCTGGCCGTTCCCGGCAACCCCGGCAATGCCCACGATCTCTCCCGCGCGCACCTGGAAACCTATGTCTCGAAGTCGCCAACGTCCGTACTGGTCGGCAGCCCAGAGATTATCCACCTTGACGATAGCCTCGCCTGGTTTCACACTGTCCTTGCCGGAGTAGAGCTCTACTTTTCTCCCGACCATATGGAGTGCCAGATCTTCTTCACACGTCTCATCTATAGAAACAGTAGTCACAGTCCTTCCTTTTCTGAGAACGGTAACATGCTGCGCTGTTGCCATTACCTCGCGCAGCTTATGCGTGATGAAGATTATGGTCTTGCCCTGGCGCGTCAAAGTCCGCATTATCTCGAACAACTCTTCGGCCTCATCGGGCGTCAAAACTGATGTGGGTTCGTCCAGGATCAAGAGGTCCGCGCCTCGATAGAGAGCTTTCATGATCTCCACACGCTGCTGGACTCCTACAGGACAGTCTCTGATGCGTGCCTTCGGGTCGATGGTAAAGCCGCATGCGTTGGAAAGCTCTCGAATGCGCTCCTCAGCCTCAGCCAAGTCAAGCTTGACGCCTTTTGTGGGCTCCACGCCGAGGATCATGTTCTGTGCAACAGTAAATGATGGAACCAACATGAAGTGCTGGTGCACCATTCCAATATTCAGTTTTATGGCATCAGAAGGGTCGCGTACGACCACTCGCTTGCCATTGAGAAATACTTCCCCGGCATCAGGCTGGTATAGGCCAAAGAGGATCTTCATGAGAGTGCTCTTGCCCGCACCGTTTTCGCCGACAAGCGCGTGAACCTCTCCCCTTCTGACTTTGAAATTCACGTCTTCATTAGCTACAACTGAGCCAAAAACTTTGGTTATGCCCCTCATCTCGAGGGCATACTCGCTGGCCAAGGACTGCTACCCCCTTTGCTGTCACAACCGCCGGATGCCATCTCGGCGCCTGGACCCGAGTGGGCTGCCCCCCACTTGCCCCTCCAAGAGAGCTCGCCCACTGGAATCCGAGGCATCCTTTGGCATTCCAATCCGGATAGGTTGCATCACAGGATGCAAGTCACCGGGTACATGACCCTATTTCTGTCCATAGCGTTTCGCTAGGTCTGCCGATTCCTTCTCCACTACATCCTGGCCAAGTATGGCTGGCTTCCCGATGATGTTAGCAAAGCAATATGTTATTGCGCTTGCCTCCAGGAACTCGCAGTTCCCAAATGCCATTTCCAGGTTTGGCCCAGTGCAGAGTGCTCCATGGTTGGCCAAGAGAACGCCGTTCCTGTTGCCAAGGCCCTCCACTACGTTGCGGGCGAGGTCTTCCGTGCCGATACTTGCATACTTTGCGCACTTGAGTCCGCCACCGAAAACAGCCACGAAAGCGTCTAGGATTGGGGGGAAATCCTGTCTCGTGGCTGCTATTGCTGAAGCAAGGTTCTGGTGAGTATGGACAATGGCGTTAACATCGGGCCTGGCGTTGAAGATCGCCCTATGCATGTTCCGCTCGATGCTTGGATTCCGCTTGCCTTCAATGATATTGCCCTCAAAGTCCATGGTCACAATGTCGTCAGGGGTGATTGCTGGATATGGAATACCGCTCGGAGTGATCATAAAGCCATCATTCTCCGGCAGGCGAACGCTGATGTTTCCGCCCGTCCCAGTGCAAAGCCCCTTCTCGATAAGCATGTTGCCGTAACGGATAATTTCTTGCTTGATCTGATCCTTAGTCATCGCTATCGCTCCTCCCGCCAGTTTCCTTCTAGGCTCCGCCGTCGCCATCCATCTCGGCCTGCGTCGTCGTGCGGCGCTGAGCCGTTTTCTGGGCCAGGCTGTGGCTTTCACCGTCATAGACGACCCAGAGCCTGAAATGTATTAATCCATCGTTCGAGAACGCCTTGATAGACCTCTCTATCATTGGGGTCAGGGTCTACCCTCTTAAGTTCAGGCCCCATGGCCCTCACCGCATCCTCGAGCGTGGAATGCAGTCCTACTCCAACCGCGGCGATGATCGCCGCACCAAGTGATGTCGCTTCCTCCACCGTGTTCACGAAAACAGGGGCCCCATGCACGCTCGCCACTATCTCAGGGAGCACTCCGCCGCGGGTTCCCCCGCCGCACATATGAAATGGCCTCGAGCTTCCGAGAATCTCGGTCATCTGCCTTACATTGCCCTCGACTGCACAGGCTATCGCCTCCAGGATTGACCGGCCAATTCGAGCTCTTGTAGCCCCAGTCTTCTCATACGAACTTTCCAAGCCGACCAAGGCGCCTACAGGGAAGGGCAAGCCAGGAGTCTGGCCTATCCCAGATCCCAGGAAAGCCATGAGCCCATCGCACCCTGCTGGAACCCGCCTGACCAACTCGTTGATCGCACCGAAGGGCACATCAGGGCCGAAGAATTCATCTCTGAACCACCGATAGACCACGCCGGTTCCTTTTGCGTTCCCCTCCAGCACCCACCAGCCGGGGACGACGTGGCAGCCAGTCCATGTACGACGCTTGCTATCGAGCACTCGATGGTTAACAGGCGCCATCACCGGGGTCGATGTTCCCGACACCGCGCAAGAGGCAGTGTCGTCGATGGTGCCCGAACCCACAAGCGCCATCTGGGTATCTGCGCCTCCGACTATGACTGGGGTGCCAGGCAAGAGCCCGATGAGATCCGCTGCCTCGCGTGTCAGCCCTCCAAGGACTGTGCCTGGTTCGGCCACAGGCGGCAGCAGATGGCGCGGTATCTCAAGCTCATCGATGAAGTCCCAACGCCATTCCTTCCGTGCAATGTCGAATAGCATCGTTTCGCCGGCATTCGACGGCTCGCTGCAGCAACGCCCGGTCAAGCAGTAAAGGATCCAGTCGTTTATCATGAGCAGGCGATGCGCGCGGCCGTATAGCTCCGGATCGTTCTTGCGGAACCACAGGAGACGGCACGCCGGAAACATGGCGTGCGGCCAATGGCCCGAGAACTCATATATCCTATCGCCGTATGTCAGAGCCAAGTATTCGGCCTCATCTGTTGCACGCCAATCCATGTTGGGACCGGCGTAGATCGGCCGACCCGCCTCATCCAGCAGAACACATCCTTCCCGCTGGCTCGTTGCGGAGATGGCCGCCACCTCTTCAGGGGCGACTCCGGCTTTAATTGATGCAGTCCTGGCGGCGTCTGCCATGATGTTGTAGAACAAGTTGGCGTCGAATTCTCTGGCATATGGACTGCGACTTGTTGGTGTATCGTATCTCCACTCTCTGTATTCAGAGACAAGTTGATGACCGTTGCTATCAATAATGGTGCATCTTCCGCCGCCAGTGCCTGCATCAAAGATAATCAAGTATTGCCCCGCCATCTAGGAGCACATCCTCTCAACCACGAATAACCTGGGGATTAGCCACGCACCGCACGCCTTTTCCGGACAGGTAGTCAGAGATCGCCTCCGAGATTATGACGGAATGGTGGCGCGTTACGTCATGGCTCGCTCCGCCTATGTGAGGGAGGAGCACGCAATTGTCAAGTTCAAAGAACGGGCTGTCCTTCGCAAGCGGTTCATCCATGAAAACATCCAGCCCCGCCCCGGCGATTCTCTTTTCAGCCAGGGCCTCTATTAGAGCCTCCTCGTCAACAACTGCCGCCCGGGCGGTGTTCACGAAGAATGCAGTAGGCTTCATCTTTGCAATCAAGTCTCGGCTGATCATCCCACGCGTCTCGTCAGTTACAGCGCAGTGCACGGTCACGAAGTCTGCACGCTCCATCAACTCATCCAAGGTGCACAGCTCGACGTAATCCGGCGCCTCGGTCACGAAAGGATCGAATGCTGCTATCTTGCATCCCATGGCGTTGCAGATGGCGCCAACCTTGCGCCCTATCGCCCCGTACCCGACAATGCCAACAACCTTGTTGCACATCTCGTAGCCTCTGAACTTCAGGTAGGGCATCTCGCCATCCGGGGTCCACTCGCCGTCCCTGACGAAGCGTTCAGCCTCGAAAGCCTTCCGGGCCACGCCTATCATGAGCAGCACTGTTAGCTCTGCAACTGATTGAGCGTTTCGCCCCGGGGCATGGAATACCGGAATACCCCTGCGCGTCGCTGCGTGTACGTCTACAGTCCGAGGGTCTGCCCTCGTGCATCCGATGAGCTTCAGGTCGGGTAGGGAATCGATCACCCTGGCGGTGATCTCCTCTACCTCGCTTATGAGGACTTCGCAACCCTGCGCTGCTTCGATCAGTTGGTCCTCTGTAAGTTCCTCTTGAGTCTGTCCCCATCCGGCAAGTTGCACATCCATGTGCTTCGACAGAATGTCTACGCCTTCTTGGTGGAACGGGGCAGTGATGATTGCCTTCACTGCTGGTGCACTTCCTTTCGATGAACGATCATAGCTGCAAATGTTACTTCAGAAATTCCTTCAATACCACGTCCCAAGCTGCAATGGAGTCGCCACGCTCCATCGCCGACTCGAGAGCCGCTCTATCCAGGTGCTGTGCTTTCTCGTACAAGGCTTCGAGCGCATCCAGGGACCACCTGACAGCATCCTCCGGGACTTCCCTAGCCGGCGACATGTCAAGAGACAACCACCCATCGTAGCCTGCCCGCTGCAGGTGCCAGAAGAATTCCAGCGTCTCAACGATGTGGGCTGTTGCAGGCATAAAGTCGTCATCGAACCTGCCGTGGTTGTCGTTGAGGTGAACATGCATCAGCCTGCCGTAGCCTGCGGCCATCACGGCGGCTTCAGCAGGGCTTTCATTTGCCAGCAGCGCGTGGCCGAAGTCGAGGGTTATGCCTACATTGTCGAGGCCGATATCCTCGCAGAGCAGCAGAGCGCTGTAGACAGACGGAAGCGCAGATGCCGCCCGAGGCTCGTAGGGCTTGTACTCGAGCGCAAATCGGAGATTGGGGTAAGCGGTTGCGGCTTCCTTGATTGAAGCTCGCATAGCCTCCCAGGCTGCCCAGTAGTCGGACTGGAACGCATAGTCATATCCATCCTGCCCGGGCCAAACATTGACCATGTCACAACCTAAGGCCAGGGCCGTCTC
>JAQVXE010000016.1:0-5960 GCA_028709305.1 Bacillota bacterium | reverse complement strand
GCATAAACGCCGCTCATTAGCCGTTCCGCCCCCAGGAAGAAACCATCCACCGCCAGCCGCTGGTTCTCTTCGAACTCGCTGATGGGGAAGTACCAAGTTCTGTGAACAGAGAAATCTTTGAGCCGTGCAGCCAGATCGACTGTGAGCTTAAAGGAATCCGGCTGCTCGCCAAGGCCCAACACCCTGCCGCCGAACTTGACCACGCTGAGACAGTTTGTGAGGCTTGGCGGCACGCCTGCTGCTTCTACCGCTACGTCGACGCCGCCCTGAGCGTTCACGTACTCGACAGGGTCGGTCTGAGTCATATCGATGGGAATTGCCCCAAGGGCCTCTGCCTCTTCGAGCCGGAAGCCGCCTTTGTCGACCGCATAAACCACGGGGACGCCCAAAGATTTAAGCACGCAGATCGTGCCAAGGCCAACTGCTCCGCACCCGCCCACGTAGGCGCTTCGAGCTGACTTTGCGTCGACTCTTCGCAGCCCGTGGAAGGGAGTGCCCAATGTATCCAGAAGAAGGACGCCCATTGTAGGCGTAAGTTTGGGATCCAAGTACATCAGATTCTGCTCAGGCGCCACCACGTATTCGGCGAACCCGCCGGGCCAGCCCCAACCTATGTTGTCCTTGCTCACATAGCTGGTGCATGCCGTGGAAAGGCCCAGAGAGCACATCTCGCACTTGCCGCAGAAGCGTGTAAGGTATATGGCGGCTTTTCGGCCGGGCTCAACCTTGACGCCCGGTCCCCCTTTAACGACTGTGGCAACGATTTCGTGCCCCTGGTGCTGGTGGTAGCCTTCCTCGTATTGCGGCCTTTCAGATCCGCACAGACCGCAGTAATCGACTTTCAGAAGCACCTCTCCCGGACCTGGAACCGGAGTCGGCACCGTTTCTATTACGACTTTCCTTGACCCCACAAACCGCGCTGCTTTCAAGGCAGTCCCCTCCTACAATCCGCTGTCAGAATCATCTATGTCAATAGTAAATCCATGTATTGCAATGTCAGTCCGTGCCAGCAACGTCTCTTGCAGCCTCCAATATCTGCTCAGCGGTGGCGTCGTCTGTGATCAATCCGTCTATGTAGCCCCCGCGGGCCGCCCCTACTATAGGAAGCGTCTTCTCGCTGCCTCCGGCAACCGCTATTACCGATGGCATAGCCTTGAGGTCCTGAATATTGAACCCAAGAATATGTTCCGATAGTTCGGGGAGTACTTGCTCGCCGCTGATGTTGTAAAAGCACCCAATCATTTCGCCCACTACCTCATGCTCAAGCAGACGCTCGTACACGTTGGGCGGGTAAACCTCTTCATGCCTGTAAACCTTTGAAAGCATAGGGTTCTTCAGGTCTCCTACACTGATGAGAATCGGATTGGCCCGCCGCGCAGCCTCTATTGTGGCCGAGATTCTCTCGTCCTCAAGCAAGGTCTCCTTTATGTGCTTGGTGCTTACATGGAACGGCACATTGAGCATCATCGATCTGCCTCCAAGACGCTCTGAGATCTGATAGGCCAGTTCCTGTGCGCTCTGGTCTCCCAGTGAGGAGATGCCTCCGACTATGTTGCAAACCCTGAGCCCTTCCGTTTCGCATCTTGGAAGCCTGTTCACCATCGCCCTCAAGGTTCGTCCGGCAGAAACGCCGAGAATCATGTTTGGACGCAATCGGGCCACAAGATAATCAGCGGCTGCTCGGCCTATGGTATCGAAGAGATTCTCGGGCAAAGCCGGAGCATTGACTACAAATGTCTCTTTAAGGCTTAGTGTTTCCTGCAATTGGCGACCGAGGTCCACATTCTCTCGAAACTTCGAGTCGATTGTGATTCTTACGATGCCAGTGTCACGCGCCCTTTGCAGCATGCGAACGACTTGTATCCGAGAAACTCCGATGACATCAGCGATCTGTTGCTGAGTCATCTCTTCCTCGTAGTACATGCAGGCCACTTTCGTAACCAGATAGTCGTCGTTGACTGCAGACATAACCCGTTTCCCTCCTTGTACAAACACCCGTTCAGAGTCTTTCATAGATCCAAATCGGGATTGCCGGGTATGCATCTCGAATTCCTGGTACCGCAATCTGTGATTCTTACTGTTTGAACATTTGTACAAGCATTGTACGCTTGTTCAATTGAGTAGTTCTACGGGTTTCGTAAGATTCCTGCTGGGAAAATAAATTTCTTTGAAAATGGTTCAAGAAGACGAGTCCTCAGCTAATAATCGCAGCATATAGAGGGTATTAGACACGGCTCTCATGAGTGGATTGATGCCACAGACTTGTTTCTCGGGGTTCTTGAATGAGGATTGAGCGAGATTGAGGATGATTGGCAGGAGTATACCCCCAGTCTCTGCTACGGAGATTATCACACGCAGAGCGGCGATTGCCTATGTGGGCGCTATTTGACGTTTACCCCTGCCCCAGAATGTGTCTTTGTTTTGCCACCTTCTTCATTTCGGCAGAGCGGGTCGGCGGAGCGAGGTGACCCACCGGGAATCGAGCCTTGGCCTTGTGCCGGCAACGGCGCGGGTTAAGCGTAGGCACAGCGACTACCAGGCCGTAACGAAAGTGAAGCGATTGAGCCTAGTGATGGTCTAGATCCGGAGGCCGACAGGATCCCACCCCCGGAAGGCTACAGTAGGCAGCCGGCAAGGCGAGGTTGCCGGAAACTCCGGCGGGGTCAGAGAGCACGGCATGGTCGGAAAAGGAACGTCGAGGAACCTGGGAGGCCCGCCGCGATCTTAGCAGTAAGCGGAGTACGCCGATCGAAAGGGACTCGATCTTAAGGAAGGTTGAAGCCACGGCGGGAGTCGGACTCGCTGATAGTACTCGGAGGCTGGGAGAGCAAACCACATGGGGAAGCGGCGGGGCAAGACCACATTTGCGCAGGGGAACATCCTCTGCACTCAGAGGCAGGGATAGGATGTCAACGGAACTGAGCAAAATCGCAGAAAAGGCTAAGACTGACAAGAAGCTTCGCTTTACGTCACTAGCACATTTACTTACCCCCGAATCTCTCAAGGAAACCTGAGGGCAAATGAACTGGCATGGCGCTAGCGGAGTGGACGGAGAGACCATCAGGGAGTTCGAGAAGGATCGGGGCGGGCGCATAAACGATCTGCATGAGCGACTCAAGGCAGGTCAGTACAAGGCCCCTCCGGTGCGTCGCGTTGACATACCAAAAGGCAATGGGAGACGCGGCCATTAGGCATCCCAACCGTAGAAGACCGGTTGGTGCAAAGAGCTGTCGCGAGGATCCTGGAGGCGATCTTCGAGGCTGATTTCCTCGACGTCTCGTATGGATTCCGGCCAGGGCGAAACCCCCACCAGGCGCTTGGCGTGCTGCGTAAATGTATCATGACAGGCAGGCTTCTACTCATTGAAAACGTTTGATCGGTACTGCTCCGATGAGATTGGATTCCCGAGCGAACTGTCGGTTCCCGCACTAGATACAGCAATCAGTACCCAGGCTTGCAACGGGGGCAAGACTGTGCGCTTCTTTCGCACGGCCGCCCTGATCAAGCAACTCCATGAGGTTCAGAAGAGAGTAGAGATCACTCTTAGAATTCCCTGGGGGGATGCTGCAAAACGAGTCTGCAGTAACAGAGAAAAAGTATTTGCAGAAAACACTAAAACATACTTACGCCGTATTCCTCAAACTCCCTTCTGATCGACTCATCCAAAGAATCATCGCTTATTATCATGTCAACATCTTTTAGATCAGCAAATTTGACAAGTCCGGCTTGCTTAAATTTCGTATGGTCAGCAAGAATAATTGTTTTTTCGGCTCTCTCTACCATGACTGACTTGACTTGGTGCTCTAGGTAGTTTGAATCCGTAAGGCCATGCTTTATGCCAATTCCCGTGCATGATGCGAACAACTTGTCGGCGTTGTACTCCTTGATCACTTTCATGGTAAGTGGCCCAATAAACGAGCATGAAGCTTCTCTCAGAAGTCCGCCGGTTGAGATGATATTCAACCTATTTTCTGTATTCAACTCTAGTAATTCAACGACAGCACGCGCCGAATTGGTTACAACCGTCAAGTTGTTGAATTGAGCCAGTTTTCGCACCAGGAACATCACCGTACTGCTTATGTCCACAAAAATGGTATCCCCATCGTCAATAAACCTCAGTGCCTTCTCCGCTATTCTCTGCTTCTCTTCAACATTGAGCTGTCTTCTAGCCTCATAGGGAGTCTCGATCCTGCTACTTACAGAAACGGCTCCCCCATGAATCCTCTTTAGTTTCCCCCGGTTATCGAGAATATCTAGATCCTTCCTAATCGTTTCCTCTGTAAGACCGAAAAGCTTACTCAACTGACTAACAGTCACATGATTTAGAGTCGTAACCTCTTCAACAATCTTTTCTCTTCTTACTTCGGCAAGCATCTGAACTTTCACCTCACTTTTTGCCTGGGTGGATGCCATGATGGCATCCACCCATGTTAATCCATCTATAGTCTATATTACACTATCTTGTAAGTAGTACCTTGACTCCCTTCCTCTGTTCGCATATCTCAAATCCCTTTTTCCAATCCTCAAGTGGGATTTCGTGGGTAATCATTGAGTCGAAGTCTATCTTCCCAAGCTCCGCAATTCTAATTGCTCTTTCCCAGGTTACAGCCCCGCCAGTGGTCCGCGTTGCCTTTTCAGGATAGCCCCACCAGCCCCAGCTTCCTTTTACGTCTAGGCATTTCCACGCAATGTGGCTTAGGTTGGCCGACACCATTTCGTTGTCATATACTCCGAAATTGTTGATCTGTCCGCCCATCTTCACCAAGTCAATACACTGCTGCAGTGCTTCGTCAGCACCCGACGCTTGTATGGCTATATCTGCGCCCTTGCCATCTGTGAGTTCCCTTACTGTCTCTACAACATCTTCATCGTTGAAGAGTGCATAGTCTGCGAATTTCTTCGCAACCGAAAGTCTGAACTCATCGGTGCCTCTTAGTCCTGTAATCAGTATCGCCCTCGGAGAGTGTAGCCTTGCAATCTGAGCCATCATGCAACCGATAGGTCCAGGTCCTGTTATGACCACGAAGTCTCCAGGCTTGATTCTCGTTCGCTCGAGCAGACCATGCTGACAGCAGGCAACTAGCTCCATCAAAGCAGCCTCTCTAAGAGAGATGTTGTCAGGAAGCTTATGAATCTGGTTCTTGGGCATGGCTACATACTCGGCATGGGCCCCGTCTACTACGTCGTTACCCATAAGACCCTTCTCAGTCATAAGGTCAGATACTACTCTGTCTCCGGGCTTTACGTGCGTGACGTTCTTGCCAACGTCTGCTACTACTGCCGAGAACTCGTGCCCAATTGTTAGGGGCGGTTGATATATGCTATATTCATCATGGTATATATGTACATCAGTACCGCATATTCCAGATGCATGTACCTTCATAAGCACGTCGTCTGGCCCTATCTTGGGGATTGGTATTTCTCTAATCTCAAGATTTCCTGGTCCTTTTGCGTACTTCACTAACGCCTTCACAGTATCTCACTTCTCCTTCTAAAAGTATGATTGATTGCTGTAGTGAACATCCTGCAATTCACGTGCTCTACTCGTACAGCAACGGTGCAATATCTTCATCATCCATATTTGACTTGTCGTACCACTTGAAGCCCGTATCTATAAACGATTCAACATCTTCACCGTTGCTTACCTTAATAGCAGCCTCAACAACCTTATAGCCAATGCCTATGGGATCCTGCGAAATAGAACCTGCCAAGACGCCATTCCTAACAAAATCCTTCTGCAGCTTGCCGGAATCGTATCCAATGCCGACAATTTTCCCTACCTTGTTCATTTCCCTGATGGCAGTTCCAATGCCTACAGCACACGCATTTGAGCATCCAAATATGCCCTTGATATTCGGGTGAGCCTGTACCAAAGACTTAGCAACGTTAATGGATTTGTACTCATCTCCATCACCATATTGCACATCAACAACTCTGATGTTCGGATATTTCTTGTTGAT
>JAQVXE010000099.1 GCA_028709305.1 Bacillota bacterium | reverse complement strand
AAGCCGTATTGGCCGTGGTTACCAATTAACTTCGAGAGAGAGCGGGCTTTTACTTTTTTAGCTCGATGGCCATTTGTGGGGATTTTTCGTGGCCATTTAAGCCCATTGTAACTTGGCCATTAACATTTGGCTTGATTTAGCGCCTTGACACCAGGGAAGCTCTTATCAATGCCCTCCATTAGAACAAGAGTTTCCAATGTACACATTCACCTCCAACGCATAGTGCATCAACCCATGGACCGATCAGTCGTTAAGAATCCTATGCCTTGTCGACAGCCCGATTCCGCATACTTACGAAAACCGTTCGGAATATGTAGTGACTATGTTGCCAACATGAATATCGCATATGTGTTAGTCCGATCAAGCATTTGGTTTTTCACAATACGAGAACATGAATGACTGATGGTTCAGGCTAATCCTGTCTCGTATAGGCGATTCAACCGTCTAAGTAATTTGTTTTGCTAGTATCTTATTAAACACGAGATTGGGAAATCCTCTTTTCTTCTTTTATATTCTGGTTTCTATTTGTTTAACCCGGGTGTCTGGCCTAGGTTGCCGGGCCCATCAGCGATCCGACATTCAGGGTTCTCTTCGCCAACGCCATGCTAGGGCCAGAACATCTTCCCGTGCAAGCTGTTCACGATAGACGGATTCATGGCAAACTCAGGATTCTCCCTCGCAGGCAGATGACGTTCCTGCACCGCGGATTGGGCCTCAGGGCAAGAATCCATAGCCTCTGCAGCGCACAGAACACGTCCCTCGTACACTTCAGACCCAGGCTTACCTCGCACATGCCTCCACATATATGGTATCTGTGTTTTCGCAAGTATGCACAGATATTTGCTGATGATAAAAAGGGTTTACAGGTCTTTATGTCTAACATTACGGGTGGAGGTGACGTCTCTCAAGGAAGAAAAGCCTTAGGAATTGTGAATGAAACACGGGAAATCAAGTAGCAATGCTTGTCGGCAGCAATGTGATTACTAGGGGGGGAGGCAAATGTCAAACTATTTCCTGGGCATAGATCTAGGGACAACGGGAACCAGTATCATCCTCATGCGTGATGATGGCAAGGTAATAGATAAAGGTTACGCTGGTTACAAGCTTCTGAATCCCAGTGACGGTTATGCAGAGCAACGTCCACAAGACTGGTGGGAACAGCTTTGCATAGTATCCAAGGAGCTTATCGAAAGAAACTCCCACTTGGCCAAGGATATTGCCTGCATCGGCGTTGATGGGCAGATGCATACCCAGGTTTACCTTGACAAGAACGGCTGTCCATTGCGCAATGCCATAACCTGGATGGATCAAAGAAGCAGCAAGGTCGTTGAGGAGATCAACGGAAAAGAGGAGAACAGGAAGTTCGTTTTTGAGCACACCTCTAACTTCCTCAACACAACTTACACTGCTCCCAACATCAAATGGGTTCAAGAACATGAGCCCGAGATATACAGCAAAACCGCCAAAATACTTCTGGCCAAGGACTACCTCAAATACATGTTGACTAGAGAGATGATCACTGACTACTCCGACGGTGCCGGAACCATGCTCTTTGATGTCTGCAGCAAAACATGGTCAGAGGAGATGTTCAGCTTCTTCGGAATAGACGCTTCCTTAATGCCTGAAATAGGGGAATCAGCCACCGTAGTTGGCGCAGTCGTAAAGGAAGCCTCCCGCGCTACGGGTATTCCAGAGGGTACACCGGTAATAAACGGCTGTGCAGATCATGCAGCTACTTCCCTCGGAGCCGGTGTAGTCAATCCTAACCAGGCTTCAGCGATTATCGGAACAGCCGGCGTTCTCTCCGTGTTGTCCGACAAACCCATGCCTGATCAGTATGGTGGAACCTCGTGTTGGAACTACTGCCTTCCCGGGCAATGGGTTAATTTAGGTGTAATGCAGACCGCGGGCGAATCTTTGAACTGGTTCAGAAGGGCCTTCGACAGGGAAGCTGGTCCTGACATCTTCGATGATTACAATAGGAAGATTGAAACGATCGAGGATGGCTCTGCAGGCCTAGTCTTCTTACCGTACTTGATGGGAGAACGGACCCCCTATTGGGATTCAAAAGCCAGAGGAGTCTTCTTTGGCATTAGCCTTAACCACACGAAATACCACTTCGTTAAGTCGATTATGGAAGGCGTAAGCTTCGCGTTCAAGAACAACCTGGAATCGTTGGAGTCCCTGGGTATAAGTGTAAACGAACTACGGCTCTTGGGCGGAGGCAGCAAGAGTCAGGAGTGGAGAAGTATCCTGGCCGCTGTGCTTAATAGAACAATAAGCACCGTAGAAGCCAAAGAGACAGCAGCTCTGGGTAGTTCAATCCTCTGCGGACTGGCATTAGGCATGTACAACAACCCTCAAGAGGCTGCTAATGAATTGGTTAGGATCAAGGAAACTCTCTACATAGAGGATCTTTCCATGCCTTACATGAAAAACTATGCAATATTCAAGGAACTGTACCCAAGTCTGAAGAAGCTATATCAAAAGCTGTGAACCTACTAAATTGCTACGGGAGATGAGTACGTTGTTAATGCGAGAAGAAAGAGAGCTCGTCAGGGAATATGGGAGGAAACTGATTGAAACGGGCCTGACCACAGGCACCGGAGGCAACATAAGCATCTTCAATAGGGAAAAGGGCCTCATGGCTATTACGCCCAGCGGAATCGATTACATGGATATACAGGCGGAAGACATAGTGATCATGGACCTCGAAGGCAACACAGTCGACGGAGATAAGCGTCCCTCCAGTGAATATGATATGCACCGCGTCTTCTATCAGAATCGCGACGATGTGCAGGCAGTTGTCCATACCCATTGCATCTACTCCACCACTATCTCCTGCTTGAATTGGGAGATCCCTTCAGTTCATTACCTGGTAGCTTTCTGTGGTGAGAAGGTGCCCTGTGCCGATTATGCTACATACGGCACTCCAGAGCTTGCCGGAAACGCTTACAAAGCCATGGGCAAGCAATACAATGCCACTCTGCTTTCAAATCACGGTCTGCTAGCGGTGGGTAGTGATATCGCCACTGCATTTGCAACTGCCGATCAGATAGAATTCTGCGCTCGGTTGTATTGCCAAACCATGGCTATCGGCAAACCCGTGGTACTGCCTGTAGAGGAAATGGAAGCTGTCAAGATGAAATTCAAGACCTATGGCCAGAAATAGCTACATAAGAAGCGGGGACCATTGTCGGTTAAGGATAACCAAATACCTCCAGAGGTCCCCCTAATGGGCTGAATTCCTTATCGAACTGCTGTTCCCCCATGTTTGCTTGCACTCCCATTGCGATAGATAAGTAATCGCAATGGGAGGCGAGCAAATTACTGAAGGCGCATCGCGCCGGAACAAGCTTCGTGATCGTGCAACTCATAGGCGCTGGGTCGTTCCTGGGGTACCGTGCTCCTTCTGCCGCGCCTAGCAGAAGAAGAGCAACGCAGGTATCAGATACAGGAAGAAGCCCTGCACGAGGTACATCTAATCGATCTTCGTCTTCTCCTTGTCGAAGGAGACCCCCCACGTCATACATTGTGACGCCGTTGTTCTTCTGTCCTTGATACCATATTGCGACAAGCATGATGGCCACCACGCCGTTGCCCGTCTCCCTTTTCATGAAAGGCACACAAGTGTCAATCTTGCCGGCAATACCTCCACATTGGGTGGTAAGTGGATACAGAATCCCGCCTACGAGCATGTCGATAGTCGCAAACTGCAACCAGTTGCCCTTTTGGGCAAGGCAGCGCTTAATTGGGGTTTGCGGTTCCGGCGAATCTCACGTTTTCATCAAGCACGTTAGCAATGAGCATAGGCATGGAGGAAGCCAGGCCAGGGTCATAGAAGAGTATGCATAAGTGCATGGTATTCATGATAGGTACCTGATAGGGCTAATAAAGGAAAGCCCGACGTAAGGCCCATGCTTTGAGAATGCAGGCAGTGCCAAGACGGGAGGTGTCATTCTTGTGGCCAACAAAGTAAGATTTCTCGGACACGCTGCGTTTGAGATCACAACCAGCGGCGAGAAGAAGATCCTTATTGACCCCTGGATCACAGGCAATCCGCTCTGTCCTGTGAAAAAGGAAGAGCTTAAGGATCCCGATCTGATCCTCATCACCCATGATCACGCCGATCATGTTGGAGAAGATGTGCCCTTCCTAGTTGACGGCTCCGAAGCCGCTATTTTGACCCAACCCGAACTGCTCGGGAAGCTTCAAGAGGCTGGAGTTGCAGAGAAGAATTTCATCTTCGGAACGGGCATGAATATTGGAGGCACCGTGGAGGTTGCGGGAATCAGAGTAACCATGGTCCAGGCCTTCCACTCTGCAGGGGCGGGCTCCCCTTGCGGCTTCATTATTACAACAGAGGATGGCAAGAGGATCTACCACGCAGGAGATACGGGGGTTTTTGCAGACATGAAGCTTCTGGGGGAGATCTATCCCATTGATCTCGCACTTCTCCCTATTGGAAGTGTATTCGTGATGGATCCCCTGCAGGCCGCCTGGGCCGTGGAGATGCTCAAGCCTAGGAAAGTGGTACCCATGCATTACAAGACATTCCCCATACTCGTTCAAGATGCAAGAGAGTTCGCAAACGTTGTGGCGGAAAAAGCGCCTGGAGTTGAGGTTCACCTGCTTGAGCCAGGGCATCTAATCGAGTGTTAGGAGAGTCTGGGGTGTGTTTCTTGCTCTAGAGCATGGATAAGTGGTTTGGCTAGCTGCCAAATCAGGTGCAGCGCAGGGGCAGCACTCTATGCAATGGCCCTGAAGACCGTGGGAAATGATATCAGGAGGGGTTGAATATTGAAAAAAGAGTTGATCCAGCAGATCACCCTGGACCTTGCCAGGATCACCAGTGTAGTGGGCACATCCGGCGAAATAGAGGTTGCTAAAAAGATTCACGAATTTTTCAAGGCCCTTGACTACTACACAGAACACCCCGAGCACCTCGAGCTTTCAGAGATACGAGGTGACGCGTTGGGCAGAAAGAACGTGGTAGCCCTCGTAAAGGGAGAAAAGGGACATTCAAAGAAGACCGTGGTTCTCATAGGTCACATGGACACTGTGGGCATTGAAGACTACGGTAACATCAAAGAATATGCCACCGAACCCGAGAAGCTTAAAGAGCTCCTCAGAGAGAGAGACCTTGACGAGGAGACTCTGAGCGACCTTGAGAGCGGCGACTGGATGTTCGGAAGGGGAATATTCGATATGAAGGCCGGAGTGGCAGCTCATATGGCCCTCATGAAGAAGCTTTCGGAAAACGTCGGCGATCTTACAGGGAACGTGGTGTTCGTAGCCGTGCCCGATGAGGAGGGCAACTCCAGCGGCATGCTTGCGGCCGTAGATGAGCTGGCGCGGCTTGCAGAAACCCACAGCCTGGATTACATAGCCGCTGTAGATACCGATTACATGGCACCCCACTTCCCAGGAGACGACAAGAAGTACATTTACATAGGAACCGTAGGGAAAATACTGCCCTTCTTCTACGTTTGCGGCAAGGAGACCCATGTGGGCCAAGCCTTTGAAGGACTCGATGCCAATCTGCTCGCGGCCGAGATTCTCAGCGAGATCGACCTGAATTTCGATCTGTGTGACGTTGTGGAAAACGAAGTTACCGTTCCCCCGATCAGCCTTAGCATGCGCGATCTGAAAGCGGAGTACTCGGTGCAAACAGTCAATGAAGCTTACGTCTATTTCAACTACTCCACCCATAGCAGCCAGCCAAACGACGTGCTGGCGAAGATGAAGGTTAGCGCTGGAAAGGCGTTCCAGAATGCACTGGACAAGCTCAATCACGAGTACGAGCGCTACTGCAAGGCTGCCGGCGTCCCCCACAAGGAACTACCCTGGCAAGTGCAGGTTCTTACCTTCGAAGAACTCTATGCGGCGGTCAAAGCCGAAATGGGCGATAGTATCGACGAATCACTCGAGAAGTTGAAACAAGGGCTCTTGCAGGATAAACCCGACGACAGGATATACAGCCTCCAGGTTGTTAGGGAACTCCATAGGCATTGGTCGAACAAGAATCCAGCAGTGATTCTGTTCTATGCACCTCCGTATTATCCGCACATCTACGTGAAAGGCGAAGATGAGAACGAGAAGAGATTGCTTGTGGCTGTAGATGAGGCTGTGGAACAGGTGTCTGCCGGGTCTCCATACAAGTTCGAGGTGAAGAAGTTCTATCCCTATATCTCTGATCTGAGCTACTGCTCTATCTCGCACAACCCTGAAGCCATCAACGCCTTGGTCAATAACATGCCGGGATGGAATGAGATATACTCGCTGCCTGTTGAGTCAATACGGAAACTGAATGTCCCAGTTGTCAACATCGGCCCTTGGGGCAAGGATGCCCATAAGTTCACTGAAAGGGTCAACATACCCTATTCCTTTGAGGTAATGCCAGAGATTCTTGAGAACACAGTAGAGCTGTTGCTCAGCAAATAGCAGGGCCTATTGCGAGGCTCGCCTCACCCTGGCTGGTTCAAAGCTCTGGGGGGCTTCTTCGGGCCCCCCAGCCCTACGCCACCTGTGATTCGCCAGAGAACAGCCAGGATCCTCAGGTGAGAGATAAGGGAACGTGTTTCCAGGAAAGCCAAGTTATAGCCTATCGGGCATGCTTCCAAGGCATCCGGGTTCAAAACTCTTGACCCGGTTTCTCATTCAAGAAGAATACTGACAGTGTTCCCGGGCCTGAATGTGCGCCTATTGCACATCCTATGATGTTCACTACGAAGTCTCGGCAGCCATATCTCTCCTCGATCATTTCTTTCAGCTTGAGTGCGCCTTCCAGGTCATCGCCATGGTTGATTCCGATGGTCTGATTTCCGAGATCAGCATCTCCGGCCCGTTCTTCCATGATCTCCAGCATCCGGC
>JAQVXE010000098.1:5795-7070 GCA_028709305.1 Bacillota bacterium | reverse complement strand
ATCACATCGGCAGGGGTGCTGATATATGTTCTATTGTCTGTAACTGATAGGTTTGTGGTAAGCATCGCAGATCACATCTATATTCCGCTTGCAATCACAGGCATTGTCTTGGCGCTGGCAGGCATTATTATGACTCGGCGCACAAGATGAGCAGTTGGGGCAAGTGGGCTTGCCCGAACAACGTGTGCAGACTCCTGTGCGACAGTTGCGGGTGCTTCGTATCCATGTGGGTTGGATGAAGACAACTAGGTGGACTCCACGAGCAAGGCAACGGGTTTGGCTCGCATGTATGGGTCTCCATCTGCTATGCTGCTGCCCAGCAATGCCGACTGGGTGAAGCTTCTGATGTTCCTCAACCTCTTGATACCCAAACTGCAATCGCGCGCTCGTGGGATTGCTCCTATGGTGATGGGACTACGCTGACGCTATGGAATCCAGGTGTGCTAGTGAGATACCTTACGCCAGTGGGGCAAAGTGTTGGCCTTACTGCTGCATATGCTCCAGCGCGAGGCGACAAACCTGGAAGCTGGCGGTATGAGATGGGATTAACTTCTTCTTGGTGATATCCTAACCGAACCTTGCAGTGCGAACTTACGGTATTCACGTAGAATAGAGGCATAAACGCCAGGCAGAGCAACTTCTGCCTGGCGTTTTGTTCGACCGGCATGTTTGTCGAGCTGATGGAGTGAAAGAAGTCTTGTCACCCAACCAGCGGGAAGACAACCCAAAGGCAAGGGTGTCGCCGGTAACGGCGGGGTCTGAAGGAAGCCTTTGGCGAGAACCTGGAGGCCAAGCTGGCAGAGATTCATCAGGAGCTCAGATCAGGATCTTACGAGCCAAGTCCGGTGCGGCGGGTGGAGATACCGAAGCCAGACAGCAAGCTCTGCTTGACGTGCTTCAGCCGATCTTCGCCCCCGGATTCCATCCATCGAGCTATGGATACTGGCCCGGGCGTTCGTGCCACCAGGCGGTGGCAAAGGCGGAGAGGTTCTTGGAGATAGCGTGTGAAATCCTTGAAGGCGAGCTAGAGCTCGTTGTGGACAGGGATAAAACGCACATAACCAGCGTCTATGAGGGCGTGCCCTGCCTTGGGTTCATCATATACCACAAGAAGCTGGCAAAGTTCAAAGAAACCGTCCGCAAGCTGACTCCTCGCAAACACGGGATGAGTGTTGAGCAGATAGTGAAGCGACTGAACCAATTCCGCCGTGGATGGAGCAATTGATTTGGGCAGCCGAGTGGATCGAATCATAAGGTACCGCAGCTTGAAGTCGG
>JAQVXE010000098.1:0-5695 GCA_028709305.1 Bacillota bacterium | reverse complement strand
GCGGTGCGACGTGTGTAGTACGCGGTAGCTATCGGAGGCTATTCTGCAGCCATCGCAGACCTGTCCCTCCAATACGATACGGTAATCTCCTTGGTTCCTATGGGAATCGATGAGTACCGTTCGGGCAAGACACCGTTTCTGCTCAATGTCCGCAGGGAGGGAGTGAGATTGTGAGCTCATTGGTAAACACTTTGTCAAGACTGGGATCCTGGACGCCTCCCTTCGCTGGTACTTCCTTGAAGCCTTTGATCTTCGTAATCTCGCCGACCACGATGCGGTTCGCACGATTGACGATGCAGACGCCCACCTAGTACTGTGGAAAACGCCAGGGTCTCTTGCATCGCTGTCAGGAAACACCTAGCCTCACTAGATTGATGAATTGCCAGAGCGTCATGACACCTGTCATCCCGTCGCACTTGCGTCCCAGATGCCCCGCCGAGTTTCCATTACCGCCACACGCTGAAAGAAGACAGGAAGCAAATCGCTTCGAACAGCACATAATCGCCGAGGCGTCTCCCCCGCACCGCGGAGGCGCCCCTGCCCCTGCAAAGAATGGGATATTGGCTGGAGGAATTGCCCCGGTGTTGCGCGAATGAGAAGGCAGCCAGTAATGTTGACGGACGGGGGTGCTGAGAGAAATATGAAACTAAGGCCGAGATTGACTGCCAGAACTATTGCTATTGTGTGCGCTATGTGCTGCCTTTTCGCAGCTGGAGCGCAGGCAGCCACAGGGCATGACGCGGAATACGGCTTCTCAGCGGAAGGCTTTGCTGCACTGACTCAGAAAGTCCTGGAAGAGTACTATGGCAGACTCGACCCTGACGAGAGAGGTTATGTCGATGATCGGATTGCAGGTTTTGGCGTCGACGGACCCGGAGTGCTGGAAAGCGCGAGGGAAACCTCGTCGGCGGCGGTGATCATCTCGGCCACAGCCTCGTCCTACCACATGCCTGTCGCGCTCGCCGCTGCAGCAGCTCAGGCAGCGCCTAGCGATCCTCTGGTAGTTAACAACTTCGCAGCCGCATTGCGCTCCATTGGGCGGCTTGATGAATCGATCGAAGTGCTACTGCACGCCGATAGCATTGCGCCCTACTCCCCGGTGATCCTGACCAACCTGGGCAACTCGTATCTTGACAAGGACATGCTCAGCGAAGCAGAGATTTCTTACAGCAAAGCCATTGCCTGTGATGCCGACTTCGATGCTGCTCACTATGGCATGAGCATAATCTGGGTCAAACGAGGCAACGGCAACCTGGCCATGGATGAGCTTGCCAAAGCTGCTCGCGGGGGCTTTGTGCCGTCGATGCGCCAGGTGTATATGGGAGCGAAAGGGTGCGGAGGGTCAGTCGGCAGGCCTTTCTGGGACGTCATCCTAGACGAAGGCATGGCCGATTCGCAGGATGGCGATGGTTCGCCCGATCATCCTGGAGATGACTCCCTGCCTCAGGGCGACAGGCTAGTACTGCCCACTTTCCCCAAATGGGAAAGCCGCATGGCCTTTTTGGCCGCAGCGCCTGGCCTTTTGCCCATGGCTCAGAGGATTGTGAACGAGGGCCTCTTCGGCGCACTCGTATTCGCGATTCAGTATCATCCGGAGGAGCTCGCAAGTGGCATGGGCGAGGACCTGTTTGATCAAATGCCCGGCGATTCTTCGTTCGGGGATGACGACTGGGATGATTATGACTGGGATGATGGCGAATGGGATGACGAGGATGGCTTTGATGACGAATCGGACTACGATTCGCCCAGCAGTCTTCCCCAGGGCATAAGGCTAAAGCCTGAATACGGGCAGAAGCTCTTCATGCTGGAGCTGGTAAACGACTACTATGCGGACATGATCGCGCAAGAACTCACCCAAAGTGCTGCCCGCCGCAAACAGATAGATGAGCGGTACGAACGCGAGATGACCGAGCTGAAAGAAGGCGGTCAGTACAAGCAGCTAGAGCAGAAGATCATGGCAAACCAGATATACGAAGCGAAGGTACTCGCCCAGACCATCAACAAGCTGGGAGGCCAGATTGCCGACTCCCACTTCTACGCGTGGAGAGACCTCACACTCGACACCTACGGTCGTCTGAAGTCGCTGCTCCGGGAGTACTGGAAGATGTCGGATCAGGTGACAGCCGGCATATACGACCAGGACGTGATTGACTACGTCAACAAGATTCGAGAGCTTACCGTATACTCATGCTTCTTGCCCCTGGCCCTGGACTTTTCGACACTTCCCCAAGCCTATGCGCTCGCTGACTACATCGCCCCAATAGCCGGTAAAGACGAGGACTTGAGCCAGTTCAAGCTGCAACCCGTCGGAGAACTGACCATACCGAAGAAGGAAGCCAAGAAATGCGAGCTCAAGAATAAGCTGACGTTCGGCATTGGACCTGCATCATTTTCCGTGGATTGCGATAGCTGGGAGCTGGAGTTTTTGGCAGGAGTAGGCGGGGCGTACAAACAGAACTTCAAGACGGGCGAATCAGAGATCAGCGTACTAGTGGGAGCCAAGGCGGGCGCCGGGGTCGGCCCCGCGAAGGGAGAGCTATCGGCCAAGGGCGGGCTGACGCTCCGCTTTGATAAAGACGGCAATTTCACCGGCTGGACCGACAGGGGAGAACTTGGAGTGAAGACAGGCATAGGTCCGCTGTCGGCCGGCCAGTCCCTCGAAGGGTCAGCCAACCTCGGCTCGATAGTAGGGCCAAGAACCCAAACAACGTCAAGCCTTGGGATTGAACAGTAGGGCGGGCCCAGCCAGCCGTGGCCCGCTCATTCCCGATACATACTGCGTCCTGCAGCAGCTATCTAATGGTGACCTTGACCGGCTTGGCTCTGCCCTCAAAGGACTTATCGCCGAGCTGGCCCATGATATTCCATCCCCATGCCCACAGGTCGCCGTTTTCGGCCAACGCCAGAGCATGATGGGTTCCGCAACTTATCAAGACTATGTTCTTGAGCGAACTCACCTTTGAAGGCGCCGAGAGGCTGGCATTCCCGCCAGTCCCTAGCTGGCCGGAACTGTTGTCGCCCCACGTCCACACACTCTTGTCGTCGGTTAGCGCCATGCTGAAGTTGCTGCCGGCATCGATATCGATGGCCTTGCCTCGGATTGGCACCATGACAGGAGTCCCGCCGCTGCCAGCTTTGCCCGTTCCGAGCTGCCCTTTTTCATCCTTGCCCCATGTCCAGACGGTGCCGTCTTCTTTCAGGGCTATGCTGTGGCTCGTTCCGCCCGTTACACTAAGGACACCCTCTATGTCGCAGGCTTACCCCTGCGGAATGCCTCTTGGCTTCGTCGGAGGGGGAGGGTTCTTTGCTGCTGCCTTCACTTCTTCGGGCAGCCTAACCCTGAAATCGCACGGGACGTCCCCAACGTAGTGCTTGTGTTCTGTCGAAAACGAGGTGCACGGATGTGCCAGTGCGGATGTTCATTGCTCTGAATACGCTCTTCTTCTCGTTCCTGCAGGGTGGCGGGACTCGCATCAGCTTGCCGCACGGCATCCACGCGGATCTTAGAGTCGGATGTAGATGCAGGTCGCTTTCCGCATCCAAAGTACGCCGCGACGTCTGAAGACGCCCAGCACGTATCGTGACGCAGGCTAGTAGGTCAGGAAGGAACGTGAGGATCTAGTAAGAACTTAACCTATAGATGCAGCACAGTCCTTTTGATTGGGGATATCAGCGCTGATGAGTAGAAGCGAAAAAGTGATCTTGACTGCCATGTGTATGGTGTATGAGGCAGAGAACAATATCCTTGTACAGGATCGGCTTGATCCCGACTGGCCAGGTGTTACTTTTCCCGGAGGACACGTAAAAAAAGGCGAATCATTTTCACGTGCTGTTATACGTGAAATCCACGAAGAAACAGGATTATCAATCAAGAATCCTGTGCTATGCGGTATTAAGCAATTTCAGACGAATGATGATGAGCGATATGTTGTGCTATTCTTCAAGACCAATCAGTTTGAAGGGGATCTCCAGTCATCGGATGAAGGAGATGTGTTTTGGATAAACCGGGATGAGGTTGCTGATTACGTGTTAGCCAAGGGTTTTGAGGAGATGCTGAAAGTTTTTGAGTCAGATACGCTCAGTGAGCTTTACTATTATGGAGAAAATGATGAATGGTACAAGCAACTGCTATGAACAGTGCCCTACAGGAGGGCCAGAGCATCTTGGCGCCTGGTATCCCGTCACACTTGCGACCCAAAGTACACAGGCTTGTCGACTGTCATCTTGGCTTTTCGGAAGGTTGGCCAAAGAGTAACCTTAAGGAGCTTGACGGCCTCAATTATGCCAGCAAGAGTATCAAGTGTCCGGATACGGTAGGTGGATCTGGCGTGGCCTTGCGCACCGCCTCTGATATCCGAATCGGTTGGCTATGGTGTCAGGCACCAATGTTCAGGGAGGGGATGACCCACTGGTGGGTCATCCGGGCCAGGTGCTCGGCCTTCATTCCCAAGTCCCCATCCAAACTCCCATAGTCGCATTCACATGCGCATTCAGCTGCTTGAGATTGCCATGAACCAGGTGGCACAGGATTCGAAGCCGTTGGCGACTATCGGCATCAGGCGGAACGTATCGCCATGGACGCCCGTGATTCAGTTAGGCCTTGAACGAACCGTGTGACATCGTAATCCACATGACAAATGACAGCTTCCGTCGTATCTACCTCCTCGACCTGTGCTTGCATTGCATTCGAAGGGAACCATACGGCGATTATTGCGTCAATACCGCTGAATCCTTCTGTCGAATTTGCACCCCTAATCAGCACACTAACTATGAGGAGGCAACTAGAGGTGAAAATCAGAACAAGAGCACTACGTATTGCTGTGGGGCTTGTGGTCGTTTTCGCTTTCGCCAGTACCATGGCGAGCCCGTCCTCGGTGAGTGCCGAGGACGTGGAGGCACTGGTCAGAGGAAACAACGCGTTTGCGTTGGATCTCTACTCAGCCTTGTCATCTTGTGACGGTAACTTGTTCATCTCACCGTACAGCATTTCCTCAGCACTGGCCATGACTTATGCGGGAGCGCATGGCAACACAGCGGCACAGATGGCCGACGTTCTCCACTACGATTTGCCTCCCGACCGACTTCATCAGTCGTTCTCTGAGCTTAGCAAACTACTTAACGCTGGGGGAAAGGGATACCAGTTATCAGTTGCCAATGCATTGTGGAGCCAGGTCGGCCTCAGATTTCTGCCTGAGTATATATCCATCGCCGAAAGGTGTTACGATGCAGGGCTTAAGGAGGTAGACTTCGTCAACCGCACTGAGGAGGCTCGATTGATCATCAATCGCTGGGTGGAGGAGAAGACCGAGCACAAGATCGTTGACCTGATAGCGCCGCGGGTGCTTGATCCATTGACCCGTTTAGTGCTCACCAACGCCATCTACTTCAAGGGCCAATGGGAGCAGCAGTTCAGTCCAGAACAGACCGAGGAAGCTTCGTTTTATCTATCCAACGAGGAGCAAGCTGTTGTCCCGTTCATGCATCAGATAGGGAAATTCAAGTACGGCGAAACAAGCAATGCACAGGTATTGGAGCTGCCCTACAGCGGCAATGAACTTGCCATGACCATCTTGCTGCCGAAACCTGATTCCAGCTTATCGAAGTTTGAGGAAGCCATGCAAACTGATGGGATTCAGTCGGTTTTGGAGGCGCTTTGTCCCGCTAGAGTCGATGTGAGCATCCCGCGGTTCAGGTT
>JAQVXE010000097.1 GCA_028709305.1 Bacillota bacterium | reverse complement strand
ACATATGTCATGGCTTCGCCGGTCCAGCCCAGCACCGCTCCATGGACGAAGGGTTTCCCAGCTGCCGCACACGCGTCGTTCAGCACAAATCTTGCTCCAATGGAATCCAGGGCGTCAACCACTACGTCATACCGTCCCACCAAGTCCCCTGCGTTATCAGCATCGAGCGCCATGGCCCACTTTTCAACCCGCACTTCCGGATTTAGTGCCGCGATCCTATCCCGGGCAGAATCTACCTTGAGCCGTCCTATGTCGCAGGCGGTGTGAGCTATCTGCCTCTGCAAATTTGAAAGCTCCACCGCATCCGGGTCAACAAGGCCGATGGTACCCACCCCGGCTGCGGCCAGGTACAGAGCAACGGGAGAACCCAGGCCGCCAACGCCTACAATCAAGACTCTGGCAGCTCTGATTCTCCCCTGGCCAGCCTCGCCCACTCCGGCGAGGCGTATCTGCCTGCTGTACCGCTGGGGCTCGTCCCCGCTCAGTCCAGGCACTATCTGCCTTCCCGCTCTGCAATCCATTCCGCCATCACACGAAGCACTTGATCCTTCTCCGGCTCGTTCAAGATCTCATGGTAGAGCCCATCCCAGACTATCAGCTTCTTGTCAATAGTCTCAGGGATACTCTCGTAGAACCTCACCGTCGCATCTGTGGAACAGACCGCATCATCCCCTCCAAGCATGAACAGGCATGGAGTTGCAATAGACTTCGCCAGACTCCCCACCGTCTTCATGGTCCTGTCGAGCTCTACATAGAACCTGGTCGTGACCTTGGGGGAGCGGATCGGGTCCTTCTTGTAGGCTTCTACTACATCCAGATCATGCGACAAGTCCTCTGCCACCATCCCTGGGTCAAGAGCCAGCTTCGGAAAGAGCCCCGACACGAGCTTACCGAAACCCTTCTTTACCGGCGAAACCTTCATGCGCAAAGCCACGAGCGGCGAAGTCACTATCAAGCCGTTTATCGTCTTCGGACGTCTGGCTGCATAGCCCAGGGCAATCAGCCCGCCCATCGAGTGCCCTAGCAAGAAGCATTTCTTCCCGGGATTGCGTCCCTTGACCCTGCGGATCACAAACCAGCAATCATCATAGAACTGCGAGAATCTGTTGACATGCCCCCGCACGCCTCCTGACTTCCCCTGCCCCCGGTGGTCATAGGCGTAAACGACATGTCCTTTCTTGGCGAAGAACTCCGCAACATGCTCATACCTGCCAGAATGATCGGCAAACCCGTGTGCTATGACGATTGTGGAGCGCGCCTTCAGAGCAGGTTCACCCTCCACGCTCCCGCCCTTCCACACCCGGCAAAAGAGTTCAGTGCCGTCCTGGGCCTTAAGTGTTTCTTCAGAATAGGTGACTTCTGGCAAATAACATCCCCCCGGAGTGGCGGTCAGTGCTGCACTGGGTATTTCTCGCAAACTTCAACTTCAGCCAACGCATCAGCCAATGCCAAGCTCCCGCCCGATTCTCTAAAAAACTCCAGCCTTAAACGACTACGGATACAGAATTACCTTGCCGCATTGGCCGGAGATCATGAGCTCCATTCCCTTGTCAAAGTCGTCCCACAGACTCATCTTGTGGGTTATCACTGGGGTGATATCAAGGCCCGCCTTAAGCAGTGACCTTGCCTGGAACCATGTTTCAAACATCCTTCGGCCATTGATGCCCTGCACCGTAGCGCTCTTGAACACGATGGCATTGGCCAAATCCAACTTGATCGGCTCAGACGGAATTCCCAATAGCGAGGCAAAACCGGCCTTTCTCAGAGCGTCAAAGCCCTGAACAATGGCGCTGGGGTTTCCCGACATCTCGAGAAGCACATCCGCCCCAACCCCTCGTGTAGCATCGCGCACAGCTGACACAGGATCCTCCCGCTTCGGATTGATCGCAAGATCCGCCCCGAGCTTCCGAGCCAGGTCAAGCCTGTAGTCAGACACATCAGTCACGTACACTTCCGTTGCCCCGGCCGCTTTGGCCACACTAATGGCGCACAGGCCAATGGGGCCCATTCCGGTTATGAGAACTGTCTTGCCTACAAGGTCAGTAGCAAGAGTTGTATGAACTGCATTTCCAAACGGATCCTGAATTGCCGCTACTTCATCTGATATATCGATATCCCATATCCAGCAGTTGAACTCTGGAACAACAACATACTCAGCGAAACATCCATCACGGTCTATGCCCATGATCTTCGCATCCTGGCAGATGTGAGCAAGCCCTGTCAAACAATAGAAGCACTTGCCACATGCCGTGTGCGTCTCCACAGACACGAATTGACCTTCTTTAACCTTGGTTACGCCCTCTCCTACTTCCACAACGTCTCCGCAGAACTCATGCCCAAAGATCCTGGGAGTGACTACTCGTGCCTGCGACCACGGATCCCACTCATAAATGTGGACGTCAGTGCCGCAAATGGCCGTCGCACGCACCCGGACCAAAACTTCTCCCACTCCCGGCTGAGGAATCGGCGCCACTATTTGCTCTGCGCCCGGTTCGGGCCTTGTTTTCGATATCGCCCGCATCTCTCCCCGCATCCATAAGCCCCCTTCAGCTGTGTCGGCAGTTGGCCGGCCGTCATTGACTATCCGAATATGTATTCTAGTCTTTTCTCCTCATACCTGCTTTCTGGCATGCGTGAACCATGATGTTGCTGGAAAGACTATGCTAGACACACATCGCCTTCTAGTGGGTGGTTTGCATTGACGAGAAGCCATGGAGAAGAGAATCGAGGCAGTCGTTTTCCCCTAAGCCTGGCAACCTTGATCCTTGTCGGCATCATATGCGCCGTTGTATTTTCCAGAGGGTACTCCCCAAGGATCTCAGAGGCGCCCGTCGAGATTGAGGGCGAGCTCGCTGACGACGAAACGAAGCTGTCGCAGCTATCACAGGGGCACCAGCTGGAAGCCGGGACTGGATTGTCCGTTGGAGAAGGCGGAGGAATCGCCCCCGACATAGGCCCCGAATCTGTGAAACTCTGCGAATGCGGTGAGCTGCACATGTTGCAGTTGTGTGAACCCAGAATCATTGGCGAACAAGTGCGCGACTTACAGGAAGGCCTGGCAGTGGCAGGGTTTCTCACAGGACCCGCTGACGGAGTCTTCGGGCCCGTGACCGACAGGTCGGTACGGACATTTCAAGCCAGTGTAGGGTTGCCCGAAGATGGCATAGTAGACATGTCGGTATGGATGACACTTGGACAGGCATGCGAACCCGTAATCGCAGCTTCACTCGGGCCAAGCGGTGATCTGATTCCCACCGCAAAGATAAGCGGCCAGCTGCCTTCGGGGTGGCGCGCTCTTCTGATCGATACCTCCAACTTGACCATCACATTACTCGAGGACGGGCTGCCCCTCAAGCAGTACCGGGTCGGAATCGGAAAACCAGCCACGCCTACGCCTGTAGGGCAGTTCAAGGTCGTAGACAAGGCCGCATGGGCCGGGGGATTCGGCACAAGATGGATGGGGCTCAATGTTCCCTGGGGAAAGTACGGGATACATGGAACCAATAAGCCATGGACTGTGAGCCAGCGAAAATCGGGCGGCTGCATCAGGATGCTCAACCGCGACATTGAGGAGCTCTACCCAATGGTTCCTGTGGGCACCCCCGTAGTCATAACCTCCGGCCACTTCGGCACATTGGGATCATTCCGTCCGAGAATAGAGCCGGGCGCCAAGGGAAGCTATGTGCTGGAGGTGCAGAAGCGCCTCTCCAAACTAGGCTATGAGCACGCTGGCTTTGATGGTGTATATGGCCCCGGAACTGAGCGTGCCATAATGCAGCTTCAGCGAGACAAGGGGCTTCCGGTTACGGGAATTGTGGACATGCTTACCTATGAGGCGCTGGGCCTCGTCGTCTTCGATTGACAAATGCAAAAGGCGACAGCTCATTTGCCGTCGCCATTTTCTTCGAGCCACCAGATCCTGATTGCGCAAGCGTTACACAGACTGAACTGACTTCACTTCCGGTATCTCACTCTTGAGCACCCTCTCAATGCCGTTCTTGAGGGTGAGGGTCGACATGGGGCATCCGGCGCAAGCGCCTTTCAGCCTTACCTTTACGATACCGTCCTCAGTAACGTCAACAAGCTCTACATCTCCACCGTCGGCCTGAAGCGACGGCCTTATCTCGCCCAGAACGGCCTCGACCTTCTCGCGCATACGATTCAGCTCCCTTCGCTATGTGCCATAATACTAGCATTCCACACTCATGCGGTCAACAGACGAAAGGCGCAACGCCTGCCAGAAGCACCGCCACCCCCACATGTTCGCTCACGCCCTCAATCCCGCCCTGCGCGACAGCCTGCGAATGGCATCATCACACTTGGCCAGTATTTCCTCCTCATCTATGTGCGCAAGATGTCCGCTTTCATACAGAATCTCTCCATTGACCATGGTCATTACCACATCAGATGAATGGGCAGAGTACACTATGCGGGAGATGGGGTCGACATCTGCGCCGGGGCTTGCATGCGGCTTCCTGAGATCGAGCATCACGAGATCGGCTAGCTTGCCCTCTTCTATGCTGCCTACGTCATTTTCCATGCCCATGGAAACCGCGCCCCGCATAGTGGCCATCTCCAGCACAGTCCGGGCCGGCATGGCAGTTGGGCCCATCAGCGGCTTTTGAATCAAGGCGGCAAGCCTCATCTCAATGAATTGGTCGAGGTTGTTGTTGCCTCCTGCCCCATCGGCGCCTAGCCCAACATTGATGCCCCTGTCGAGCATCTGGGGCACTCTGGCAATTCCCGAAGCCAACTTGAGATTGCTCGAAGGGCAATGCGCGACGTTAGTTCGCGTCCTCGCCAAAACGTTCAGCTCATCTTGATTCAAATGTATGCAGTGGGCGAGAATGGTCCGAGGTCCAAGGAGTCCAACATCATCAAGGTACATGACATTCCTCATACCTCTCTCCTTCTCCACTATCTCGATTTCGCCGAGGTTCTCAGAGGAATGAGTATGTATGTAAGCGCGGCGTGCGCGGGCTAACTCTGCAACCTCGCGAAGCAGCCTGTCGCTGCAGGAGACGGCAAACCGGGGGGTGAACGCATAGCGTATCCGCCCCCCAGCAGCTCCATCCCACTTGTCGGCCAGCTCCACGCTTTCGGCTATAGACCACTCAGTCGACTCCGACAGAGCCGCAGGCACATCATCTCCCCAATCCATCATTGCCTTTCCCGATATGGCCCGTATACCCGATTGCTCTATGGCATGGAAGGCGCTATCTGTGTGGTTCACACTCTCCATGTCCACGATGGAAGTGGTGCCCCCTCGCAGAAGTTCAGCAATTCCCAGCAGAGCCGAGTAATACATCGATTCTTCGTCGTGTGCGGCTTCAAGCGGCCATGTTCTGCGCCTCAGCCAGTCCATTAGCTCCATGTCATCAGATGCGCCCCTAAAAAGAGCCTGGCACAGATGGACGTGGGTCTGTATTAGTCCTGGAATCACGATCTTGCCGGATCCGTCTATCACCCTGTCAGCGCTTGATCCATCGAGCCCTTTTCCGCAACCGGCCACACTCTGGATCCTGTTTCCTTCAACCAGGATGTTCCCCTGCTCTATGATTCGCCCTTCCGGGTCCATAGTTACTATGGCAGTGTTCTGTATAAGTATCATTGGCACCGATAACACCCCTACAGGCTATATGGTAGCCGAAATATGCTAGCAAAACCCAATCTGCGTCCTTCATACCCCTGTCAATCAGACGCGTTTGCTCCCGAAGCCCGTCGGTGGAGAGGGAGCAAGTGCCGACTCGGCCCCTGCAGCTGCCTGCCTGCATGCTGCCATGAATCTCTCAGGCACTACGTCCTTGCAGACTAGATCCTGGTATGTTTCGCGCTCCACGATCAAGTCTGACCGGCCGTCCCTGGCAAGTACCATGGCAGGCCGAAGGTGGCGATTGTAGTTGCTGGCCATAGAGTAGTTGTATGCCCCGGTGCAAAGAATGGCCACGGTATCTCCCACCTCCACCCTCGGCAGGCTCACATTCCAAACCAGCATATCCCCTGACTCACAGCAATTCCCTGCAATAGACACTTCGCCTGCCAGAGGCTGATCAGCCTTGTTGGCCAGGATTGCATCGTATTCTGCTTGATAGAGCGCTACCCGGGGATTGTCGGCCATTCCGCCGTCGACAGACACGTATGTCCTAACTCCCTCTATGTGTTTGACTGCATTCACTGTGTAGAGAGTAGTCCCTGCTTCACACACTATTGCTCTCCCGGGCTCCATCAGCAGTGTCGGCGGAGGCAGCCGGCGCTCTTCAGCCGCCCGGAGCAACGCAGGGGCAATGGCCTCTGCCAGCTCTGCCACTGTCAGGGGATCGTCGCCGTCATTATATCTGACGCCCAGGCCGCCTCCGATATCCAGCTCCTCCATTATGAAGCCGGTTGCGTCAAAAGCTTGCCTCGCAAAATCCATCATGACTTCTATAGCATGCAGAAATGGCTCAACCTCAAATATCTGCGAGCCGACATGACAGTGAAGACCTGTCAGCTTCACATTCTTCAGTTCCTTGATGTGCCTGACTGCGTTGAGAGCATCGCCGTTGGGTATGACTATTCCAAACTTGGAATCTATCTGCCCGGTCTTCACGTATTCGTGGGTATGCGCCTCGATCCCCGGAGTGAGCCGGAGTATTACTTCGGCCACGGTCCTCTTGGCTTTGGCCAATACATTTATGAGGCGGAGTTCGTCCATGTTGTCGACGATGAAACGGCAAATCCCAGCAGAAAGAGCAAAGTCGATCTCGCCTAATGTCTTGCTGTTGCCGTGGAAGTATATGGAGCCAGGCGGGCAGCCGGCAGAAAGCGCTGTATACAGTTCTCCGCCGGAGCATACATCGAGGGCAAGTCCTTCCCCTACGGCCATCATTGCAATAGCCTTTGTCATCAGTGCCTTGCTTGCGTACAATATGCGCACCCGCGGATACCTGGATTCGAACTCCCGGCGATGAGCGCGGCAAGCATCGCGTATTGCCATCTCATCTATTACGTAGAGCGGAGTGCCATAACGCTTTGCCAGAGCTACCGCATCACACCCGCCTATTGTAAGATGTCCCTTGCTGCTTACTTGAAT
>JAQVXE010000096.1 GCA_028709305.1 Bacillota bacterium | reverse complement strand
TCGAAGCGCGCTTTCAGCTGGCGAATGCAGGATGACATTTGGGAGATGACAAAGCCGGCCGCGGCTGACTGAGCCCCGCAGGGCTTGAGTCAGTGCCACGGCCAGCCGCGTTGGGAGGTACATGGAAAGGGTCTACATAGAGCCCAGCTTTTGATCTAGCAGATCGGAAAGGGCCTTTAGCATCTTGGGTCCAAGCGACATTGCGCGCTTGCGCGCCGCTTGCGGAATCTCGATTTCTCGGACCATCTCCAGCGCCTTGCTGCGCTGTTTGGGGGAGAGAATGTCCATGGCTTCCTTCTGAGCGGCAGCAAGAGCCTTGCTTATGGCAGCCTTTTGCTCTGCGACAAGGTCGTCAGCTTCACGCACTGCGTCTCCTGCAGGACCTGCTAGCAGCTCCTTCTTCTCCTTTTCAAGCTGCTCAGTGATTGTGTCAATTCCTTCAGTCACCTGTTCGTCCAGCTTGTGAGCTAGCTTGGACAGGGATTCTACCTGTTCTTTGGAAAGCCCCAAGTCGTCAATGGCCTTGAGAATCTTGACCTCGACGGCAAGTTTTCGCGTTGAGTTCCTGCGCACATCTCTGTCACCCGTAGCCTCGGGTGAGGTGGTGGAAGCGTATGCTAGTGCACCTGCCGTGAGCAGCAAGGCTGCCAGGGCACAGGCGGTAATCTGCTTGGCTTTCATGGTTCAACCTCCTAGTTGAAACTGGTGTTGCAAGTATAATAAACGAAATGCCTGCTGCAAAGTTCAGGGGGATGTCTGGGATGGGATAATAGTAAGACCAGGTCAGGGACGGCTTGGAACATGTGCACCCTGGCGCTGTGCGGCTTGAGGCGATATGGCCTTAGGAGTGGGAGCGATCAAGAGAAGTGTGAAGAGAGGCTTTCCTGTATTGAGAAGGAACCTTATGATATTTGTTGAAGCGCTTAGTCATACAAACGGGCCTGGCATGTAGTTGTGACCTACAGCACAGCAAGAATTGGCCTGCATGGGAGATAATTGCTATGAGAGATTCATGGATTGTGAAAGATGAAGTAAGAGACGCACTCTGCGAGGGGAAGCCGGTGTTGGCCTTCGAGTCGACTGTTTTGACCCACGGGCTTTCATACCCCACAAGCCGGGACTTGGCTTTTAGGGTGGAGGCGGCTGCCCGCAGACAGGGGTGCATTCCAGCTACGATAGGCATAATAGACGGCGTTATTCACGTCGGCATGACTCCTGAGGAGATAGACCAGTTAGCCGGCGACGGCCGTGCCTGCAAAGGGTCGGGATTCGATATTGCGTTCCTGGTTGCTGCCGGCAGGTCAGCAGGAGTGACTGTCTCCGGCACGCTTGCAATCGCAGAACGCGCTGGAATACATGTGTTTGCAACAGGGGGAATCGGAGGCGTCCACAGGGGCGCATCTGAAACCTTCGACATCTCCCATGACCTTGCGAGCATAGCCCGCTCGCAAGTGGTAACTGTGTGTGCAGGGGCCAAGGCAATACTGGACCTGCCCAAAACAGTCGAGTATCTGGAGACTGTGGGCGTATGTGTGCTGGGGTACAGAACAGATACGCTTCCGGCATTTTACACTGCCGATTCAGGGATACCCCTGACTTACCGCGTAGAATCTGCAGAGGAAGTAGCAGATGCCTTCATGGCAAGGCGCACACTGGGGTTTGGCGGCGGGCTGCTGGTAGCGGCGCCGATCCCGAAAGAAAAGGAGCTTCCGCCGGATGAGATCAACCAGGCTATCGAGGATGCGGTGAAGCTTGCGGGTACCAAGGGCGTGCGGGGCAAGGCTCTGACCCCTTACCTCCTGGCTCAACTTGCTGAGATTACAGGGGGAAGGTCAGTCGAGGCAAACTTGGCTTTGCTGGAGAACAACGCCCGGGTGGGAGCTGAGATAGCGACGTCGATCTCGCGCAAGCTTGGGTAAGCGTGCCGAGGTGCTGCGCACTGCTGGTGCATTTGGCATCAGCTAGCTTGATCTTAGTTGGAGGCGATAAGATGAAAGCCATAGAGGCAATCAAGGGAAGAAGAAGCATACGGAAGTACCGGCCGGATCCGGTGCCTCGCGAGATTATTGAGGATATCGTGGATTGTGCCAGGATGGCGCCGAGCGCCCGGAATGACCAGCCCTGGGAGTTCGTTGTTGTGACTGAGCAGTCCATCAGAGAAGAAATAGCGGCGGCCACGAAATTCGGGAAGTTCATAGCAGACGCGCCTGTCTGCCTGTTGGCCTTTGCTCGCCCGACCCGACGTTTCGTGGAGGATACATGCGCTGCTTTTCAGAACATGCTTGTTGCAGCTTATGCCCATGGGCTGGGTACATGCTGGGTAGCCGGGTACAACACGCCGCATGAGACAGAAATAGCCCGTATATGCAAGGTGTCTGGCGACTATCGCCTTGTGGCCATGTCGCCGCTGGGCTACCCGGATGAGGAGTGCACAGTGCACAAGCGGGAACTCGAAGAAGTGCTGCATTGGGAGAGCTTCTAGGTACGATCTGCTTGAGGCTTCGGAGGTTGAACTGAAATAGCGGAGATCAAACTACGTGCAACCGGAGATCGCGCATCTCGAAAGGCGCCATCTTCGGCCCGAATAGCCGTTGCCGTGGCGGCAGTGGCCCTGGCGGCCTTGGCTGGCGTCATCTGGATTCAGCTTTGGGTGCCCTCGCAGCTCCGAACTGCGCTGGCCAGTCCGGTTGTGGACCTCGGCACCGAGTTGGGTGAGGACGAAGTGGCTGCGCTGTTCAGCTATGTACATAGATGCACCTTGCTCGGCTTTCACGATCTTCCGCTGAAAAGGCTCCGAGCGACCACAAATGGGACGTCTGGCAAGTCATCCTCACAGCCGGTCAAGGAGACTGAGGCAGACCTTGCACGCGAGGCTCATCAGACGGTTCTTGAGGAGAACGGGGGCGAATGGGTCTCCAAACTCCACCGGCTGAGAGTGGACAGGATCGTCAAAATGCTGTCACGTGTTGCAGGATATGATGCCTCAGAATGCAAAGTCGCCATGCTCAACACCAGGCAGATAAATGCGTTCTCCACAGCTGACGGACGAATCTACCTTACGCGCGGCCTGGTCACCACATCTTCAGATGATGAGATTGCCCTTGTCCTCGCTCACGAGATGCACCACATACGTGAAGGACACTGGATCAACTGGTGGGCGCTGGGTGCAGGGGACGGGCTCGTTTTCGATGCTGAGACAGAAGAACTCCATGAAGGTGGGGTAATGTCGCGAGCCGTGGAAGCTCTTGTGGAGATGGGAATAGACGCTCTTCGGGGAGATGCTTCTACATCATACGGGCAGGAGTATGAGGCTGATGCCACTGCTATATTGCATGCCGCTGAATGCGGCTACCGCGCGAGCCGGATCTTCCGGCTTCTAACGCGCCTGCCTGAGATGCCTGTGACGAGCCACCCAACATCATCCGATAGGATAGCTGAGGCAAGCAAGATGCTTCAGGCAATAGAGGATCCGGCCTGGATTGCTGCCCACAGCCCGGCCTTGGTTGCGCGTAATGTCCTGGAAAATGCAGTTGCTGTGGCTCGCGGGGATCGCTCCGGGATTTACGTGCAGGTTCCGGGCCTCGATAAGGTCGCAGCAGTTTGCGCAGGGGTCCTCGATAAGGTAGAGAATGTGGAAAAGGACATGAGAGCCTACAAGTGGCTCGGTTCCAGTTGGCCTTATGAAGGGGACAACCGCGTTGTAGTTCGTACAGCGCTCTTCAGTCCTGTCCTATGTGCGGTGGATGTTGGCGTTGAGACCACTCTTGGCCACTCTTCTGCAGGAACTCCAGGAGTAATAGAAGGCAGGCTCTGGCTTGCCCGCCGGGGAGGAGTCTGGGTTGTGGCATTTGGCCAGGTGCTTCCGGGGATGCGACCGGTTGCAAGTGAGTGGACGGCAGTCAGGGACGAGCTTGGGGATGCCTGGCGTCATGTAGGCAGAAGGGCGTGGCCCCTCTCAGGCAGTGCTACCCCTGAGGTCTGGAACGCCAGTGGCGACGTGGCTCTGGCCCGAGGCGCGCTTGAGGCCGCTGCGCGGTGGCGTGATACGAGCATCGCAAACTTTGAGGAACATCTCTCGACTTATGCGAGAGGCAGGATTGAGTATGTGCGAAACGCTGGTGGGAAGGGCGAGCAGGGCGCAGGGGGCAAAGCGTTCTGGAATGGACTCAACTCAGACGGGAGCCTTGAAGCCATTGGATGGGCGCAGTTCTTGGGCGGACGCGACGCACAAAGCTGGGCCTGGGGCGTCAGGTGTGATGTGCACAGCCCAACTCTGGCCACAGTGGCCTTCTCGTCAGCTTTGAGCCTCGAGAAGGCTCCGATAGCAAGCAACTTCACGAGGCTCACAATGGTTCTTGAGGATGGAGAGTGGAAAGTCGCGTCAGTCAGTCTGCACTGAAATACAGCGTGATGCAGGTTGTTTCAGTAGTGATCTCTACAGGCCTCGACACGTCCACCACTTTCAGCTTCTCATCCAAACTGGACAGAACATGGTCCAGCACCTCGGAGGGAATATTCAGGTGCACCACCGCATCGGCCGACACCGCTGTTCCCCCTGCCTGCCGGGCGATGTCCTCTATCTCAATAAAAGAATCGTCTGCCAATGCCGATTCCACGCTTACCTCGACTACTTGTATGCTGGCATCTGCCTGGGGTGCAAAACCCATAGCCCGGACGTCGGACGCGCCTGCCAGCATCCCCCGAATGTTGCCTTCACCATAGTCCATTTCATTGTGGCCTTCTTCCAAAGAGGCAGCGCTCTTCATTGACGGAGCCTCCGCAATCTGTCCAGGCGGTGTGGGCCTGAACCAGTCTGTTGCGAAGCCTGCAATGACCACTATGGCAGCTGCTGCGGCTACAGCTGCAAGCCTTGCGTAAGGTGGCCTGACTTTGCTCTTGCGTTCATTGCGGGATCGTCCTGGTTCCGCTGTCCTGTTTCCACCTGCGCTGCTTGCGCGCCGCGCTGCATCGGCCCGGGCTTCAGCCATGAACTGCTGTTTGAGGCTGGCGCGGAATTCAGGGTTTGCCTTTATGCCGGAGTGAAGGGCCTCGATGATGGCAAGGTCCTCTTCGCATGTGGCGTCGTCCTTGAATCTTCTCGAACCATACTGCTCTATTCTGTTTTTGTTTCCTAACGGGTCATCGTAACGCATTTGCACTCACCTCATTGTCAGAGGGACACATTGATCGCAGGGCTTCAATTGCCCGGTTAAGCCTGGACTTGACCGTTCCCAGCTTTATGCCGAGTTCGTCTGCGATCTCCTGGTAACTCATGTCCATGAAGTACCTAAGCTCCACCACTCGACGCTGATGGGGCGGAAGCCCGTCCAGCTTGCTTACGACGTAGCGCGCGAAATCCTCATCGCACGCAAGCTCTTCAGGCCCGCGAGAATCATCTTCGATCTCGCGGGGGATGGAGTCGCCGTCGTCCATCATTATGTCTGCGTCCAGAGATAGTGTTGGACGCCTTCGTCTCAGAAAGTCGGTTATCGCATTGTTCGATACTGTATATATCCACGTCGAGAGCTTTGATTCTCCCCTGAATGAATCGATGGATCTGCAGAGTTTCATGAAGACTGCAGAGGTTACGTCCTCGGCATCAGGGGCATTGCGCAGCTTCGAGTAGGCCAGCCTATATATGCGATGGAAATACCTGTCGTATATTACTTCCATACCCTTCGGGTCGCCCGCAAGGTGAAGCTCTATAAGTCGTTCGTCTGGAAGTTCCCTATACACCTGGCTCACCCCTTAGGATGCGTGTCAATTGCTGCTGAAGATGGCGACAAAATCCGCAATCCCCAACAGAATGGTACTACTGCATCCACCTCGCTGTTCCTGCCTGCCTTCACCAAGAGATTAGTGGCAATCAGGGAGGCCGGGTTTCGAGGTGAGCTTGACCTGGGCACGAGAGTGAGCTTTCTGTCCGAGGGCAATCCTTCTCAACCCATATGACGCGGCCCGCAGGGCGAAGTTCCAAGGATGAAATCGGGCTAAGAAGGATGCGCGGGGTCGGCTGATGAAATGAACACCAAATGGAGAGGTTGCTGTTTTGGAGGAAGTGGAAAGCAAGATGGGACTTGGGAGATGTGTTGATCCATTGGGCTCCAGGGCGTTTGCGCAGAATCCATGAAGGGCTTTGGTGTCAATTCCATAATCCATAGTGTACGGGAAGGCGAGGACGGAGGCAGGCAAGGTGAGTAAGTGCGGGCGGTGACGGCGGAAGTCCGGGCGTGGCCGCCGCTCGCGGCTCGGAGTGGAGGGAACGAATTGGCCATCAGGTTCAGGAAATCAAAGAGAATTGGCAAACGGGGAAGGATAAACTTCAGCAGGTCGGGGATAGGCGCTTCTGTCGGCGTCCGGGGCTTTCGGATAAGTGTCAGCCCGGACGGGAAGATCAGGCGCACGTTGAGTATTCCGGGAACAGGCATCTATGACACAAAGGTAGTAGGCTCAGCAAAGCCTGAGGCGAAGAAGGCTGCGCGCAAGCCCAAGCGCAAGTGCCAGGCGTGCGGCCGTGCTGCGGGGCAAAAGGATGTCTTCTGCCGGTACTGCGGGGCGAGGCTGGAGTAATTTGGCGGTTGTGTAGTTCCTCTGACTGGCCACATCCTCGGGGCATAACCCGCGCCAGGGGCAGGGAGGCGAGGAGGCAGGGAGCGTCCGGCCGCATGAAGAGGCTGTTGACCGTCGGCTTCGCGTCGCGTCAGCTTTGCGTCGCGTCGGCTTCCGCAGCACATTATTCTGGTCCCTCCGGGTGAGATACCCAACTTTGAGGCATTCGCCGAAGTCAAGTGCTCAATAATGGGTATGTACTACCCCCTATTGTGGCGTTGACGGAGGGTTCAATACATGAAATAACTTTATCTGCAAGATCATAACCATAAGAGTAATAATGCGGGCTACTGATTTACAGATATAGTTACATCACTTAAGGTAGGCCTCGGTTCTAGGGCGGAAATGCTCATTCTTGAGCAGGCGCTGCCCAGTCTTGAGGCGTTTCACAGCTGAAGGTGCCTAATTGTTGAGCAGCTCGCTCAACCCCATGCCTAGATCTGCTTCTTACTGGATACACCGAGGGCGACATGGCGAGATCTTCCCGGCCTACTCCCTTAGATATTCCTTAATGAT
>JAQVXE010000095.1 GCA_028709305.1 Bacillota bacterium | reverse complement strand
GAGGCCTACCTGAAGTGGGCGGAGCAATGCAACGCGTACGAATCATCGGTACTTGGGCCCAGTTCGCGCAAGGCTCTCGAAAAGCTGAAAGCAGGGGAAGACCCTCGCACAACAGGGTCATCGGGGAGCACTGTCGGCGCTGCCATGCGCGTTGCGCCGATTGGGATAGTCAACTCGCCCGATCTGGAGAGAGCCGCCGAGGAGTGCTACATGTCATGCCTGCCGACGCATGGGGTGAACATCGCAATTGCCGGGGCGTGTGCAATCTGCTGTGGTGTGGCGGTTGCTTTGACAGCAGAGTCACTGGAGGAAGTGATTGACGGGGCTATCCGTGGCGCCCGGTATGGCGAAGGCCTGGGCATTCAGTGGGCAGGCACGCTGGTGAGTGCCAGAATTCAACTTGCGCTCAGGATTGTAGCTGAGAGCAGTAGTGTGGCGGAAGCGGAGGATCTCCTCTACACAACGTGCGGAGTTGGGATGGATCCAACAGAGCTTGTGTCTACGGCGGTAGGGCTCTGCCTCTTGCACGGCGGCGATCCCCAAAGCACTGTAGCTGCAGCTGCCAACATGGGCGGTGATACAGATACACTTGCTTCTATGGTCGGGGCACTATTAGGCGCCTATCGAGGCGTAGAGGCGTTCCCACAAGAATGGATAGATACAGTCCAGGAAGTCAACAATTTGGATTTTGAAGAGATCACGGCGATTCTCGTGGCAGTAAGGGAAAGGAGATACGTCCATAATGGCTGGCATAGATATTAGGCTTCGCAGGATATTCGGCGAGGACGGAAAGACGGTCATATGTCCACTGGATTTCGGTGGTTTCATGGGACCGGTCGAGGGGCTATATGACCCTTCCGCCGCAGTCCGCAGAGTGGTGGAGGGAGGGTGCGACGCCATACTAGTCAACCCGGGCCTGGCTGCCACTGAGTGGGAAAGCTACGCGGGTAAGGCGGGATTAGTGCTGAGAGTGACAGGGGGTTCCACCAAATTCAGCCCGAATCCGACTTTTCATACTCTGGTCTGCTCTGTGGAGGAAGCATGCCGACTTGGCGCTGACGCCATCTGCATCATGCTCCTCGTTGGTTCAGACTACGAGCAGGAAATGTTCGAAATAATGGGACAGGTAGTTTCGGAGTCACATTCCCTTGGAATTCCGGTTCTTGCAGAAGTCATCCCATGCGATCCGTCGCACAGTTTCGATCCAGAGTGGATAAGTGTGTGCGCGAGGGTCGGCTACGAGCTGGGCGCAGATGCCATAAAGACTTACTGCACGTCAGAGGGCTTTGAGGAGATAGTCAAGGCATGCAGGGTTCCCATTGTCATTGCGGGCGGCCCCAAGGTCGAGGATCCCAACAGCGTAGTTCGCCGAGCCATGGCTGCTGGAGCCGCGGGAATAGCCTTCGGGCGCAATGTGTTCCAGGCTCATGATCCTGCAGCAAAGGTAAGAGAGCTATACAGCATTGTCCATGAGGATTGCCGCTGCAAGGAGGGAAGGTAACTGTGAAAGCAGTCGTATATCACGGACCTGGCGACTTGCGCATTGAGAATGTGAATGACCCAGTTCTCAACGAGGGAGACGCGCTTCTCAAGGTTCTATACTCCGGCCTCTGCGGGACGGATGTGAAGACTTATAGGCGCGGGCATCACATGTTTACTCCCCCTTGCATCCTCGGACACGAGGTGGTTGGGCGAATAGAGGCTATCGAGGGCAAGCCCGCCAGGCCAGACATTGCCGTCGGCGACTTGGTGGCTGTTGCTCCATATGTGCCCTGCTACGGCTGTGCCCACTGTCGCAACGGCAGGGAGGAGCTTTGCAATAACAAGGATGGCATCGAGGGGGCTTTCGCAGAGTGGATCAAGATTCCCGCTGAGGTCGTCAGCAAAGGGACATTCCACGTTCCGTCAATAGAAGGCCTCAAGCTGGCATGCCTTTCTGAACCCCTTGCTTGCTGCGTGAATGCTGTCCAGGATTCACGTGTTAGCCTGGGAGATGTCGTCATGATAATAGGCGCAGGACCAATGGGCCAACTAATGTTGGAGCTGTGCAAGTCTGTGGGTGCTTCGAAGGTACTGGTGAGTGAGCCAAACGACTTCAGAAGAAACAAGGCCGCTGAAAGGCAGGCCGTGGTCCTGAACCCGGCTGGGGAAGGTGTGGACGTGTCTGCATGGGTAAAGGAGCAGACGGGCGGAGTCGGTGCAGATGTAGTATTCGTCTGTGTCGGATCTACTGATGCTGTAGAGGTGGCTCTTGGCTGTGTAAGAAAGGGAGGAACAGTCAACTTGTTCGGTGGGCTGCCCGGTGGGTCGCGTATCACGGTAGATCCGCACATTCTGCACTACGACGAGGTAATTCTAACCGGAAGTTTCGGTTTCACACCCCTGCAGTTCCACACTGCATTGACCATGCTGGCCGGCGGCGCAATAGATGCAGGGAGCATAATCACACATGAATTCGATCTTGACCAAGCGGTAGAAGCTTTTGACATGGCCTCTTCCGGGAAGGCTCTAAAGATACTCTTGAAGGTGGATGGAGATGCATGACTTCTCTCTGATGGGGATAGACATAGGGACTTCAGCAGTCAAGGCGCTGCTATGGCGTTCAGACGGCAACCACCGTATGGCGTACCGTCGCGCCAAGGGATCCTATGTATTAGACCAGGGCACTGGCGTCCCTGAACAGAATCCAGTCAAACTTTGGCGGATTGTGAAGGAGTGCATCCATGAGGTGTTGAAAGGATGCGATGCGGGCAGTGTTGCGGGTGTGGGCCTGTCCGGACACGGCCCGTCGCTTGCGCCAGTCGACAGAGGCGGGAACGCGGTCGGCAACATAATCACATGGATGGACCCTAGGCCGCTCATGGGGTCTGGCTGCCAGACGGGGCCGACGGCTCAAGGAGGCCCGTCTTTCGAGGCAACCGCCCAGTGGATAGATGGACAGTTGCAGAGAGTGTCTGGAAGCGAATGTGTGGAAGGCCATGTTTGGGTTCTGCAGCCCAAGGATTACATAGGACTAAGACTTACGGGGGAGATGTGCATCGACTCCTCTGCGGCGTCTTGCATGAAGTGGCAGCCGAACGAGGGAGGCCGCATAGATTCATCTGATTCTGGCGCACGACTCTTTCCCAGGGTGGCAGACCCGTGGGAAGCCGTTGGGGCAGTTACGGCACGGGCATCAGAGGAGACGGGCCTTCCTGAGGGAATACCCGTGGCGGCCGGAAGTGTTGATGCTTTTGTAGAAGCTTTGGGTGCTGGATTAGTCAATCCGGGAGTGGTATGTGACTCAACGGGCACGTCTACATGCGTGTCGGCAGTGGCGGGCGACGGATGCAGCTTGCAGACTGTAAGGCACGTCATCCCTGGAGCCCGATTGATAGTTTCGCCGATATCCTATAGCGGGGGATGCCTGGCATGGGGTATGTCTCTTTTCTATCCGGATGTGTACTCAAGCCAGCAAGATTGGAGCAGCACGGTTGCCGAGGCGCTTGACCGCTCAGAACCGGGAGCATCCGGGTTGGTCTTTCTACCGTACCTTGTCGGCAAGCGGAGTCCCGTCGCAGTGCCGACGGCAACAGGCACCTTCCTCGGGCTGCGACCGGAGCATACGTCTTGCGACATGCTCCGTGCAGTGCTGGAAGGATGCACCTATGCCATGCGCCAGGCGATCGACGCCCTTGGGGATTCGCTGGAGGCATCTGAGGTCAGAGCTGTGGGCAGCGGAGCAAGGCATGATGGCTGGCTGCAGATGAAGGCTGATGTGCTGAATCTGCCAGTAGTGCGCATGGAGGTGAATGAAGGTACACTTCTGGGCGCGGCGATTCTGGCGGGAGTAGCTGCAAAGACGTTCACCAGTTTCGAAGAGGCTGTTGACGTAGTGGTCCTTGCAGATACTGTGTTCGCGCCACATCGTCAATGTAGCGCAAATGACATCTGTGATGACGGATACAGCCGCGGCTATGCGGCATTCTGCAGGGCTGAAAGTGCCCTGCAGGAGTATTGGAATGATGTGGCAGCCACCTGGCCTACGCAGCGTTGAGCATGCAGCAACGATCGGAGGTAGTATTTATGAAGTTGCGAACGAGTCGAATGCCCAAGGGGATACTGCTAATCGCTGCAGGCATGTTGTTGTGGGGATTCGGTTATGGTCTTCATTCGTACATGTTTCCTGTATATCTCCGCAACATAGGATGCACCCCACAGGAGGTGGGGTTCGTCTACTCAATATCCATGGCAGTCATGGCTGCATCGAGCATACCAGGGGGAATTCTGGCCGACCGGTATGACAGAAAGAAAGTCGTCCTCCTGACGTGGATCATGGGAACACCATCTGTTATCCTGTATTACTTCGCAAAGGACTGGAAAATGGCGGCCCTGGGAATTGCACTCTACTCCGGGTCAATGCTGGGTTACCCGGCACTCAATGCGTATGCCGGGGCGTGCTCACCTGAGGGCGAGTCGGGCCGGACATTCGGGCTGATAAGTGCGGGATTTTCAGGAGGAATGATAGCAAGTCCGCTTTTGGCAGCATATCTCTCTAACATCTGGGCCATTCCGAACCTGTTCTTGCTCTCATTCGCATTCTTTGCCGCAGCATGTTGCATCATGGCCTTCCTGCCTCCGGAGCCGGAGGGCAGGAGCGCAGCGAGCACGTCTACATACTCAAGTCTCCTTGCGGACAGGCCGTTCATGAGATTCGTTCTCTTCTACTCGCTGTGCGCTTTTGCTTTCTACACGGTACAGCAGATCATACCCCAGTACCTAAGCGACGTGCGGAACACAAGCATAAGTATTGTGAGCTTGCTCGGGTCTTTGATGTCTCTTGGGCAGACGCTGATAACTATTATTGTCGGCCGAATGGCAGATCGCAAGGGAGCGCTTGTGGCTGTAGGCGTGAATGTGATGGTTTTTATAGCTTCGATGCTATGTTTCATAGCCATTCCGGGTCAGGTTGCTGTGGTCATATGCCTGTTCCTGCTGGGCGGTTTCATGGCTGGCCACGGCGTAGCATTCGCAGGCGTGGGGGAGGTTCTGGGCAGCAGCGCAGACGGAAAAGCTTTTGCCCTCTTCAATCTCGCAACATGGGGGGCATCAATAGTAGGGCCCTACCTGGGAGGCCTTCTGTACTCCGCATCTAAGAACATGCCTTTTTATATAGCTGCTGTTCTTCTTGTGGTTGGAGGAACAATGCTGATCAGGCAAGGGTCTGCCACACACGGTGTCAGGGAGGTGCTTAAGGGGCAAGGATAGACGTGAGAAACTTGGATTCAGGAATCTTGCGATCGACCAAAGTAGCTCTAGACCAAAAACATGTCGAAAGGGAGAGAAGAAATGCGGAAATCTAGACTAGTCATTGCTCTATGTTTGATGTTTGTGATTCTAGGCTCGATGTGCTTTGCAAGTCCGGCTAAACCCAGCGGCAAGGTAGTCCTGACCGTAAAAGGCCCTGTGGCTAACACTAATGCTAAAGATGGATTCCAATTCGATCTTGAGATGCTTGAGGGCCTTGGCCTCACTGAGTACAAAGTTAAAGATCCATGGCTAGGCAACAAGACATATGGCGGTGTAACAATTGCGAAAATCCTCGCGTACGTGGGCGCGCCAAAGAACGTTGCTGAAGTATTGGTCATAGCCAATGATGGCAAAGAAGTCGTCATAAAGGGAGCAGATGTTGCCAAGTACGAGATAATGCTTGCTACCAAAGATGGCGGCAAGGCAATCGGATCAGGACTAGGCGGTCCGGTTAAGCTTGTTTTCCCCTACGATGCCAACCCGGGGCTCAACAAGGAGTATCCTAAGGAGAACTGGAGCTGGTTTATTACCACCATCGAAGTGAAGACGAAATGACAACGCGCAAGCAGCATCACGGATTCCTGTTGCTGCTGCTATTGGCCTTAATGATAGCCTGGCCTCAGGCGGCGCTGGTTGCCAGCGCTGCCGGGCCAGAGCAGCAGAATCCAATGACGGTGGTAGTCTGTGTGGTAGACGGATGCCCTGATGTGTCACTTGGCTATCTGTCTGAAACCGAGTATGTCAGGCAGCTGTGTGCAGATGAGAGATTCCAGCATAAAGCGATTGACGCAGTATTTCCATCATCAACAGCTGCAGGGCATGCAGCAATTTTCACAGGAGCCTATCCAGAGGCAAATGGGGTAACGGGCAAGGAGTATCTAGACGATGACGGCGAACTCTCCAGGTTCAACAACCCCGGAGTGCTTGATGTCCCAACGCTATTTCATGTGGCGCGATCCAAAGGACTTGGCACTGCAATGATCTCAGCAAAAGCCAACGCATGCAAAATGCTCTCGGGGGCGACTGATGCCGCAATCTGGCCGGCGTCGGTGCCGGACTGGGTGATCGAGACTGTAGGACCGCCTCCGGATGAGTCTACTCAATACGGCAATTTCGCCGGTTGGCATATCGAGCTGGATCGCTGGGTATTGAAAACGGTTGAAGCGTATCTGGAGCAGAACGACAGTCCTGCATTCGTAGGCATAAATGTAGGGAGCCTCGACAAGTGCGGACACAGGTTCGGGCCTGTGCCTGCTGTGGAGACTACTGAAGCTCTCTCTGCCGTCAGTGAAGGCTTGGAGGAGCTTGTTGCAACACTGGATGCAACACGTCCGGGGCGCTGGTGTCTGATAATTACAGCCGACCATGGCATGACAAGGGTAGACACTGGCATCCCGGCAAGGGACATCGTTGGCGATGTCACTGATGAAGACATCCCCATGACTCTTGACGGAGGTGTTCTGTACGTTTGGGCCGGTGATGACCGGGCAAGGATCGCCGAGGCCTTGAGGCTGAGCGAGGGTGTGGCTGAGATCATAGATATCAATGATGGAGCCAGACGCGCGGAGCTCCACATAGAGCATCCCCGCACGCCTCCTTTGATTGCCGTGTCTGAGCGAGGCTACATGTTCATAGAGGCATTGTTCCTCATGGAAGCCACACTCGGAAGCCATGGTACTACCCTGGATACTGATGTCGAGGTGCCTCTCATAGTAGTCGGCCCGAACGCAGGAAGTATAGACTTGGATTGCGTCAACTCGACAACAGATATCTCATCTATCGTGGAGATCTTGTTCGGAATGTAGTCATGAAATATGGGGTTTTAGGTGCATTCTGATGTAGAATGCACATCGACCAGACATATACGATGTCAGTGGCCTG
>JAQVXE010000094.1 GCA_028709305.1 Bacillota bacterium | reverse complement strand
ACCATCTTGCCTGCAAGCCTTCTCGCCGTTGCGCGAAGGCACGGCCGGGCAGAACGAGCTTGAATTCTAAAGGAGGGCATCGAGTTGAGACATCACAGCTTTCCCTCGGTTAGCGGGATCATTGTTCCTGTCAACCATGAATCACTTTCCCGAAAACGGACGGGGCGATCAAAGCCGCGCACTTATGGGGGAAGAGGGCCGACCCCTGCGGCAGTCATGCTTGTCTGTGCGATGGCATTCCTGTGTGTCACGTCTTCCTTTGCGAGTGCTGTTGCAGCGCCTGTGTCGCAGGCGGGGGGTGATTTGACGGCCAAACAGATTCTGAATTTGGTTGAGGGCAAGGCTACGCTGGCTGGCAGTGGCCGCGCTCTGCTGGAGATGATTGTGGAGAAGGGGAAGAGCCAGAAGGTCAACCGTTTGCAGGTGATGAGGTCGGACAATGGGGAAGGCACAACCCGTCAGCTGGTGGAGTTTCTAGCCCCGGCTGATGTGCGAGGGACGAAGTTTCTGAGCTTAGCAACTCCCGGTGAAGAGGATCAGATGTGGCTCTACCTCCCGGCAGTGGGACGCGAAAGGCGAATCGCTGGCAGTGCAGCATCGGGCAAGTTCATGGGAACGGATTTCACGTTCGAAGAGATTTCTGCAAGCGCGAAGATGTGGGAACCGTACAAGCCTGAGCGGATGGGGGATGAGACGGTAGAAGGGCGCAAGTGTTACGTGCTGAAGTTGACGCCCGAGAGTAGCGGTTGTTTGTATGGAAGTGTGACTCTCTGGATATGGCAGGAAGGCTTCCTTCCGATCAGGATAGAGTTCTTCAGCAAATCAATGAAACTCCAGAAGGTAATGGCCTTCTCTGATCTGCAGAAAGACAAGAGGGGGGAATGGCAGCCTAACACGATTACCCTTCAGGACGTGTCAGGCGGAAGTCTGACTACAGTTCACATACTGGAGTCGGATGATCGGCCTGTGCCCGATGATGTGTTCACTCTGCGATATCTGAGGAAGAGGTGAAACTGATGAAACATCGGCCTTGGGCGTGCAGGAACATGTCGCCTATTGCCGTTGCTGTGCTGGCTCTTTCCACGGTGCTTGTAACATGCTGGTGCATGCCTCCGGTATCGTCAGCATCGGAGTTGGCTCTGGCCCCGGCTTTGCCGGAGATCTCGGGAACAGTTCATTGGCAGTTGCATTACGAACCTGAGCAGCACACGGTTGCGGCAAATGGCTTCGGCCTCAAGATTAACCTCGACGGCTCTTTCTCTGATTCTTTAGGCTATCATCTCGCCCTGAGCGGAAGACTGGAGTTCGCCTCCCCGCCTTCGCCCAAGGCAGATGCAGCCTTGGGAGAGGCTTACTTTGACGCTTGGCTCGGCCCCTTGGATCTGCGAGCTGGAAGGCAAGTGCTCAGCTGGGGGACTGCAGATTGGATAAACCCGACGAACGTGGTTAATCCCAGTCACATGCTATCTGGAGCGGGGCAGGATGTTGGTGCGGGAATGGGCGCTGAGGCTGTTCCGGCAATTGCCGGAACGCTTTATGCACCTGGCGGATCTGCTGTGACAGGTGTGGTGGTGTTGGATTTCATTCCGGGGAAGTTGCCGCCTGGCATGGAGATGTTTGAGCCGGAGGGCAAGCCCGATACATACCCCGACAGGCTGGAGGTAGCCATTCGTGGCGAGACCATGATTAGGGGATTCAACGTATATGCAAGCTACTTCAATGGATGGCACGACCTGCCCGCTCTTTGGCTGGAGGTGACGGATCCGACTATGCCTCCTTGCCCAAAAGCAACCTACAGAGGGATGAGGCAATTCGGCATTGCAGTGGCAGGAGCGGTCGGGAATTCAGCAATATGGTTTGAGGGAGCTTTGACTGTCCCCGAGCGCCTCTCCGAGCTGGAACAGCCGCATGCTTTGGCGATGTCCTCCAATGACATGGCAGTCAGAGCTGTGCTTGGCGGGGATTACACATTTCCTAGTGGCCTTTTCGTATCCGAACAGTTGATATATGACAGTGAAGGTGCGCTCATATCGCCCTACTGTCGGCCGGGGGAGGCGTCGACGCTCGATCCTGCTCTCTATTGGCTGTCGATTCTTCGCTATGCGCCGAATGATAAATGCACCCTGGAGTTCGCGGGGTTGGTTGACTTCAGCGAAAGGAGCGCCATGCTTCTTCCTCGTTGCACCGTAAAGACCATTGGAAATATGGAGGTATGGTGTGCTCTCATATCGGTAGTGGGAGATGAATCATCTGATCTGGCGGCTTTGAGTCAAATGGCAAGCGGTTTTGCAGCTGGCACCAGGGTTAGTTTCTGATTTCTTGATCGTCTGCAGCTGGCAGGCAGCCGGAACCGGCGATGACTTGGACATCATCCTATGGTTGCCACTGCAAGGAGAGTGCGCCCAAGTGGCGGGCACGCTCTCCTTGCGCTGCATGACGAGGAGATACACTCTGAAGGTGGAAATATAAATATAGGGAATAGCCTAAAGTAATCATTGGGATGCCGTAGCCAGTTTCGCATTGCCTCATGTTTCGAGTGCTGTTGGGGCATGGGCAACGGTGAAGGGGGTCGTAGTATGCAGAGCAACTCAGCCGGGCCTGGAGTCGATAAGCGCCAGGTGATTCTTGATGCTGCGCAACATGTTTTTGCAGAAAGCGGTTTTCACACCTCCACTATGGATGCAGTCGCGGAGGCTGCCGGTGTGGCCAAAGGCACCATATACTTGTATTTCAAGGGCAAGAATGAACTCCTTGTCGATCTTGTTGACGATAGAACCGGGCAGCTGACGGATATGATACTCCAAGGCATTGCCGCCGCCCGGGATGTACCGGGAAAACTCCTTGCAATCATTGAAGCTCACTTTGAGTTCTACTCAATTGAAAGCGAGTTCATGTCGTTGCTCTCAGGCCAATTAGGTTTGCTCTCATCTGAGCTGGAAGATAGAGTAGTTACCGGCACAGCAGCATTGACCAACATGGTCATGGATGTAATAGAAGAAGGCATGGAGGCAGGAATACTCAGTTCCAAGATAGACCCTACAAGAGCCTCATATGCCCTTCAGGGCATGATCCATTCCGTAGCCTACCAGTGGCTCTCCAGCGGCAAGAGCGCCCCGGCAAGTGTTGTGAGTGACGAAGTGTACACGCTCTTCAACTCTGGGATCTCTTGCAGTAGCTGAAGTGGCCTTTTCCCGTCGCTTGCTGCGTGGCGCATGGTGGATATGGAGGATTCTTGGCTTTTTGGTTGAAATTCTGTCCGAAACAGGTGCCCATGTGTTATGATACTGTTGCTGCCATAATGAGAAGACTGATTATGGCTAATAGGACGGAGATTTGGAGAGTCCTACAGCGGGACGGAGTTGCCTTGGCTTCTTCCCGAGGAGGACTTTTCTTTTTTGCTCGTCTAAGCCCTCATGTCCTGGTAACATAGTCAAACCAGCGGGCCTATTGACGCGGAGGTGTGGCAATTGGGAAAGTATGTACTCGCACTTGACCAGGGAACGACGAGTTCCCGTGCTATTCTCTTCAATCATGCTGGGCACAACGTTGGTGTCGCTAGCAGAGAGCTGAACCAGATCTATCCCAGACCCGGATGGGTTGAACACGACCCGACAGAGATCTGGAGAACTCAGCTTGCGACGGCACGGGATGTTGTGGGTTCTGCGGGCGTCGAGCCGGGCGATATAGAGGCGCTGGGAATTACCAACCAGCGTGAGACTACGATCATGTGGGACAGATCCAACGGCTGTCCTGTTGGAAACGGGATAGTGTGGCAGTGCAGGAGAACTGCTGGATGCTGCGAGGATCTGAAGGCTGCTGGCGAGGCGAAGTCGATTCAGGAGAAGACTGGACTTGTAGTGGATGCGTATTTCTCGGCTACTAAGATAAAGTGGATCCTTGACAGTGCGCCCGGGCTTCGAAACCGTGCTGAACGGGGAGAAATCCTGTTTGGCACCGTAGACTCCTGGCTCATGTGGAATCTGACGGGCGGAAGAGTGCATGCTACCGACTATTCCAATGCATCACGAACCATGCTCTTCAACATCCACACATTGGACTGGGACGATGAGATCCTGGAACTTCTGAATATCCCAAGGGCCATACTCCCGGAGGTCAGGCCGTCGACCGGGATCTTCGGACATGTTGAACCTGGATTGCTCGGAGCGGAGATCCCAATTGCGGGCGTAGCCGGGGACCAGCAAGCTGCCCTTTTCGGGCAGGTCTGCTTTGCGCCGGGCACGGCAAAGAACACTTACGGAACAGGTTGCTTCATGCTGATGAACACAGGCCAAAGTGCAGTCATGTCCAGGAACAACCTGCTTACGACTATTGCGTGGGGCATAGATGGAAGGGTTGAGTATGCCCTCGAGGGCAGCGTCTTCATTGGAGGCGCAGTAGTGCAATGGCTCAGAGACGGCCTCCGCATAATCCAGTCTGCAGCTGAGTCTGAGGAGTATGCTATGCGTGTGGCTGATACTGGCGGCGTATATCTGGTTCCTGCTTTTGTGGGGTTGGGAGCCCCCCATTGGGATCCTTTTGCACGCGGAACCATAGTAGGGATCACCCGAGGGACAGAGCGGGAGCACATAGTCAGAGCAGCTCTTGAGGCCATCTGCTATCAAACGCGCGATGTGCTTGAAGCCATGACAGCGGATAGCGGGATAGAGCTTAGCCAGCTTAAGGTGGACGGGGGAGCCGTGGAGAATGACTTCTTAATGCAGTTCCAATCGGACATTCTCGGAGTTCCCGTAAGCAGGCCCAAGGTGGTAGAGACGACAGCATTGGGGGCTGCGTGCCTGGCTGGGCTAGGCGTGGGCTTCTGGAACGGACAGGACGAGATGGCTTGTATCTGGCAGCTGGACCGAGAGTTCACGCCAGGCATGTGCCGTGAGGAGCGGGAGAGGCTCTATGGGGGCTGGAAGAGAGCAGTGGAACGTTCGCGCAAGTGGGAGCAGGATATTGCTCCATGCTGAAGTGAGGGATTCTGGGGGGATAGCGACATGGCGGTATCGAGTAGGATTGCAGCAGATGTTGTTGTTATTGGCGCGGGGATTGTGGGAACTGCTATAGCCCGCGAGCTTTCCCGGTATGATGTAAGAGTTGTGCTTGTTGAGAAGAAATCTGACGTAGCCTCTGGCACCACCAAGGCCAACACAGCTCTTGTTCATGCGGGTTATGATGCAGAGCCCGGCACCTTAAAGGCCAAGCTCAATCTGGCGGGAAATGCTCTTTATCCAAAGGTTTGTGCAGAACTTGGAGTGCTCTACAAGAACACCGGCTCATTGGTGGTAGCACTCGATGAAGGGCAGATGCCGTACATCCGGAAGCTCAAGGCCAGGGGAGAGAAGAACGGTGTGCCAGAGCTCGAGATCATATCCGGAGAGCAGACCCTCAAGCTTGAGCCATATGTGAATCCGAAAGCGGTTGGCTCGCTTTGGGCTCCGACAGGCGGCATAACCTGCCCTTGGGAGTTGGCCATAGCCTATGCGGAAAACGCAGTCCACAACGGAGTGCAGGTATTGCTCGACTCCCCGGTGACAGGCATAGACGTACACGACGGTCGCGTGACGGCAGTGCATTGCCCCAATATCTCCATACACGCCAGGTTCGTTGTGAACGCTGCCGGCGTTTGGGCTGATGATGTAGAGCGAATGGCAGGCAGAGATGATTTTCAGGTTACCCCCAGGCGTGGAGAATACTACCTCTTTGACAAGAGAGTCTCTTACGTCGCAACACGACCGCTTTTCCCTGTGCCTACTGAGTTTTCCAAGGGGATTGTGGTTGCCCCTACAGTCGATGGCAACCTGCTTGCCGGCCCAAACTCAGTGCTAATAGGCGAGAAGGACGACTACGCCACTACAGCTCCAGGGCTTGCTGAGGTACTGGAGGGCGCCAGAAAGCTCGTGCCAAACCTACCGGTGAGAGAGGCCATCACGAATTTCGCAGGGCTTCGCGCTGTAGCAGAACCTGGCGGAGATTTCGTGATAGGGGCCTCGCCCGGCTTGCCCAACTTCATTAATGCAGCAGGCATACAGTCTCCGGGACTGACGGCGGCGCCAGCCATCGCTGAGATGGTGCGCGACATACTGTCAGATGCGGGTCTGGAATTGAGAGAGAAGCCTGACTTCGATCCAATCCGCAAGCGCCCGCTGAGATTCACCGAATTGACCAGAAAGGAACAGGCTGAGCTGGTAGCTGAGGATCCTAGGTGGGGACATATCATATGCCGGTGTGAAACAGTAACTGAGGCTGAGATAGTGGCAGCTCTCCACTCGCCGGTGCCCTGCACAACCGTTGACGGCGTGAAATTCCGTACTCGTGCCGGTGCTGGCCGGTGCCAGGGTGGATTCTGCGGGCCGAGGGTTGTTGCGATTATCGGGCGCGAGCTCGGAATTCCTGTCGAGGAGGTAACGAAGAAGGGCGGCAAGTCCCGCGTTGTGGTTGGGCCCGCCAAGGAAGCGCTTCTTGAATGCTCATGCGCTTCAGCAGGTTCGGGGGAGGAGGTTGGCGGTGATGCGTAGGATAGAATGCGATGTGGCAGTGATCGGTGCAGGTCCGGCTGGGCTGGCGGCTGCGGCCCGGGCCAAGCAATCAGGCGCCGGCCGTGTGATTCTGCTGGATCGCGATCGTGAGCTGGGAGGCATCCTAAACCAGTGCATACATAATGGGTTCGGACTCCAGTTGCTCGCGCAAGAGCTTACGGGGCCGGAGTATGCGGAGCATTTCGTCACCGAGGCGTTTGATTCCGGTGTGGAAACGATGCTCAATACCATGGTATTGGATGTCACACGAGAAAGAGAGATAACCGCGATCAACAGCGATGAAGGGCTCGTGCATATTGAGGCCAGGGCAGTCATATTGGCCATGGGCGCCCGCGAACGCAATCGAGGGGCGGTTACAATACCGGGGACGCGGCCCTCGGGAGTTTTTACTGCAGGAGCGGCCCAGCGATTCGTCAACCTGGAGGGATATATGCCTGGCAGGCGCATTGTTGTGCTGGGATCGGGGGACATAGGCTTGATCATGGCCAGGCGCATGACATGGGAAGGCGCAGAGGTGGAAGCTGTCCTTGAAATACTGCCGTTTCCATCAGGCCTGACGAGAAACATAGTGCAGTGCCTGGACGACCAGGGTATCCCTCTCTATCTCAGCCATACGGTCGTCTGCATCAAGGGCGACGAGAGAGTGGAAGGCGTCACCGTTGCCAAGGTGGACGAGAACCTGAAGCCCATACC
>JAQVXE010000093.1 GCA_028709305.1 Bacillota bacterium | reverse complement strand
TGGAATCAGGAGCCCGGAACCTGAAGGGCGCAACGAGCGAGAAGGGTGTCAACTGGTGGACGACGAGGGGCATGTGGGCCCTGGCGCGGGGGATTCGGGTATTCGACACGGTCGACCCTGAATACGCCGCCCACCTTGAGGAGCTCATCGAACCGTCCCTGGAGTCGATATGGGAGTTCCTCACTGCCTACGAGCTGTCCAGGTATGGGGAGTACAAGACCCTTCACGGAGTGAAACTTCCGGCTTGGCTCGTGGAGGACGGGTCTGACGCCTCCGGAGTCCTTGTGAAGGCCCTCTGCGAACTGTATCTGGCCAGGCCGAACGAGAGGACCGCCGAGATGGTGAAGATGCTTGCCGACGGGATAGCCGGTTTTCAGATGGGAACCCCCGACGAGTTCCCGTTCTGTGCCCACTTGCCGTGGGGCGAAGCGCTCACAAACTGGCATGGCTGGGGCAGCCATCAGATAAAGGCCCTGGCCATGGCGGGCAGGATCTTCGAGAATCAGGCCTGGATAGAATCTGCGGAGCGTGCAGCGAACAGCTTCGTCACGCACATGCTGGCGTCAATAGGAATGTTTGCCCATATGGGCCCTACACCCCTTTCCTATGTTCAGCTGTCGTACGGGGCCCAAACGATTACCACGGGCCTCTTGGAGCTCTACCGCGCCACTGGCAAGGAGATCTATGCCGTATTGGGCGGGATTTTCGGCTCGTGGTATACCGGGAACAATGTTGCAAATCACCCTATGTATGATCCGGCTACAGGCCGTGGCTGGGACGGGATAGACCCGCCAGGGCCCGAGCGCGGAATAGGTGTGAGCTTCAATGCCGGCGCGGAGTCGACCATAGAGGCTGTAACAACGATGATCGAGCTTGCTTCGGTTCCGAAGGCCTGCGAGTATGTGAACCTTGCAAACAGGTGGAAGTATGCCTACCGAGTTGTCGAAGCAGAATCCTTCGACAAGCCTGTATCAGGCCGCCCCCGGAAGATCTGGGCGCAGTGGACAGGCAGCAATACCCCCAGCGGGGAGTTTTATGTGACCGCAAGGTCTGGCGACAGCTTCAAGCTGAACTTCACAATCCCCGAAGACGATACATACATACCTTACGCAGTCTTCGAACGTCAGCCTGTGGCTGCGGGGCAAGTTGGCATGAGCTTCTCAATAGACGGCGGGGAGCCCATCATCGTCGACATGGGCGGATCTCCTGACACGAAGTACTTCGTGATGGAAAAACTCGTCCCAGCACTTGAGCTTGAAGCGGGACGGCACAGTGTGACCGTGAAGTTTGCAGGCGCCAGCCGGGCGCAGACAGCTGCCCTCGATGCCCTCGTCTTCCAGCCGATGATAGAGTATCGCCACATGACAGGGCCTGATTTCCAGAACGTGATCATCGTCCGTAGCTTTGCAGACAAGCCTTCCACCAAGGGCATTGATGTTGATATTCGATGCAGCGCGCCGGCGGATGAGATCGTGTTCACCGTGAAGAGCTACAACACAGCGGGGGATCTGGTGTCAGAGGAAAGCGTGATCCGCCCGGTGTGCGTATGCGCGGAGACGGTCCGGATCGATCCCCTAGTGGAGGCCTACGGATACACATTGGTCGAGTGGCGCTAGGCCGCAAGGCCCTGCGCCTTATATCAGTCGGCCCGAGGCCGACACAGGAAAGCCAAATATGAGGAGGAACGTAAAAGATGAAGGTTAGAGCGAGATTCGCTGTGGCTGCGCTCATTATGGCAGCATTGCTTGCCATATCAAGCACTGGAGCACTTGCAGCCACCAAGTCAGTTGTTGTTGATGTGAAGTGCACGACCGGTAAGCCTGTTCCTGTCTCTCTCACCATGGATGAAGTGCGTGAGGCAATCGGAGTCGATTTCCCGACCAACTGGGATTCCCTAGTTGTACTGGACGAAGACGGAGAACTCGTCCCCTTCCAGCTTGACGATGTGGACATGTCAGGGACAGTGTCACGCTACGACGAGCTGGCCTTCCTGGCGAAGGGCCCGGTCAAGATCGTCGTCTCCGACGAGGCGCCGGAAGAGAAGCCTGTGTTTGAGGCAGCATTCGGCGTCAACAAGGTCGATGAGGACAACACAATCATCGAAAGCGTGGACGGCCTCTTCAAGGTGAAGGTGGGCAAGTACGGAACTTTCGACATAATCGAGTACCGAGGCAAGGAGTACAAGTACGCAAGAGACATCGGGATGATCAGGTATTCCGGCTTCCCCTATAGCACCTGGTGGTACGATGAGAACTACGACAGGCATGAGGAGAAGACCACGTTTGAGGAGCCTCTCCGCCGCGTGAAGTTCGGGATCCTGGAGGCAGGACCAGCCAGAGTAACCGTTGTGGCTCACAATGCATCGGACCTCTTCCCCGGAATGCGCCAGGAGATGGTAGCATCCATATACGCCACGGGCGAGATCAGGGTGAACAATCGTGTGCTTTCTGCTGGGTATGCTGACCTCACGAAGCTCTTCACCATGTGTGGAGGCGTCATGGCCGACGTCGAGGATGCAAGGCACATACTCCCCGTCTTCCGCTGGATCGACTGGGCGGATGAGCTCAAGATGACTGCTGAGGAATACTGGGCCGAACAGGGAGTGCTTACGCAGGTAGATGGCATGCCGTACATAGCCTTTGCAGACTCCCGCGGACCGAAGCCTGCATGGTGGGGCGCTTCTTACCTCTTCTGCAGCCCTGAAAGATGGCGCACCAACTTCTCAGCCAAAGAAGGCATGGGTGTGGCGGAGTGCCTGATGGATGTGCCCGAGGTTGCAGAGGATCTCGAGGGCAAGATCAACATGGAGCACTGGCATCTTGAGGGCGAGTGGAGGACCGGCTACTTCCGGTGGATCGCCGACGAGATCTTCGGCCTCAGGCAGAAGAATGAGATCCCGATAGACATTGAGAACCTTGAGGACAAGGGAGGCAACTGGCCTCTGCACATGATCCCAGGCGACGTCTTCGAGCACCTCAATTTCTATCTCCTCTATGATGCGGATAGCGTTGATTCCACTGTAAGGTATCTTGAAGCCAGATACGCTGAGCTCGACGGTGTAGAGGTTAGGTAGTCATGCGGTCGCTATATGACGGCAAGGGCGCGGCTTATGCCGCGCCTTTGGCCAAGCTCGGAGTAGTAACATGTGTCTTGGCATTCTGTCTGGGACTCGCAGCCGGTGCGCCCCAGGCGGTGTCTGCCTCTGGGGCCCAGGCGTACACCGAACCCTATTTCGAATACATCAGCCCCACATATTCCATAGGCCTCTCGCTCGATCCCGTATCCATCGACTACATTGCCATTGACCCTGAGGCTCGAGGAGAGCAACGCGATGTCCTCGCGTATGTGGGCAAGCCGTCCACCCTTTGGCTTGGGATCGGGGGATGGGGCACTCACATGCCCGCAAAACCGGGAAAAGTGGAACTTCTGGAGGAAGAGGACAGGACCGTACTGTCAATCAACGGCATTGAGTTCGTGGGCTTTCTCAAGACGACCTTCGGTGATGTTGCGCCTGTCCGGGCGGATTGGGTGCTTACTTTCCATGAAGACTTCTTCGACATGGAACTCACGTGGCGTATGCTGGAGAATGTAGAAGGTTTGCAGGAAGCTGGCTGGGCGCTGAACATGGACTTCCCGCGGTACGGTGATTCAGAAGAGGCCAAAAGAGTCAACCAGGATGTTCAGGGCTACCCCAGGTGGATCCTGTGGTACGGCCCCGAACTCGGCGTTGCAGCAGCGCACAAAGAGGGTTCAACAAACCTCAGGGCGAACCGATGGTACGGGAATCTGCCCTCGAGCTACGTGATAGTCCATACCTGGTGGAAGCCGGGAGGTTCGGGAATTGACTGGGGGACCTACCCAGGCGGCATCTGGAGGGTCGGATTCTTTGGAGGCGAGGATCAGCTCGGTGCGGCTGAGATCTTGTACAAGGAGCTCAACGCCATAGATTGAGATAGATTGCAGCATGGAGGGGGCGCCATATGAAGTTCATAACAGGTGTTAACTACTGGCCTAGAAACAAGGGGCTTGCGATGTGGAGGGATTTTGACATCCAGGAGATCGCAGGCGACATGGAGGCTATCTCCGGGCTCGGCATGAATTCAGTCAGGGTCTTCTTGAGGTGGAGCGATTTCCAGCCCGCCCCGAACCTGATCGACGAGGCCATGATGGACAGGTTCGAGCAGGTGCTCGATGCGGCCCATAAGGCCGGTATAGGGGTCATCCCTACGTTCTTCTGCGGGCACATGAGCGGGGAGAACTGGGACGTGCCGTGGCGCGGAGGACGCGACCCTTACACAGATCCGGAGATGCTCAGGGCCCAGGCGCTTCAAGCATGCCATTTTGCAAGGAGATACAGGGGAGATGAGCGGATCATCTGCTGGGACTTTGCCAACGAGCAGGATGTGTTCGTAAGACCTCAAGACAGGCATTCGGGTTGGCTGTGGACCCGTTTTCTCACCGCAGAGCTGAAGCTTCATGATCCTGACCATCCAGTCACCCTTGGAACCCACATATCAAGCCTCTGGGAAGACTGCGGCTTCTGGCCGGAAGACCTTGCCGAGTCCTTGGATTTCCTTTGCATGCACGCATACCCCCTCTATTCTGATGCATGCCCCGAGCGGATGGATGGCGTAAGAAGCACCTACTTCGTCCCGTTCTGCGCGGCATTGACGCGGGGTTTGGGGCGGGGCGCGGACGTGCTTTTTGAGGAATTCGGGGCAACAAGCCAGATGTGCGCAGAAGACGTGATCGAGCGTTACTACCTGACCACTCTGTATGCGCTCCTTGCTGAGGGCGTAACGGGCGCCATGGGGTGGTGCTACGGGGACTTTTCAGTCGGGGACGAGCTCCCCTACGAGACGACGCCTTACGAAGTTGGCTTTGGCCTAGTAGACAGGAAAGGACGCCCTAAGGGCGCAGGCCGAGCAATGGCAGAGTTCTGCAAGGCCTTGGATAGGGCAGGCGGCGAGGTACTGCAGAAGGCTGAAGTTGGAGCTGCAGTAGTAGTCCAGAGAAGGTACTATGAAAACTACGATCCTGAGGTTACCCCTGCACGTAACTTCAGGGCCCTCTTCAACTCATACGTGTTGGCCAGGCGCAGCGGCCTCAACCCGGAGGTTGTGACATTCGATTACGACCTAGAGAGGTTCAAGGTTCTTTTCGTTCCCAGCGTTCCAAGGCGAGGCGCAATCAACACTTCGGACTGGAGGCGGCTCTCCAAATTCGTAGAAGATGGCGGAACGCTTTACATGTCCTACGATGGCGTGGCCCTGGAAGGCATGGGGGACGTATTCGGAATCGATGTCAGGTACCCCGTGAACGAAGGCAAAGAAACCCTGCTCAAGCTGTGCCGCCCTGAAAGTGTAGACAGTCCGGATGCGGAACGAACGTTGCCGGTGTCCAACAAGACCGGGAGGCGAATGATTGTGCAGCCTGAGGACGCCGTGGTTCTCTGGGCACGGGATGATGGATCTCCTTCGGTGGTGGCGACGAAGTTCGGACGTGGGAGGGCAATATTCTGCGATTTCCCGCTAGAGCTTTCTCTCTCATATGAGCCGGAAATCTACCAGCGTGGGGTATATGAGGATATATACAAGGATGCAGTCTCATTGCTAAAGTGGCAGGAACCCGCATGGACCGATTCGCCTGATGTTTCGGCTACAGTTCTCAAATCAAAGGCTGGCCAGAAGTGGCTGGTGCTGGTCAACTTCTCTCATGAGCCGCGAAATGTTGACGTATGGTGGCCTGGCTCAACCACCGTGAAGGCGATTGCAACCGGACAAGAGCTCCGGTGTGATGCTGAGGGACGGTTCAGAGTCTCCCTTCGAAGCAATGAGGGGGTTATGTTCTGCTAGCAAGCAGCGGGTAGCCAGTGTCCAACTTCGCGGTTGATGCACTTAGCCTTTGACTGGCTCAATTTTCAAAGGCCGGCGGCGTGAATGAAGTCAAGATCGGCGTGCCGCCCGAAGTGCCGGAGCGGAGCGGAGGATCTTGACTTGGGAGCGCCGCCGGCGATAATCGTGTATGCCAGTCAAATTGCTCATCCCTTTGCGTCCGAGTTTTGGGCTCGGGAGCTGTGCTCTTTCCAGAGAGTGGTGTAGGGAGACCGCGTCACGCGTGGACCGCTGCCCTCAGGACATCGAAGAGCAAGGTTTTTGCTGCAAGTTGCGGGTTGGCCTTAGAGAGATCTGCTGTTCGCCAGAACCATGAGACGTACCTGAGCAAGTAGCGGGTGGCTACCACTTGAAACCGCCTCATCCAGTTGCGGAAGGTCATCACCAGGGATCTTGCATTTGCGACATGGTAGAGGGGATCTTGGGGATGAAGGTCGGTTTTCAATCCCCTGTTGCCTGCCCCGTCCACCCACGAGATGGGTTCGGGGTAATCCACAGCTGACGGCCACAGGCCGGGCGGCCTGCGGGCGCAGACCGTGGCTCCGCGTTTTGACAGGCGGCGAATGGCCTGTCCGGGTGTGTTGCTGCCATGGGGCCCTATGATCTCGGCGCGGACGCGTCCTCGACGGTCTACTGCGAAAAGAAGGAAGCGTTTATGCCTATTGTAATCTCTACCCGGGTAGAGTGGGCTGAGCCATGGCCAATCGCGCCGGACCATGCGTGCAGGCGACCCGAAGGATACGCGGGAGCCGTCCGCCGAGATGACGAGGGGTTTCTGGGCAAGCTCGATGATTCCTTCAAGCCTGGTATGGGAGTCGGCGTCGGCAAGGACGGATATCATGCGGTGCCTCCAATCGAAGGAGGTGTTTTTGGATATGCCCACTTCTCTGGCGGCTGCTCTCACGGAGAGACCCTGGATCATGCAGAGGCAGAAATGGAGGAACTTGTGGCGCTTGTGTAGACCTTCGAGGACCGTGCCGGTCAGATCAGTAAAGCATCGTCTGCAAGGCTTGCACCTGTATCTCTGAATCCCGTTTCGCTTCCCGTTGCGGACAGCGCTCCTGCTGTCGCATCTCGGGCATACGGGGCCATGGGGCATGGCTGCTTCCCTGAGACGTGCAAGAAGAGGTTCAAGCTCAAGAGCCCTGGGCACTGGATGTAGCTCGCCGCGCCTTGCGCCATTGGGGGGCGCAGTCGCGGCGAGCCTTTCATTCATGGACTGTCTGCGAAAGACAGGATGCATGATGGATGCGAGGGTAGCTGGTGCAAGCTCCATGTGGGTCACCGCCTAGGAAAGAGTACCCACATATTACCATGGATGTAAGAACTGTGTCAACCATAAACTAGGACACTAGCCCTGATGATTTACAGATCTGACCCTCTATCACATCGCTTTGGTTGTCAGCTCTCCTCTCCTCACTTTGCCCAGCACGTTAAAGGCCTCTACAATCATCCAGATCTCGAGAACGATGATGATTGCGTCGATG
>JAQVXE010000092.1 GCA_028709305.1 Bacillota bacterium | reverse complement strand
ATATCCCTGCTGAATCCGGCAGCGATGTGGCGGTATTCGGGAAGATCTACGCCGACATCGGAGACGAGCAAAGTATTGAGCAGAGCCTTTCCACTTTCTCGTCCCACATGACTCATATTGTAGATATTATCGGCAGGGTTGATGCAGATTCGCTGGTCCTCCTTGATGAATTGGGGGCCGGCACAGATCCACAGGAAGGTGCGGCCCTGGCTATGGCGATCCTGGAGACTTTGCACAGTATAGGGGCGAGAACTGTTGCCACGACCCACTACAGCGAGCTGAAAGTCTTCGCCCATACCACAGAGGGTCTGATCAACGCCAGTGTCGAGTTTGACGTAGAAACCTTGCGTCCAACATACAGACTGTCAATAGGAGTCCCGGGGTCGAGCAATGCTTTTGCCATCGCCGAGAGGCTCGGCTTGCCCGCAGACGTCCTTACGAGAGCGAGGTCGTTGGTGGGCACCGGCGGGCAGCGCATGGAGATGATGATAACAAACCTCCGCCAGGAGCACGACCGGGCAGAGGTTGCCAGGTCAGACGCGGAGAAGCTTCGCTCCAGGTATCTCCGGCTGAAAGATGAATACGATGAGCAAACGAGGAGACTGAGATCCGAGCGTTCAGAGATCATGAAGAAGGCGCGGGCGGAGGCGGAGGAAATTGTGCAGGAGGCGCGCAAGGAATCCGAGAGGATCATTGCGCAACTTCGCGCGACCGGGGCGGAGCAGGAACAGGTTGTTAGACGCTTCATCCAGGAAAGAGCAGCTCTCGAGAGTTCAGTCTCTGGGTTGTCTGATATTCCATCTGACTTGTCAGGAGAACGAGCTCTTCTCGATGAAAGAATCCGCACTGCCCGCCGGGATGTTGAGGCGCTTCGGGAAGTGACTCGCGAATTGACAGCTGTAGCTCCAGCATCTGACGAAGATGCTACTGCGGCCGTAGACGCCTTTGAGAAGGACTGGGACGACAGGATAGAGCCTGGAGATGAAGTAGAGGTAGTGGCCCTCGGCCAGAAAGGTGTCGTCCTGGAACAGCTTGGACCCGACGAATACATGATCGGAATAGGCCCCATGCGGGTCAATGTGAACAAGGGTTCCATCAGGAAGCTGCGTTCTTCCGGAACGGTGGAGCCCGTCCCTGCTTCGAGTAGGCAACCGGCGAGACGCGAGTGGGGATCCGTCAGGTTCGAGGCTGCGAAGGCCACCACAATCGGAACAGAGCTAGACTTGAGAGGGATGCGTGTGGAGGATGCCCTCCTCGCGGTGGACAAATACCTGGACGATGCGGTTCTCGCCGGCTTGCAGAGAGCGCGCATAATACATGGGAAGGGTACGGGCGCTCTTCGGGACGCCGTCGGTGAGCAGCTCAGGGGGGATACGAGGATTGCGTCATTCAGGTTTGGCGCTACAGGTGAGGGTGGGGATGGAGTCACCGTAGTCAGTTTCGGGGCGCCCGAGAGCTGATATTCTGCCTGTTTGAGTATGTCCAGATGGGTCGCTCCGCCCTGCAAACACGAAAGGGAAACGACGCGCCGACATCACTCTCTGCATGCCGTTCTTTGAGCGATGTCGCTTCTTGGAAGAAGACAACGAGGCGAATCAAATGAGCCCGGGGGCATTTGCTGCTCTCGGGCTCTGATTGCTATCCAGTGGTGTGTGCCCCGAACGCTCATTGCGTTGGGAAGTAGCGGATTACGGCTGCCACCACGGCTGAGGCTGCTGCGAGTCGCCGCTATCAGTATAGGACGGAGTCTGAGGTGCGACGTCAACCTGGCCGTAAGGATCATGTTCCACGCCATTACCCTGGTTGTCGGTATGAGGCTGCGCGTATATATTATGCACGCTGCAAGAACTAATTGGCTCCGTGCCTACTACGAACTTCTCGTACGCGACGTCAGATTCGGGGCAACTGGCAGTCGCCAGCTCGCCTGAAGTTCTGCATATTGCTACATCCGAGACTATGCCCTCAGGGACATTGAAGTCGCGGGGTGTAGTTCCGGCCAGGGCCTGCTTCATGAATGAACCCCATATTTCCGCAGCCTTTCCACTTCCGACTACACCATAGCCCGAGTATCGCATCTCCCGGAGAGTATCTTCGCCTATCCATACTGACGCTACCATGTCAGGGGTAAAGCCAACGAACCACGCGTCGGTATTGCTATCTGCAGTGCCGGTCTTTCCAGCAGCAGGCCTGCCAATATTGGCGCGCCAACCTGTGCCCCCTGCCGAGCTGATAACGCCTTTCATCATGTCTGCCATCACATATGCGGTCCTCTCGTCCAACACGATCTCCTTGTTCGGCCCGTGCGACTCCAGAATGATTCCATTGGCGTCCCGCACTTCGGAGATGATGTATGGAGTGACCTTTACGCCGCCGTTTGCCAGCACGCTATATGCCTCTGCCATCTCAATCGGGGTCACGCCCTGGGTCAGCCCGCCCAATGCTAGAGCCAGGCCCTTGTCGTTTTTGGATCCTTTTTCCACCAGCGATGTTATTCCCATTCTCTTTGCGTAGCTGATAACTGTTTCGGGCCCGAGAGCCTCAACCAGTTTGACAGAGATTGTATTCGTGGACTGTTCCAGCGCTTGCCTCAGGGTCATTGCGCCATTGTATTTGCCGTTATAGTTCTTCGGAGACCACATCGAGCCGTCGCCCGCGGGATAAGAGATTGGCTCGTCCACCACAATTGTGGCAGGGGTGTACCCTGAAGCGATAGCAGCTGTATAGACAAACGGCTTCATTGCTGAGCCTGGAGAACGGACAGCCTTGATAGCGCGGTTGTACTCGTCTTCGCCTCGTCCTCCGACAAGAGCCCTGATGGCTCCCGTCTGCGCGTCGATGGCCACCAACGCGCACTGGGGATATGTGAGGGAGTATCCTTCACGCTCTTCCACTCTGCCTTTGGGCAGAAGGCTTGAAAAAGATGATTCTGCTGCGCGCTGAGCCTTAAGGTCTATTGTAGTCTTAACAGTAAGGCCTCCGCGATAGACCGCATCTTTTCCGTACTTGCCCAACAGGTAATCACGGACCATGTACCTTACATACTTGCCCACAGCGCCGCCAGACTCTTTCAGTCCTGCGAGCCGAACTTCTTCTTCTGCTGCTTTGTCGGCCTCTTCAGAGCTTATATAGCCAACATCGACCATGCGCTTAAGCACGATTCTGCGCCTTCTGAGTGATGCTTCCATGTTTTTGTATGGGGAGTAGAGTTCGCCACTTTTAGCGAGCCCTGCAAGGAGGGCGCATTCGCCCAGAGACAGCTGGTTGACGGGCTTGCCAAAGTAGAGCTGCGATGCAGCTTCGATTCCGTAAACGCCATGACCCAAGTAGATCCAATTGAGATAGTATTCAAGTATCTCGTCCTTGGTGTACCTTCGCTCCAACTGAAAAGCGTACAGCGCTTCCCAGATCTTTCGATCAATCGTCTTCTCCTGGGAGAGGAAAACGTTCTTGGCCAACTGTGCAGTTATTGTGCTTCCACCCTGATCTGGGGACATGTGCTTTAGGTCATGCCACAAAGCTCCTGCGATTCTGCGCAGGCTTATGCCGTGGTGATCATAGAAGGTGTGATCCTCAACTGCAACTACTGCATTCATCAGGTTCGCGGGAACATCCTCTAAGGGAACCCATGCTCTGTTCTCAACCATGAGTCGTGTAAGGACTTGCCCATTCACGTCGTATATTATTGTAGGAAGACTGCGACGGGATTCTATGTCAACATCCTCTACGCTGGGAGCATTCTTGAGGTATCCTGCCAGGATCCCTGAAAAGACTCCTATGCTTACGAGGATGACAAGGAGAACTACAATGCCTATGACCTGGACAGAGCCCCTCTCATTCGAATGCATGATGACTTAAAGGCCTCCTTGCCTCAGTAATTCTGCTACATTATAACATAGTGATTTGCATGCGCAAACACCTGCCCGGAAGGCCCAATGGGCGGGCAATCCATGTGTCGTACATGCGCATTGCGAGAATCATGATTTTCAGGAACCTCGATCGACTTTGCCAAGCGGGGTTCTTCGTTGACCCAGGTTACTGCCGTGTGCTAGACTCAATGTATAGTTGCACATGCGGGGGGCGTCGGGTTATGAATCCCAAGGAACAGCTGGAGGTCATAAAAAGAGGAGCTGCAGAGGTAATATCTGAAGAGGACTTGCTTGCCAAGCTTGCCAGGTCGATGAAGACGGGAACGCCTCTCAAAGTCAAACTGGGGCTTGATCCGTCTGCTCCTGACATTCACATAGGCCACACGGTAGTTCTGTATAAGATGCGTCAATTTCAGGACATGGGCCATGAAGGGGTCATCGTGATTGGAGACTTCACTGGCCGAATCGGAGATCCTACCGGAAGGTCAGAGACGCGCAAACAGCTTACTGAAGAGGAAGTGCGCGAGAATGCTAGGACCTATGAAGAACAGATCTTTAGGATTCTGGATCCTGCTCGTACACGCGTGGTATTCAACTCTGAATGGCTGTCGAAGCTGAATTTCGCTGATGTGATCGAGCTTGCGGCCAAGGTCACGGTGGCACGCATGCTTGAGAGGGACGATTTCGAGAACAGGTATAAAGAAGGCCTCCCAATTGGGATCCACGAGTTCTTCTATCCTCTGATGCAGGCCTACGATTCTATTGCTCTTGAGGCAGATGTTGAACTTGGAGGAACTGACCAGAAGTTCAACAATCTTATGGGCCGTACGCTCCAGCGGGAGTATGGGCAGGATGCGCAGTGTGTTGTGCTTACGCCTCTCCTTCCTGGGCTTGATGGCGTGAACAAGATGAGTAAGAGCTTGGGCAACTACATAGGAATTGATGAGGAGCCGTTTGAGATATATGGCAAGTCCATGTCAATTCCGGACGAGTTGATCGTACCGTATGTTGATTCAGCCACAACGATGCCCCTGCCGGACAAGAAGAGCATCGAGGAAGGCTTGACATCAGGAACGCTTCACCCCATGACGGCGAAGCGGCGCCTTGCTTTCCAGCTTGTGCTCCAATCTCATGGAGAGGCGGCAGCCCGGGGTGCGCAGGACGAATTTGATCGGGTTTTCAGGCAAGGGGAGCTTCCTGATGAGATGCCAAACGTGATGATATCCCAGGATGATCTGGTAGATGGCAAGATTGCCGTCTTCAGACTCATAGTCATTGCAGGACTGGCTTCGAGCAACAGTGAGGCCCGACGCCTGATCAAGCAGGGTGGAGTAAGGGTTGACGATGTCACGGTGGATGATGTCACAGAAGAAATAGAGCCCAGAGCCGGTATGGTTGTCAATGTTGGCAAGAGGCGGTTCGCGAAGATTATTACAGAATGAAGTGGCGGAGGTGGCCAATGTGAGTCTTGTGACCTCCAAAGAGATTTTGGATGCGGCCAATGAGGGAAGGTACGCAGTAGGTGCTTTTAACATCAACAATCTTGAGTTCGCAAGAGCTGTCATGAGCGCTGCTGCTGAGGAAAGGTCTCCTGTTATGATCCAGGCATCAGAGGGAGCCATAGCTTATGCAGGCATGAAGGAGCTAACGAGTATAGTCAAGTCTTTGGCGAAGGATGCGGGTGTGCCTGTGGCGCTCCATCTTGATCATGGGCGAAAATTTGACGTAATCATGCAGTGCATAAGGCATGGTTTTACCTCAGTGATGATAGATGGTTCCAGTTTGCCGCTGGAGGAGAACATAGCTATCACTAGGAAAGTGGTAGAGGCGGCGCACGGCGCCGGAGTCAGCGTGGAAGCTGAACTTGGGCGGCTGGCCGGCATAGAGGACGCGGTAGCTGTTGATGACAGAGATGCCTTCCTTACGGATCCGGACGAAGCTGCCATGTTTGTCGAGAGGACAGGAGTCGACGCCTTGGCGATAGCTATAGGCACATCGCATGGGCCGCGCAAGTTCAAGGGCGAGCCTGTGCTAGCTCTTGAACTAGTGACGGAAATAAAGAATAGGGTTGGAATTCCGCTGGTGCTCCACGGTGCGTCTGGGGTGTCCTACGACATAGTGGAGCAGGGAGAGAAGTATGGAGCCAAGTGGGGCGGATCCAAGGGAGTTCCAGATGAGAGCATAGTTGAGGCCATCCGACGGGGCATCAACAAGGTCAATATCGATACTGACATGAGGCTTGCTTTCGTGGCGAGCATGAGGGAGACCCTGTGGACCAGGCCCGAGGTCATAGACCCGAGGGAAGTCTTGAGGCCTGCAATTGCTGCCATCAAGTCAGTTTCTGTGGGCAAGATGAAGTTGTTCGGAAGTTCAGGGAAGGCCCTAACACTGAGTTAATCGTGGCCTTGCACGTTTTTGTTCCATGAGCATATAGCACAAAGACTGCTCCACCCGCATACGATGGGGAGGGGTGGTCTTTGTGTGTGTACGGATTCCCTGGGGATTTCGGATGCCTCTGTGGCTTGCGCGCCTCCTTTCGGTTTCTTCTGTTTCCCGCTCCTACAGGCCTCCGGCTCGGCCAATCCGTTCGAGAAGAAACACTGGTTTGGCACCTGGATTGCCAGTTTCAATGATGACGAGGCACCGACGTTGGAGGAGAGGGGGACGTGTCGGAAAACAGGGAAGGCTTGTAGTGTTCGTCGTACTTCTCTGCTTGGCCATGGGATTTGTGACCTTCGTGGTTGTGGAAGTCCGGCTCAAGCCGACTCTACTAGAATTGGCTGAGGCAAGGGCCAGGGCAGTAGCAACGACGGCAGTGAACACTGCACTTTCTGAGACTGGTGGGATTGACATAAAGTATGAAGACCTTATGGACTGGAAGACTGACGGCCATGGGAACATAGTTGCGGTCCAGCCCAATACGGGTGAAATAAACCGGATAGCCGCCAAGACCACCACCCAGGTGCAGGAGGCCCTTCGGGAGATCGAAGGAGTCAGGATATCTGTTCCCATTGGACAGGTCTTCGGGAGCGCTCTCCTGGCTCACATGGGACCATGGCTTACCGTTACGGTGGTTCCTATTGGCGTTGTGAGCACCACTGTTACCGACCAGTTCGAGACGGCGGGAATAAACCAGCTCAGGCACAGAGTTTACTTGGAAATTGAGGCCTACGTGAAGATCCTTGTTCCTCTTGTGACTTCAAACGTTAGGGTTATGACAACCATGCCTATTGCTGAATCGATAATCCTGGGTGAAGTGCCGAACGTATATGTCCATGTAGGAGATTCCGATAGAGTAATAAGAGGCATACTGGGAGCTTCGGGGAACGAGTGAATATTGCCAAAGGACGAAAAAACGAGGAAGCTAGAGATTAATCGAGATGATCTGGAGACAAACTGGCTAGTGAGGAGAAGAAACGAATCCGAGGTGAAAATCTATCGTCAAGAGGTGTTGCAGATAACCGCCAAGGATGATATAGTTACTTTTGCGATGCGGCGAGAGCCGCGGATGTTCCTTGAAAACCAAACAGCGTGAAGCTTGATAAGTCGGGTGCAAGAGTTTTTTTGCGGGCGATAAGCAAGATAAGAGCGCGATCTACTTTTACAGAAGAATCGCGAT
>JAQVXE010000091.1 GCA_028709305.1 Bacillota bacterium | reverse complement strand
AGGCTTCCAGGCGAGTTGCCATGCCCGCCTCTCCGGAGTGTTCGTCAACATTGAGAACCATGAACGGGATGTCGCCATGGCGCGTGGCGTCTTGCGCGATGACCTCGGCTACGAAAGATTCAGGCCCACACCCAAAGGAGGTCAGGTGGATCATGCCATCTACTTCGCCTGTCGTGCGCCATCTTTGGGCTGCTCCGATCAGCTTGCGCCCAGTCGTCCAAAAGACCCGCTTCCTGCCTCGCCTTCGCCTCTCCCATCGCTCAAGTTCGCGATACGCGTAATCATCAGCGGTCACGGCAGTAACACCCATTCTCTCCAGTCGAGAGACTAGGTTCAGGCTGAGATATGGATCCTCCAGATTGTAGCTGTGTCCGAGCACACCAATAGTGAGCACCCTTTCGTAGATGCTGCCAGGCCTGTCCCCATGATCTTGAACGTCTGGACGCCCTGCCTCAGGCAATGCAGGAGCTGACCTAGGATTGCGCTGACGCTCATCTCTTGCGTGAGCCATAAGGGCATTTCCAAATGCCCATGCCAAGCGCTGGGGCCCAATCCCCAGGATGTCGCGGGCGTCGCCCTGCGACATAGATGAGAAGCACCGATGCACGCCACGGTATGCGTCGACAGAAGTATCGACAACAGCGGGGGCGTTTCGCAGTCTTGCCCTGATCATGTCAGGAAGGCCCATCAGTTTCGGACAGATGTAGGCTCCACGCTCCACGCTGACGAACCTTGGGATGAACAACACGTCGACTCGGTCGGCAAGGGCAGCAGCATGGCCGAAGAAGGCTTTTACGGGAAGACAGGCATCATCAACGCAGAGTGCGAGGCCTGTCTCGAGTATCTCCCTGTTTGTGGCAGGCGATACGATAACTCTGGCGCCACACGATTCCAGAAAAGCATGCATAGCAGGCCCGTAGTCGTAGTACAGCAACCCCCGGGGGATGCCGACTGTCGTGGTCATGGCTTAGGAGTCGCCGCAAGAGCGATCACCGTTCCAAAGAAGACTGCAGTAGTAACCCCGAGGCCCGTAAACTCGAGGGCGCCTGTGAAGAGTCCCACTACGCCCAGTCTTTGAGCCTCCATCAAAGAACCGCGGGCTATTGAATGGCCAAACCCGGACACAGGGATGAGGGCACCCGCTCCGGCAAAGTCGACAAGCTTGTCATAGATTCCGAGGCCAGAGAGGATCGCGCCCGCCACGACAAATGCTACTAGCATGTGAGGAGGTGAAAGTTTGCTGGTGTCAAGGAGGACTTGACCTAACGCGCAGATTGCTCCGCCCACGAGAAATGCTACTAAGTAGTCTATTCTGGAGTCCCTCCCCTAAGTCTCAGAAAATCGTCTGCGATGGCCTGAGAACCGAAATCATGCCTCGAGCACTACCGCATTTGCAATACACGGAATCGACTCCCCCTGCTGCCAGGAGAGGGGCGACATGAGGGCGCCTGTGGCCACGATGAGAGCGCGGGAGATCTCGTTCTGGCACATCTTCTTCCAGACGTAGCCGTAAGTGATTAGGGCGGAACAAGCGCAACCGCTTCCCCCTACCCCAGTGCCTCGTACGCCCTCGAACATGAGCACGCCGGAGTCAGCATAGTTCTCTCCCAAGGGCACTCCTCTCTGCACCATAAGCTCCAGGAGTATCTCCGCTCCCACACGGCCCAGATCGCCGGTGAGAATCACGTCGTAATACTCAGGATTCCTTCCGGTGTCGGCAAGGTGTGAGAAGATGGTGTCGGCTGCGGCGGGGGCCATTGCTGGTCCCATCTGGTGGGGATTCTTGATGCCCATGTCAATGACTTTTCCGATGGTGGCCTCGGTAATCTTGATTTTGCCTCCAGAGGCACCCACCAATGCTGCCCCCGCTCCCGTCACAGTATATTGAGAAGTGGTCTTTCGCATTATGTTAAGCTCAATCGGATAGCGGAACTGCCTCTCGGCCGCCTGGTAGTGGCTGCTCGTGACTGCAAGTGCCAGGTCTGCGTAACCTCCATCAACCATTGCCGAAGCCATGGTCAAACCCTGCACCGAAGTGGAGCAAGCACCATAAAGACCCACGAAGGGAATAGCAAGTTTCTCTGCGGTGAAACTTGAGCTGATTATCTGGTTCAGAAGGTCTCCGGCGAACATCACGTTGACTTGATCGGGAAGGACCTGCGCGTTGCCAATGGCTATCTTGATGGCATCCTCCATGAATCGCCTTTCAGCCTTTTCAGGGGTTCGCTCTCCGAACATGTCGTCGGGCACCGTCTCATCGAACCATTCAACCATCGGGCCTTCGCTTTCCTTGGGCCCGGCGACTGTTGCCGCGCTGACGATTACAGGGGGAGTGGAATAGACGATTGTACTTCCGCCTACACGTTTTGTCGCCATAGTTTACCCCCTGTAAAGCCACCTAATAAGGGCGACAAGGACTCCGGAGAGAATCCCATAGACCAAGACCGGGCCGGCGATGATGAACATCTTGGCGCCCATACCCAGAATGTAGCCTTCTCGCTTGAAATCCATTGCCGCCGCGACAACGGTGTTGGCGAATCCCGTAATCGGAATCGCTGCCCCCGCACCTGCAAACTCGCCAATGGGGTGGTACGCAGAAAGACCAGTCAAGACCGCGCCGATCAGAATCATGGTGGCCAACGTAGGTGCAACAGCCTCATCTTGACTCATGCCCCGCGACGTGAAGACGTTCATCACGCCCTGCCCTACCATGCAGATGAGCCCTCCGACGACGAACGCGACAATGGCGTTTCGAACCAAGGGGGGTTTGGGCACAATGGATGTTGCGAGCCGCTGGTACTTCGCCCTTTCATCCGCTTTTTGCTTTTTTGCTCCGGGACTTACCAAAACGCCACACCCCCACACGGCCTAGTATGCAACTGGGCAGACAGTTTCATTCACCGCCGATGGCATGGCGAAGCCCAACGAGGGCAGCCTTCTCAATCCTGTGGACCTGTGGCTGGGAGATTCCCAAAGACTTAGCTACTTCCGCCTGAGTCCGTTCTTCGAAGAAGCGCATTGCAATTACCCTGCGCTGGATCTCGGGCAAGGCAGACAGAGCGTGAGATAGAGTCAGAGACTCACATACTCTCGCTTCATGGGCGGGATCATTGGCGAGGGTGTCGAGCAATTCTGGGGAGTTGTGGTCAGAGCTTACCTGGTCGGAAAGGGAAGAGACACTCGCTCCGGACTCCATTGCCAGGACTACATCTGCAGCATCTACGCCAAGGTGGGCGGCGATCTCAGTTACCTGGGGCTCACGGGAGAGTTGCGCACGAAGGGAGTCCTGTGTGTATCGGCACTTCTGTGCGAGCTCCCGCACTGGGCGAGGCACATGCAGAGGACCTGAACCCCTCAGGTAGGCCAGTATCTCAGAGAGTATGATGGGCACGGCAAACGTGCTGAACGCCGTGCCCCGCGACGGTTCGAACCTGTCGATGGCGCGCAGCAGGCCAACACACCCTGCTTGATAGAGATCGGCAATCTCGGCCTTGCCGGCAAACTTGCGCGCCACTGTCATTACGAGGCCCGCATGTCGCCGAACCTCTGCCTCCCGCAAGGAAGTAGAGCTGGAAGGTTGACGGAGCTTGCTGGTTTCTGACATCATCCTCCGCGCCCCGGAGAGAAGAGCATCGCGACACAGGTGCCTGCTCCCGGCTCTGACGTGACACTCAAGCTGTTAGCCAGGGCTTCCATCAGAGTAAAGCCCATACCGAGCCTTTGTGAGTCAGTGGTCATGCCGGGCGTCCGCGCCGCAGCGATGTCAGCTATGCCAACGCCGGTATCCTCAATTGAAATGGTGACGCCTGACTCACTCGTTTCCATGTTCATGCGGACTTTCGCTGGGCCGCTATTGGATTTGGGGTAGGCATGCACTATGCAGTTGGATACTGCCTCTGAGACAGCCAGCTTGATATCTTCAAGTTCCTCTACGGTAAAGCCGAGACTCGCAGCAAAGCTGGCGGCAGCCACGCGGGCGAAGCCCAGGTTGCCTGGAATCGCATCAAACTCAACCCTTGCATGGTTTACTTTCGCGTGCATTTTCTGACCTCCGCTTCCGCCGCGAGGGCCTGCTCTCGGGAATCATAGACGCGCATGATTGAAGGCACGCCTAGAAGGTCCAGGGCACGCCTTGCCTGCGGGCCAGGAGAGGCTATTGAAAGCGCTCCTCCGCGTGATGCCATACGCCTCTGCCTGCCAAACAAGACCCCTATGCCGGAACTGTCAATGAATGTAACCTGGTCCATACAGAGTACAACCTGCCTGACATCTGGATGTGAATCGATCAATGAATCAAGAGCAGTGCGAAACTCCTCAGCATTGTTCAGGTCAAGCTCGCCGGCGACCTCCAATACAAGGCTCTTGCCATACAACGTGCACCTTATCAACGTCCATCCCCCGCCTCCTATTGGGCTTGAATGTGAGATTCTCTGCCAAACGAGCTTCTCCTTCCAGCGGAAGGCGCAAAAGGGACAGGTTGTGGTCAGCGAAAATCGAAGATGGATCTTACGAACTCCTTCGTAGATCTGACCATGAGTGAAAACGCTCTGGCTCTGGGAACATCACTTGCCGCCACTAGATATGCCGAGTTCACCTCCTTGCCATCTACAAAAGCGACGATTCTTCCGATCCGCTGTCCCCGTTCGATCGGGGCCTGAACGTATTGCGGGAGTTCTAGCACGGCATCGATCGCATCGCCCTCGCCTCTTAAGGTGACCACTGCAAAATCGGAATCCACCGTGATACTCACTTCATTACCGACTCCTCGGATCACACGAAGACTACCCAGTTCCTGCCCGGCCTGGGCCACAAGATGGGCTTCGCACATCTTGAAGCCATAATCGAGCAGTGTTGAAGCTTCAGAGAACCGGGTAGCGCTGGTTGGAACCCCGAGCACAACTCCGATTACCCTTACGTTGTTCCTTACAGCTGTGGCCGAGAGGCAGTACTTTGACCTTGTAGTATACCCGGTCTTGAGTCCGTCGGCACCAGGATAGAACCGAATCAGCCTATTGGTGTTCGTTAGCATGTTCTTGCCGTCCCTGACGTAGCCAATCCATATCGTGAGCCATTGATGGACCTCCGGGTACTTCAGGAGCTGGCGTGACATAATCGCGACATCCCGCGCGCTTGAAACACAGTCATCTGTAGGACTGCTGCCGGGGAGTCCGGTTGCGTTGATGAAATGAGTGTTGTTGCAGCCTAAAGTACGCGCTCGCTCATTCATCAAGGCAACAAAGGCGGGCTCGCTCCCGGCCACATGTTCTGCAAGCGCAACTGCGGCATCATTCGCCGACTCTATCGCCACGGCTTTCACAAGCTCAGACACGGCCATCGCCTCTCCCGGCTCAAGCCAGATCTGGGATCCCCCCATTGACGCCGTATGCTCAGACGTGATACACATGTCGTCCAAGCCTATTCGGCCTTCCCGGAGCGCCTCCATGACAAGGATGAGGGTCATCACCTTCACCACGCTTGCAATCGGGCGCTCTACATCAGGATTCTTTTCCCACAGCACCCGCCCAGTCGAAGCTTCAACAAGTATGGCGCTGGGTGCAGTAATCCTTCTGTCAAGGTCTGACGACATAGCCGAAAGAGTGGAGCTCTGCGCGCTGCAAAGCGCCACACCCATTATGGCCTCGAAAATCAAGAGGATAACCAGGACAAGAGCAACCCTATGTGCCCTACCACTGCAAATGTACGACAAGGAGCATGCCTCCCTCCCTCGCTTCTCTCAAGAGAGCATATTCGGAGGCATGCCCTGTTATACAGCTACCAGGTTCAGCGTTGGATTGTTTCGTAGACGAGCGGCGGGGGTTGAATCGGGTCGGGCGAGTAGGTGAAGGCACGGGCAGCGTACGACAGCCCTTCGCTCAACTTCGAGCGGTTGCTAGCATGTAGCTCGACCACTGGCTGCCCTTCTTCAATCGGGTCGCCGACGGAGACCAAAGTCACCAAGCCGCAGGAGAGATCGACGCTATCCTCCTTGCGCTGACGGCCGGCGCCCATAGACATGGCCGCCCTTCCAAGGGTCATTGCATCTACTGAAGCTACATATCCGCTGCAGGGAGCGGATATGGACTCCGAGAACTCGGCCACACTCAAACGCTTCGGATCATCAACATACCCCGCATCACCGCCCTGGGCGATGACCATCTCCCGCAGCTTCTCCAAAGCTGCTCCTGACTCCACCGTTCTCTGCAACCTGAAGCGAGCTGCATCTATGTCAGACTCTGCACCGGCCATTTCCACCATCCTCGCCCCAAGTTCCAGGCAAAGATCGAAGATTCGGCCGCGCTTCTCTCCAGACAGGGTCTGAATAGCCTCAATCACCTCAAGGGTGTTTCCGACGGCATGACCAAGAGGCTGATTCATGTCTGATATTACTGCTGCCATCCTTCGCCCGGCCATCCCGCCGATGTCAACCATGAGGCTTGCGAGCTCCCTGGCGCAGGTCAGGTCATGCATGAATGCGCCTGTGCCCGTCTTCACATCAAGGACTATGGCGTCTGCGCCTGTGGCAAGCTTCTTGCTCATTATGCTCGCTGCAATAAGCGGGATGCTTTCCACCGTAGCGGTAACGTCCCTGAGCGCATAGAGAGTCTTGTCAGCCGGGGCTACATCTTCTGTCTGGCCAACTACGGCAATGCCTATTCGGTTGACTTGTTCCATGAACTCCTCTTCCGAGAGCGTAACTCGCATGCCGGGGATTGACTCAAGCTTGTCAAGGGTTCCTCCGGTGTGGCCAAGGCCCCTTCCTGACATCTTCGCCACCGGCACTCCACAGGCGGCAACCATAGGCGCAAGCACAAGCGTGGTAGTGTCCCCTACTCCCCCTGTACTGTGCTTGTCTACCTTGGTTCCCCGTATGTTTGAAAGATCCACAATCTCTCCAGACCGTGTCATGGACAGGGTCAGGGCAGTCGTTTCTCGGGGCGTCATGCCCTGAAAATAGACGGCCATACAGAACGCGGACATCTGGTAGTCTGGCACATCGCCGGAGACCATGCCCTCGATCAAGAAGGAGATCTCCTCAGAGGAGAGCTCATGGCCATCTCTCTTCTTCATGATTATGTCTGGGACCCTCATTTGAACTCCCTCGTTTCTGCTGTTAGTAGCCTAGAATACCTGTCTTAGAAAACTCTCCCCCGCCAGGGCCCAGGGAACCCCAAGAAAATCCGCAACAGTAGCGCCGAGGTCAGCAAATGTCTGCCTTACGCCCACAAAACTGCCGGGCTGCCCGGTCTGCTCGCGTGCGGGAGAATACGCAAGAACCGGAACATACTCTCTGGAATGATCAGTGCTAGGGGTTGTGGGGTCGTTGCCATGATCTGCACATATCATCAGCAGATCGTGTTCGCTCAGGCTTGAGAGGAGTTCGGGAAGGCGACTGTCGATATGTTCGAGCCCTCGTGCAAAACCCTCAACGTCATTTCTATGTCCCCACTTCATGTCGAAATCTATGAGGTTGGCAAATATGAGGCCAGAA
>JAQVXE010000090.1 GCA_028709305.1 Bacillota bacterium | reverse complement strand
GACATCTACACTGTTCTGCCCTTCGACAATACCCTGGTAGTGATCGAACTGAGCGGTAAGGCTATCCTGGCCGCACTGGAGCATGGAATAGGCAGTTACCCGAGCCAGGCCGGCTCTTTTGCCCAGGTCTCAGGGCTCACCTTCACATTCGACCCGTCCAAACCTGCCGGATCGCGCATTGTGGAAGTACTGGTGGACGGCGAACCTCTGGATGCCGACAGGCTATACGCCGTGGCAACCAATGACTTCATGGCAGCAGGCGGCGACGGCTATGTCTGGTTCGCAGAAGCCAGCATCCTGTTTGACAGTGGCGAGATGCTCCGGGACGTCGTCGCGGGATACCTCGCAGAGCAGGAGGGTGTTGAGGCATCCAGTGAAATAAGGATTGTGCCAATCCAGTAATGAAGCCATAGAACGCCCTGTGCCCACATGGGCCTAGCAGGCAAGAGGAACAAGAATGGCCCGGGGAAAAGCAATCTCCCCGGGCCTCAATCATTCAATCTATCCCCGCCGACTATCTGTTAGCGCTTAAGCTCCCCAAGATCTGGCGGTATCTCTGCGAGAGCGTGGAGACGGACACCTTGTACTTTTGGGCAACACTGGCCTGAGTCACAGGTTCGTCCTCCGACACAGCTCGAGCATACTCCACTGCCGCAGCCCAGGTTTTCGCATGCACCACATTCGGGCTGGCTGACAAGACATAATCGTACCACATCTTTGCAGTGGCAAATATCTGGTCCTCAGTATAGCCGTCCATCCTCATCATCTCGTCGAGCAAGCCCACAACAGAATGTTCCTTGCCCGTCAACCTGCCTTCGCTCCCTTGTGTTGAGAGCGCCTGATGCCATAGTCCTTCAACATCAACCCAAGGCAGGCCTGCGCATCTCTTGAAATTCTCGTGATACTCGATGTCTTTCAAGAGCCCCTCCACGACCTTCTGCCCGATACCAGCAGCAAGGGCATTCTTGGGACTTTCGCCCTGCAGAACCGAAAGCGGGGAGTCAGCCCAATCACGGTAATGCTCCATGATTGCGTCGCGAGCGATACGGTCGATCATGGCGTGCGCACGCATCCTTTCGCCCTCGCTGGGGCCCCTGTTCAAACCCGCCCTCTCCCCTCGCTGCCTGGTGACCAAATATCCACCTGCACTCTTGCGGATTGTGCTTGCACACGTACCCAAGGCGCTTCGGGTCTCTGCGTAGACTGTAAAGACGTCGCCCTCCAGCAAAACAAAGGCTACGTCGTCGGTGCTGTATGGAGCTGCGCCAGACGGATCGCTCTCCTGCAGCTGCCTGATCCACGCGAGCTCGGCCATGGTCAGCCCGGCGCTATCCGCGCCACTGCTTATTGTCTGGATCTCCGAACATCCACGGATGACGGCATCGAGGGCATTCTCTCCGTCCGAAACTCGAATCACAGATCTGTAGAGCTTCCGTGCGCCAGATGCTTGAGCTTGGCTCTGAGAACCGCTTCTCGTGGAGGGGCCTGTGTAGCCCCCATAATACGTCTCGATACCCTCGTTGCTCTCCTGCATCCCCCATGCCATCATCATCACGCGAACCAGTTTGCGAAGACTAAGCGTAGAAGCCCTAAGGAAGTCTTGCCAATAGCCATCATACCCTTGGAAACGGAGCGTCCTGTATACGTGGCCCATTATCCTCAGCACGTACCTGAGAAGAGGCCTTGGTATGATGAGCGTTGCTGCGCCAAGAGTGTACAGATCATCTACTGCCAAGAGACGGGTGAGCATTGCGGACCACCTGAGCAATCCGACTCCTACACCCGGAGCGATCACGCGATACAGATCTCCGCCCACAATGTCGCGGAGGATCACCCTGTCATCGGAAATGATCTCTTGAACCTCATAGACAGCCAAAACAGATCTCGCCCATTGTTCCAGTGAACGCATCTCCCAATCCTCCAACTCCCACTCATCGGCAGAGTCCAGGTAGGTTTGGGCTACTGAAACGCCTGCGATTTCATCTTCGTAATCGAGTATTAACCATTCCATAAACTCATTCTCGAGCCCACACGAATTCTCCTCAAACTCCGTCAAGGGCTCCTCGAGAACCTCTGACATGAACTTGTGAAGCGCATTGGCGGCGATGCTGTTGAATTCAGGAAGGTTCACGAAATCGACAAGATTCTGGGCAAGTCGCCTGAACCTTATCTCCGTCTTCTTCTTTTCAAAATCAAGCACCATGGATTGCATTGGCATACGGGACCTCCCGTCAGATAAGCCGAAAGCTCGACACTATTCCCTCGAACACAGGCAGATACGTATCTTTCTCCGATTCAAGGCATGCACCAGTGAGGATAATCACGTCGTGTCCGCGCACCACTGTGAGCTGGTAGAACCAGATCCTGCTCCGTGCGTCAGATGAGTAGCATGAGAACCGCATGAGCCACGAATCCCCGCCTTCAACAGGCCCGGAGCTGCCTTGGCCGTCTTCTCTGTAGTCACTGAGACGTGCATCCGCGCCCTGGGATATCCTGCTTGCGGCATTGCGCGCGTATTGGCTCGCACTTGCTCCAGCTTGCATCACCGCCACAACATTGACTGAGGCAGCAAAACCCGTCTTGTGCGGCTCGCCAAAGGCTATGACCGGAGACGATCCCGTGCTAGCTTGCCTGTGCCAGACGTCAGGATATCTGAAGACGAACCCGTACTGGCGATTGGTGTACTCCCTGTCACCCGGTGAGCCCAAGACAGCCATGTTACACGCCATAACCATGGCAATGACCGCCACAGGCAGAAAGAGTTTGCGGCTCGTCGCAATACCTAAATGCAGCATCAGAAGAACCCCCTGGCGCATTTCCCACCCTGAGCCAAGCGTCTCAAGGTGCCTGCACTTCATACTAGAGTATTCTGCTCCCCGCCGAAAACTCCTTGAAGATCCCCATCGAAAAGGCGCACTCCGTCTGTACTGCCCAGGCTCTCAATCCTCTGAGCCAAACTAGCGCCTCCAGGGGTGATCATATCAGGGGCCAAATCCATGAGAGGTATGAGAACGAAGGCCCGTTCCCACATGCGCGGGTGTGGAATGACAAGCTCCTCGGTTTCCACCGTCAAGCCGTCCACCATAAGAATGTCTACATCAATAATCCGCGGTCCCCATCTGACAGACCTTTCGCGGCCAAGAACGTCTTCCACAGATCGCGCTAATCGCAGAATCTCGGCTGGTTCGAGGATGGCGAACGCACGGATGACACAGTTCAGGAAGGGCGGCTGATCAGCAAAGCCCCAAGGCTCCGTCTCGTACACCCGCGACGCCTCAAAGTCTGATAGCCCGTGGGCCTGCGCCAGCATTGCAGCCGCTCGGCTCAGGTTCTCCAGCCTATCACCGAGATTCGAACCCAGGCCAAAATAGGCCGGCATGGCGTCGCGGTTCGACTGCCCTTGGCTCAAGCTGCATGTCATTCTTCGACCTCCCATGTAACTCCTGTAGTAGACAGAGAAAGAGCCATCATGTCGCTGATACTGACCCTCGAACGACCGAAAGCCTCAGATATCGCATGGGCAATAGGCTCATGATCAGCCTTTGCCCCCATCAGCGCAAGTATGGAAGGGCCGGCGCCACTCACGTAAGCTCCCAAAGCTCCGGCGTCACAAGCAGAACGAATGGCATCAAGCATCCCCGGTACCAGCGGAGAACGGTACGGCTGATGCAGCTTGTCCTCTGTCGCATAGCGGAGATTCTCGTACGCCCCAGTGCACAGGGAAGCCACAAGAAGTGCAACCCTGCTCACGTTGAATGTTGCATCTGCATGGAGCACACTTCCTGGCAACACGTTGCGGGCAACACCAGTCGAAACTCCGAAGTCAGGAACTACTACCAAAGCCCGGAGTTCCTTAGGAAGGGGAACCTGCGCCCACATCACGCGCGAGCCAACCAGCGATGACACTGTCACTCCCCCAAGCGTGCAGGCGGCCGTATTGTCCGGATGCCCCTCTATCCGTGCCGCTAGGTTGAGACGGCCCTGCAGGTCGAGGTGTCCGCCGCAGAAAACGTTCCCGGCCGCCACACCTGCTACAATAGCCGCCGCGCTGCTTCCAAGCCCACGTGCTATGGGAATGCGGCTTACAGTTGTCACCCTTACAGACGGCGGCCGCTCTCCCGCTTCCAGGAACGCAGCTTCGAAGGCCCGTATCGTCAGATTGGTCCGCCCAGTAGGCAGATCCTCTTTGAAAGGGCTGCCGTCCTCAGTAAGAGTTACTGCTTCGGACTCTGCTTTGGCAGCAAGTTCGAATGTTATGTCATCTCTCAGTTCTAGCGCCATGGCCAGAGAATCATATCCCGGACCAATATTGGCCGAGCTAGCTGGAGCATGCACGATTACCTTCTTTACAGACATAGGAACACACCTCTTGAAATGACTAATCAAACACCCAGAAACCGCCGGACGGATTCCAAATCAGCATCGACGATGCCCTCTGCGCCCGAGTTCTCATCAATCCCCGAACACCTGGCAGACATGGCATCGCCGCTTGCCATAGCATGCTCCGGGTCCTTCAGACCATGCCCTGTCAGGACTGCCACAATCCTCTGCCCAACACAAAATTGGCCCAGCCGGGCCATTTTGATGAGCCCAGCGACCGACGCGCATGACGCCGGCTCAGCGTAGATCCCCTCAGTCCTGGCGATCAATCGGTAGGCCTCCATGATCTCACAATCAGATACTGAATCTATGAATCCCCCTGAATCATCGGCAGCCACCCTGGCCCCTTTCCAATTGGCAGGGTTGCCTATCCTGATCGCGCTGGCAAGTGTTTCAGGATTCTCCACAGGTCTCCCCAACACAATTGGGGCAGCCCCGGCCGCCTGGTATCCTGCCATCTGAGGGCGCCGTGATCCATACTGGCTAAATCCTCTCCAGTAGGCAGTGATGTTCCCCGCGTTTCCCACAGGGAGCACGAGCCAATCGGGAACGCCGCCAAGCTCGTCTACTATCTCGAAAGCGGCAGTTTTCTGTCCTTCAATCCTCCAGGGGTTTACAGAGTTAACCAGGGCAATATCGCCTCTACTGGCCAACTCCCTGACTATGGCAAGCGCAGCATCGAAGTTGCCTCTTACGCAGACTATCTGCGCCCCGTGAACTCTCGCCTGGGCCAGTTTCCCGGTGGCAACTGCGCCGTACGGAATCACAACCACGCATCCCAACCCGGCCCTGGCAGCATAGGCCGCAGCCGAAGCCGCAGTGTTCCCAGTGGAAGCGCAAACGACAGCATCCGCCCCGTCCTGCACAGCCTTTGATATTGCAAGAGTCATTCCGCGATCCTTGAACGAACCAGTTGGGTTCAGGCCTTCGAGCTTTAAGTATATCTCAATCTCCCCACCGAGTCGCTGGGCCAAATTCCCAGCGCGCACAAGAGGCGTATTCCCCTCCAGCAGAGTCACGACCGGCATGTTCTGCTCAACCGGGATAAACTCCCTGTATTCCTCAATAACCCCTCTCCACGCCCTCAAACAGAACGCACCCTTTCCAGTAGCGCATGGCTACAACTCCATTCGGTGATAGGCATTCCCAGACTGGCGCACGAGCAGTACGTACCAGATCACTGTCAATACTGCGATAACCCCTGTAACCACTCCGCAGATGGCCACATGGCCATAGCCCGCAGAGTTCATGAAAACCGCCAAGGCACCAAGCCCGGCAATGACCAGACTGACTATGATCCAGCCTATCAGGCCATTGATGTTGTTCTTCATTGCCCTCTGGGGATTGTCCCAAGTCAGATACGGCCTCCACATGTCGATTTGCACATTAAGAAAGACAGTCCACACCATGCCGAGGAGACCCAGCAATATGCTGAAGACCAGCCATAGCCAGCTCAGCCTCAAGATCAGCTGAAGGACTACTATCATGGGCACAGCCGCCACTACATTGAAGGCCAGGGCAAACAGAGCCTTGCCCAGCACCTGTCGCGCAGGCTCCACAGGCACTATCTTGAGCATCCATAGCTGCGAGCCTTCCCGTGAGAACGCCGACGCCCCAACCATGTTACTCCCTGCGGACCACATTATCATGCCTGCCAAAGCCAAAGCGTGGAAGGACGCAAACTCAGGAGCGGCCATGAATGCGGCGAACTCCGGAATGCTGGAAAACGGATTCTGCCCTCCCCCCGCCAGGAACCAGACAGCCATTAGGCCAGGGAAGACAATGGCGTTTGCGAAACCATTCAACGCGAACGTGGGGGTGCGCAGAAAGACCCACATGTCCTTGAGGGCTATTGCAACCTCAGGAGAGCGTCGCATCCATGCCAACGTGCTTGCCGGCTTCGCCCCATCCCTACTTCGGCCCTTGCGCGCAACCACCTCGCCCCCAGAGGTGAGCCCCGCATAGAAAAGCTTGGATGCGACCGCCAATAGAACAGCGAGAGCCCCAAGTGACACCGCAGCAAGAAGAAGGAAGTTCAATGTGCCTGCCAGCGTGCCGGCTTTCGATACGGCCGTAGATGCCCACAAGCCGGGCGGAAACTTCGTCGCAAAAGTCTTAGAGAGGCTGTCTTGGACTGTCATGATGTACTGCACAATGCCCTCCTGGGTTTGGGGCATCGTGTGCATCGTGTAATACTGAAACCAGAAGTAGGCGCCAAAGAAGAGCACCGACCCCAGCACCATGAAGAAAGTGCGGCTCTTGCGGACATTTACAAAACGCATCAGGATTACGGAGACTATGGAGGAGACTGCCAGCGGCAGCATCGGGACTATCAGGAAGACGATAACCGCAGCTATCCAATAGAGCGCACCCGCCCCCGTCCTGATCCCGTATACGGCGAATGCCGGAATCAAGAAGAAAGCCAATGTAATGTATTCGTTCACCATGAGGACGCCGAATTTCGCAAGGATCACTGTGCTGGCCGGAATCGGCAGCGGCGTCAGGATCGCGCTGTCATCTGAAAAGTAGAAGACGCTGATCACCCAGAACAAGCCCAACAGGAGGACGATGACCTGGCCAAGCACTATTGCAAGAGTCAGGATCATGTTGCCTTGCCCCAGCGCAGCAGCGTTATCATACATCATGTTCAAGAGCTTGACATAGGCCGTTATCAGCATCGCTCCCGTCGCGCCAAGGCTGACCACTATGAGAATCGGCTCCCAGAGCCGCTTCTTCTGAACCAAATACGTCTCTCGTGAGTGCGAGATGCTGAAATTGAGATTCAGCAAAGTCCGATACACGGCCCAAAACTGCTTCCAGTCACTCATCATCGCTCACCCTCCGTGAGCTCAAGGAAGAGATCCTCCAGCGATTTGCCGAAAGCACTGTCGGCCCCTGCAACGGCCCGGCTCCTCAGCTCTTCCATGGTGCCACAGGCAATCAGCCTGCCGTGGTCTATAATGCCGACCCTGTGGCAGACCCTTTCGGCGACCTCCAGAATATGTGTGGAGAAGAAGACAGTGCCGCCTTCCTGGCAATGCCTGTTCATCAGCTCTTTGAACAGATGCGAGCTCTTGGGATCCAGGCCTACCATTGGCTCATCAAGCATCAAGAGCCTAGGCTTAGACAGAAGCGCACCTGAGAG
>JAQVXE010000089.1 GCA_028709305.1 Bacillota bacterium | reverse complement strand
CGGAGTATAACTGAAGCCGAGCGGCAACTCGGCTTCAAACAGGCGGCCTTGAGAACAGCTCGCCTGCAGCGATGCAGTTCAAGAACACCCATACCTAAGTGAGGTGCTCCACGATGATTCTATATGTAGTTTGCAGCCAATGTCAAGCTAGATGGCATCCCCGGAAAGAGTGCGCACAACGCGAGCAATAGCCTCAGTCCCAAATCCCCTTCTCGCGAGGAATCCGGCTACACGCCTGACCGCACGCCGGCGAGCATCGTCATCTGAGAGATCATCAGTATCTACGCGTTGTTTGGCTAATTCCAGGGCCACCTCAAACTCCTCAAGCCCGGAAGCCTCATACGCCGATCGGGCAGCCTTATCCGCCAGGTCAGAATCGATTCCTCTGCGCACAAGACGCAGAGCGATCCCTCGTGCCCCGTACCGCCTCTCTTCGACACAGCTTGAGGCCCACCTACTCGCTGCATCAACATCATCTATGTATCCCCGGCGGATCATCTCCGCAACTACATCATCAACATGGACAGAGCTGAAGCCCTTCTTCGCGAGACTGTCCCTAAGCTCCTTCTCTGTGCGAGCCCGGACAGACAAGACTTTATAGGCTGCAGCCATGGCGGCATTATGAAGACGCTCGCCCAGCGCCGAGCTTGCCCCGTTCTCCAGACGCCCCGGGTCGCATGACTCTGCCGCCGGCGCTTTCGAGGCCTTTCCAGATTCCATGGAGGCGCCCGGGATATCCAGGCGCCCGCCACCCACATCCATCACTTCTTCGATCCCTTGCTATCATCCTTGGCGCCTGCGTCATCACCCTTGCCGGAGCCCTTCTTGTCGCTAGCCTTTTCCACACCCATAGGTTCGCCTGGACGCCGAAGGCCCACACTCTCCCTTACCTTGGCCTCTATCTCCTCCGTCAACTCGGGATTGGCCTTTAGAAACTGCCGGCAATTCTCCTTGCCCTGCCCAAGCCTGAGGTCACCATATGAGTACCACGTTCCAGAGCGAGTAACGATGCCTTGGGCCTCTCCCACATCGAGCAGCGAACCTTCTCTTGATATGCCCTCACCGAAGATGATGTCGAACTCCGCATCTTTGAAAGGCGGCGCCACCTTGTTCTTTACCACCCTTCCGCGAGTCCGGTTTCCTATCTGTTCAGAACCTTGTTTGAGGGACTCCACTCTTCTGATCTCAAGACGAACTGAGGAGTAGAACTTGAGGGCTCGCCCTCCCGGAGTCACCTCAGGGTTTCCAAACATGATGCCTACTTTCTCGCGGATCTGGTTTATGAATATCACGCAAGTGTTCGATTTTGATATCGCGCCCGTAAGCTTGCGCAAAGCTTGAGACATCAACCTTGCTTGCAGGCCTACGAAGGAATCGCCCATCTCCCCTTCTATCTCCGACCGCGGCACCAGAGCCGCCACTGAGTCGACTACAACCACATCGATGGCGCCACTCCTGACCAACGCCTCAGCTATCTCCAAAGCCTGCTCTCCGGTGTCAGGCTGAGAGACGAGCAGGTTTTCGATGTCAACCCCCAGCCGTTTGGCATAAGTCGCATCCAGGGCGTGCTCCGCATCGATAAATGCAGCTATGCCTCCGAGTTTCTGAGCCTCTGCGATTATGTGGAGGGCTACAGTGGTCTTGCCTGACGATTCAGGCCCGTATATCTCGGCTACCCTTCCACGCGGCATTCCGCCGACGCCGAGGGCTATATCGAGGGATATTGCGCCCGTGGGAATGGCTTCTACCGGCGCAACGACACCTGATTCGCCAAGGCGCATGATTGATCCTTTTCCGAATTCCTTTTCGATCTGAGTTAGCGCTACTTCGAGCGCCTTTTCCCTGTCACTCAAAGCTCATCGCTCCTTCCCCGAAGCCCTGTGAAGCCCCGCGCAATGCGGGGACAACCCAACTAAAGCATACCATATTCAGGCCTAAACCGCACATATGTTCGGCACCTACTCGAGGGGAATTTTGGCCAGGGATGTGTAGATAGGACCTGACGGCGTGAGTTTGCTCGAATAGACATGAACTACCTCAACACCAACTATTCCAAGTTCGATATCTGAATTGCGGGAAATAATCCTTGATGCCCCGCTACCGGCAGAGCTTCCGCGAGCCCTGCCTACGGTCAAGTGAGGCCTGAACGCCTTGTCAGCACGTAGAAACCCGGCATCGATTGTCGTCTGATCGATCGCTTCTGCCAGCTTGGCAAGGCGGTCAGCCCCATCAGCCATGCCAACCCACAACACCCTTGCCCTCTCAATGTTAGGAAAGGCCCCTGCCCCGCGCAGCGTCACCTCGAATCGGGCCTCGCCCTCACAAGCCAGCCTAACAGCCTCCACCAACGCAGGAATGCGAGAGCGCGGCAGGTCGCCGAGGAACTTTAGCGTAACGTGGAGATTGCCCGGCTTGACCCATTTCACAGGGGCGCAGACCTTGCTAATCTCAGCGGCAAACCGGGCCACGGAATCAGCTGCATCGCCCACCACTGGCACTGCTATGAACGTTCGGACAATATCCAATGCCGTCCCCCCTTTGAAGTATCAGATTCCCGACCGGATCCAAGAATCCTCCACAAAGTTCATCACCCATAAGGGCTATTCTTCTGCAAAACGAGGATGATTTGCGAACGCGGAAAGAAGCTTGCCTGTTATGCCCATGCATTCTCAAGACGACGTCTGAGCATATCGAGGGCGAACTTGGATGCCCGAACTCTGACAGAACACCTGTCCCCGCCGAATCTCATCCGTGCAGACATGACAGATACCTTCTTTGCATCGACCAGCCCGAAATGAACAAGGCCCACAGGCTTGTCAGAGCTGCCGCCGCCTGGGCCTGCGACTCCCGTTACCGAGAGGCCGATATCGGTGCCTGCCTTCCGCACGACTCCGCAGGCCATCTCGAGAGCCGTCTCACGACTTACAGCGCCGTAGGCATCTAATGTCGGACCACGTACGCCAAGTTCGTCTCTTTTGGCCGAATTGCTGTATGTTACGATGCCCCTTTCCAGAAACGATGAGCTTCCGGCCACATCTGTGAGAAGGCCGCATATGAGCCCGCCGGTGCATGATTCAGCCACCGCCAAGGTAGCTCCCGCAGCCGCAAGACGCCCTGCTACCACCACTTCAAGCGCATCGTCATCGTAGCCATACACTACACTGCCTAACCTGGCCTTGATTTCCCGCTGAACCGACTCGATCAGCCTCCAAGCCTCCGCTTCCCCCTCGGCGCTTGCAGTAACCCGAATCTGGCATTCCCCTGCCCCTGCATATATCGCTACCGTAGGGTTGGTTCGATCGTGTGCAAGGTCAAGTATGCGCTCCTCAAGAGCTGCCTCGCCTATGCCTACGGTTCGGATTATCTTTGAAACGATGGCTTCACAAGCCCCGCTCCGCGTCAGGTAGGCGCGAAGATACGGCTCGACATGGGTTTCCATAAGGTAGATCATCTCCCGCGGCACTCCGGGGAGGCAGATGACTCGCTTCTCTCCTGCTTCAAATGTGATTCCAGGTGCTGTGCCCATAGTGTTGGGGAAATAAGAGCCTGCACCGGGCCTAGGAACTAACGCCTGCTTGGTGTTGTTCTCGGTCATGCATGCGCCGCGCGAAACGAAATAGCCTTTTATGTACGCAAGAACCTCGGGGTTCTCCATAAGTTGAACCCCGAGGACCTCTGCGATAGTTTCACGAGTCAAGTCATCTTCAGTAGGGCCCAGCCCGCCAGTGGTCACCACAACGTCGGCGCGTTCAAGCGCTTCACGCACCGCATTGGCCAGCCTCGCCCTATTGTCTCCTACAGTCGTTTTTCTGTATACAGAGAAGCCCAGCTCCGCCAAGGACCTGGCGACATAGGCAGCATTAGTATCTACAATCTGACCCAAGAGCAGTTCCGTCCCAACGGATATGATCTCCGCTTTCATCCACAACCCTCCGACCGGCCCTGACTCTCCGCCGCCGGCTTGGCAATAAGGCATCTGAAAGCAGACTCACATCGCCCTAGTCAGGCCGCTTCCGAAAGCCGGGCCCTGAAAGTATCTCCGTTCATTTTCTCCATAGACATGAGTTCGCCTGCAACGTCCCTGATGAATTCGGCCTTGGTAGCAAGGAGAGACTTCGTCCGCTCCTCCTGGACCTGGACCAGTCCTGTCACTGCAGTATGATACTGGTCGCGAGGGATGTCCTCTTCGCTTATGATTCCCAGATCAGAAAGTCCACAGTTGACTATCTTCCTTGCAGTCTCAACTGCCTGCTGGATGTCCTGGGACGCTCCCGTGCTTCGTTCCCCCAGGATGAGCTCTTCAGCGATGGCTCCGGCCAGCAGAACGCTCACTCTTGCCTCTAGTTGCGCAGCTGTTTCAATGTATCTGTCAGACTTCGGCGATTGCCTCACATAGCCCAGAGCCTTGCCTCGCGACGACACAGTCACAGCAGCTACTGACCCGGGCTTTAGCAGCTCGCTTACGACAGCATGGCCCAATTCATGGACTGCAACGCGGCGAAGCTCTTCCTCATCAGGCTTGCGCTCTACCCTTTCGCCCATTATCACCTTTTCCATCGCTTCGGAGAAGTCGTTCATGTTGATCCGAACTCGCCCCGCGCGAAGCGCCATGATCGCCGCTTCATTCGTCAGGCTCTCGAGGTGAGCCCCGGAGAACCCGTATGTCTCGGCGGCTACCTTGTCGATGTCCACGTCGTCAGCAAGCGGCTTGTGCCTGGTATGGATGGACAGAATGTGGCGCCTCCCAACCTTGTCAGGAAGGTCCACGTCAACCAGACGGTCGAATCTGCCCGGCCTCAAGAGAGCCGGATCGAGAAGATCGGCGCGGTTTGTGGCCCCGATCACCAAAACCCTTACGCCCTCTCGCGAGACCGACGCCAAACCATCCATCTCGACGAGAAGCTGATTCAGAGTTTGGTCGTACTCAAGATGCCCCTGGTGCCTCCCGCGAACTCCTCCTAGAACATCGATTTCGTCTATGAATATCACAGCCGTCTTCTTCTTGCAAGCGCGCGCCGTGGAATAGGCGGTTCCGAAAAGATCGCGGATCCTCCTTGCTCCCACGCCGGCATACATCTCGATGAAATCGGATCCGGCTGCAGATATGAATACTGCATCTGTGTAGTTGGCAGCAGCCTTTGCAAGAAGCGTCTTGCCGGTTCCCGGAGGGCCGCTCAGCAAGATTCCCCTGAGAGGCCTGATGCCTAGCCTCACAGCCTTCTCCTCATTGTTTATGAATTCTAAAGCTTCAACCAATTCCCGTTTGGCCGTCTCCTGTCCCCCTACATCTCCAAAGGTGAGTTTGGAGACTCGGCCTCCGGATTGGGTCTCCTGCACTATCTCGAACTTCCGGTCTCCTATACGCCCTGAAATCACTAGCTGAAATGCTGCGTACAGCCCGCCTACAAGGATAATCGGGGTAACGTCATACCCGTAAGCAAGGCAAAACAGGAAGGCGGCAAGGCCACTACCTATCAATGCGTCTCTTATCATCTGTCAGCACCCGCCTTTCTAACAGGCGAGCGCGAAGAGAGCCACCTTATGTCTTGCCCAACGGTCGCTTCGCCCTCAGCTAGCTGCGGTATCCTCGGCGAAACTGCATAGAGCTCATGCTCGCCATCTTCCAGCGTGATATAGACATGGTCAATGTCTACGTAAATGGCGCAATCTGAGAGCCCGGCACGCTGCGCCTCCTCGTCAGCACGCCTTCGCAACTCCGAGAACGACCCAGTGGCTATGGCTTCCTGTATGTCAAAGTGTATTCTATGGTATACGTCCTGCAAGAGAGCATCTCGCGTGTCGGTTATCCGAACCCAAAGCCCGCCCCCAGCGGGAAGCTTCGAAGTCGCCGCTTCGATCTTTCTCACAGTCTCTGGAAGGTCTCCCGCATTGCGCAGACTTATGTCGACTACTGTGCCGTAAGGCAAACGCTCGATCTTATATGACTCGATCTCAGACATGGAAGCGAACGCCTTTTCCATTGGCATTGTAACCGAAGTCCTCATGAGCACTTCTCGTCCTCCGAAAAGAAGGACCGTGGCCACCGCCACGCTTACCAGTACTACTTTCATATTAGTATCCGGTAACTTCAAGGCCGCGCCTCCTTTCTGGCATATGGCCCTTTAGCTGCACGGATGATTATAACATACAACCTTTGCGGAAATCTCTGTAATGACGTAGCAGCCCCTCCGCCTATTGGCAGAGGGGCCAGGCAAGAAGTAGTATTGCCAGCCTATTCTCAGATGGGCCGTTGAGTGCTGCACATGCTCTTGGCTGCAGCGACAGCAGTCGTCCGGAGAGTCTGCACCGCGTCCTTAGGGAAATCGGCGCCAAACACGTAACTGCCGGCCACAAAAACATTCGCTCCAGCCCTGACTGCGGCTCCTATTGTCTCGTCAGTGATTCCCCCGTCAACCTCAATATCTAGCTCCAAACCCCTCTTGCGAGCTATGCCAGCTATGGCCTCCACCTTGTCGAGAGCCTCGATTATCATGGTCTGTCCGCCAAAGCCCGGGTTCACTGTCATGACAAGCACCATGTCAACCATGTGCAAGACATTCTCTACTGCGCAGACTGGAGTCGCGGGATTCAAGGCCACACCAGCCTTGACGCCCCTCTGTCTTATCTGTTGAAGCGTCCGATGAAGGTGTAGGGAGGCCTCTGCATGAACAGTTATTATGTTTGCACCGGCATCTGCAAATGAATCTATGTGTTTCTCCGGCTGGAAGATCATGAGGTGCACATCGAAGGGAAGATCCGTCGCTCGCCTTATGCACTTCGTCACTGGCTGCCCCAGAGTGATGTTTGGCACAAAACTGCCGTCCATGACGTCGATGTGAACCATGTCAGCTTCATTGGATATTCCTCTGATCTCGTCTGCCAATTTCCCAAAATCAGCCGAAAGAATTGATGGAGCTATCTTTATCAAGGCAAACACCTGCTCTCATTTGTACTGCCGCTTCTCAGCCTCACGCAGTTCTTCCAGGAATCTCAAATAGTGTGAGTAGCGACCGGCGTCTACCATGCCGCTGTCTACTCCATCCTTCACTGCGCAATCCGGCTCCCTATCGTGTAGACATCCTACGAATCTGCATTCCAAAGTCAGCTGGGCAAACTCGGGGAACGCTTGCGTGAGCTCGCGGGGGGTGATGTCTGTTATGTCCAACGACGAAAAACCCGGCGTGTCGGCGACGAACCCTCCTGCACCGAGTGGAATTAGCATCACTTCTCTAGTGGTATGCTTGCCACGTCTAATCTTCGCGCTTAACTCTCCTTCGGCAAGGTCATGCCCTGGTTGAACCATGTTCAAGAGAGCCGATTTGCCGACCCCTGATGGCCCGGCAAAGACAGATGTTTTTCCGGCGAGAAGAGCGGCAAGGGCCTCTATGCCCTTGCCCGTCCGCGCGCTGGTATGAATGGCCTTATAGCCGATGCGGGAGTAGAGCTCGAGCAACCACCCCAAACTCTCAGGCTCGGCAAGGTCAACCTTGTTGATGCAGATCACCGCATCGAGCCTGGCACGCTCTACCAGCACCA
>JAQVXE010000088.1 GCA_028709305.1 Bacillota bacterium | reverse complement strand
GGGGAGGAGATCTTCTGTTGTAGGGTCTGACAACAGCACATGTACCCATAGCGCCGGCGCAGACTGCAGGCGGCATGCATAATGTGCAGTGGACTCTATCCAGGGGAGTGATTCTCAATGCCAGACGATAGGGAAGAGTCGGGAATGCGCCAGGCCCCGCCGTGTCCTGGTGGGTTCCTTTACCAGATTAGATCTGGAGACACCCTCTATTCGCTTGCACGTCGTTATGGGACAACAGTCGACGCATTGACAAGGGCTAACCCGGGCATAGACCCGAACAGCCTTCGCGTCGGACAGCTCATCTGCATTCCAGTGGCAGCTGCCCCGCCTGGGCCGCCAGGAGCAGCTTGTCCAGCGGGGTCCACGCCATACGTCATTCGCTCCGGCGACACCTTCTACGCCATTGCCAGGCGCTTCAACACTACTGTTGCCGCTCTTACTGCAGCCAATCCACGTGTAAACCCTAACAATCTCCGGGTCGGCCAGCTGATATGTATTCCGACCGCTGCGGCTCCCCCACCTGGAGCTTGCCCGGCAGGATCAGCGCCTTACACGATCCGTTCAGGTGATACCTTCTACAGAATCGCCCAGAGGGCCGGAATCAGCCTAAATGCCCTAGTTGCAGCCAACCCAGGCGTCGACCCGAACAGGCTTCGCGTGGGTCAGGTGATATGCGTTCCACGTGCGGCGCCGCCCAGACGTGTTTCGTGCACGATGAATCTTGTGCGGCCGGCCGGGGGTCCTGCGCCTAACGCTACGGGAAGGTTGTGGATTGACACGAACCAGGCAGGTAACTGGCAGATAACTGTGGCAGGCGTAGACCTTCCTCCTCCCGCTACGTTGGGAGCCAACATCTACACTGCGGTCTTTTCTGCAGATGGAGTAAGGTTCTCCGTTCCTATGGTTGCCACGGTAGAAGGCCGGTGGACTGGGACTACAGTGCAGCGGCCGACAGATGTGCTGTTGACCCGGGGACGCGTAGACATATACCCAGGGCCTGTATTGTCGGGTCTGCTTGCAAACTGCAGATAGCAGGCTAATACGCCTGAAACTGCAGATGTATGCACCGGATTTTCGTATCTTGCAGAATCATGAGCCCGCCCCACATCCTGTCCCGCCCGAGGAGCGGAGGATGTGGCGGCGGGCTGATCTACTTGCTATGCCGGTGCGGGACGGTTGGGCTGCACAGGCCGCCTGAGGGCGGCACACGCTTGGAGCGGCTGGTTGTGCTCGGACGCAGGAGTCGACAGGCAGCAAGCAGAACTCTCAAGAATGTAAGTAAGTTTGGGCAGGGCGAGGCTGCGCATTTGTGCGCGGCATTAAGTTGTGAAAGTGGTGAGTCCCAATGTCGAAGTCAGCATATGGTTTGGACCGCGCTGAGTTGCGCAAAGCAATGGTGGAAGAGTTCTGCGAGCTAGTGAGGATTGATGCCGAGTCAGGTGAGGAGGCGGAGCTTGCCAATGCGGTGGCGAGTAAGCTGAGAGATCTGGGGTTTGATGTTACGCAAGATGATGCCGGAAGCCAGTTTGGCGGGAATGCAGGAAATGTTATTGGCCGTCTTCCCGGGGCGCCAGGCCGTGAACGCATACTGCTCTCGGCCCATCTTGACAGAGTGACTCCAGGAAAGGGCATCGTCCCGTCCATCGACGGCGACCGGATTGTGTCGGGGGGCGACACAGTTCTGGCAGCTGACGACCTTGGTGGAGTCGTTGCGATTATTGCAGGAATAAGAATGGCGCGTGCCGCATGCAAGGAACTGCCGCCCCTGGACGTCGTCTTCACCGTCAGTGAAGAGAGGGGACTCAAAGGCGCCAGACATCTCGACTACTCTCAGATACAATCGAAGACTGGCTACATCTTTGACGCTTCCAGTCCTGTAGGCGTCGTTGTTGTTCAAAGTCCCACACACATAAGTGTCGACGCAACCATCAAGGGACGAGCAGCCCACGCAGCTGTCAACCCTGAGGGCGGCATCAGCGCCATATGCGTAGCCGCCGATGCCATTAGCAAGTTTCCGTTCGGGCGTGTTGACGATCAGACTACTGCAAACATAGGCATTATCTCCGGCGGCAGGGCTACGAACATCGTCTGCGAAAAGGTCTCCTTCAAGGGGGAAGTGCGCAGTCTGGATGCAGAACGCGCGCTCAGTCTTGCCAAAGAGATTGCTGAGCAGATAGAGACGACTGCTGCAAAGCATGGCGCTTTGGCGGAGGTCACAACTACGGTGGATTACTATGGATTCACCATATCCCGGGATGCCCGAGTGGTCAAGCGGGCTCAGGAAGCGCTGGCGATGTCAGGTCGGAAGGCTGTTTTCGAGTCGACGATGGGAGGAAGCGACGGCAACATATTCAACACCAAGGGGATTGAAAGCGTCGTCCTGGGCATGGGGGCTATGGATGTCCATTCCACAAAGGAGTGCCTGCCCATTTCGGAGTTGGTTGCCGCAGGCGAGCTGGCCAGGGATCTCATACTTACGGCCTGCGAAGGCTGATTTCCTCGGATGGGCTTTGCGGGAGTGCACTGGTGGCAGCAACTTCTGCTGCCCCAGCCCCGGGCTGCCCTTTCAGCTCTCATGTTGATAGCTCATGATCCCTGCCGGTGCCTGCGGATTCTCTCGGCACACTCCGGGCATCTCCGGGCGAGCTCAATGATATTGGCTTTAGCATCAACGCGGCCTGCACAGAACGTTGGACAATCATCGCGCAGTGGGGAAGCATGCTTGAAACCACGTGCTTTCATCTCTTCAGCCAGTTCGTCGTGGCGGCGCCTGATGTTCTCAACTTCCACCAGGCCGCCGTCTATGTACCCCTGGATGCTCATGCCTCTGACCAGAGTTCCTGCGAACATATGCATCTCCACATGCTCTCCCAGCAGATGTTTTCTGCACATGAGCCTGGGGTGGACGTTCCACATTCGCAAGGCCGGCTACTCCCTCCATATCCCAAGCTTCGAGCCTGGGTGTGATGACAAGTGTACCACAACTCCATCTAAATAACCTTCAAGAAGTATTTGAGCAATTTCAAATGGCTGCGGAGGATTCACGTTTGGGTTGCTTTTGCGAGTGAGGACTGGTTTATGCACTCAGAATAGCCATAAAGGAGTATCCACCGGCTTGCGTTCGGTGGAGATGTCTAAAACTTGGTCACTTCTCGGGCGAGGGTGTCCAACTTTTAGCCAGGGCCTGTCTAGCTTCTGGACATTCGAGGCCCAGAGGCAACATTAGGCAGGGAGAACCAGGTAAACTATGGCATGTTGAGTAAGTTTCATGCACTAAATGACTATACAGAAGTGCATTAAGCCATATACTGGATCGCTGAACGGGAAAATGTCCAAATGTTAGTCACCCCCTGTTCAAGAATTGATCACTTGCGATCGCGATGTGACTAGAAGTTAGTCAGGTTCGCCGACAGACCCCGCTCGCCCCCGCGGCTAAGGCCCGGTCCGTCGGCAATACAAACTCGAGGGTCGCAGAAGCTTGTCGAGACTTACTTAGGCGCAGGGCGGCGGGGGGTGGTGGTGCGAGCTTACGGAGCCCATGGCCACGTTGAGCGCGTCTTAAGAGGGAGACGATGCTTCGGTAGATATTATGCCTCAGTGTGAACTCCTCTAGTGCCGGCCGTCACGCTCCGGCACGTCACGCTCCGTGCTATCACGCTCCGGCACGTGTCGTGGCCCCGGCGAATCCCCGTGACGAACTCATTGCTCTATGTTACAATACTGCTGGGCAAAGCCTTCAGTTGGTTGGCCTAGCCGGGTTCGAAAATTGAATAGGCGATGTCTGCGGGTAGGGTTGACACCTGAACCTAGGGCTTGTGATTCCTGTCTGTGCCTGTCCGAAGCTTCGGGGGACGTATGAGCTTGTGCCCCTGAAGCCAGGGGGCGTGATGACACTTGGAATGTCCGTCTGCGATACGAGGATCGCACACCGAGGAGCACCAGCCCGTCCACGCGACGGGCTTTTTCATTGGCGTGTGTGCAATAGCTGCACGGATCGAGTCGGCGCACAATGATCCCTTCCCCAAGGCATTGCCTCAATGAGGGCGCCAGGCATCGATCTGTGACATGAGGAGGATCAATCGAAATGGGTTGTTCAAGACAAGGCGGAAAACCTGGCTCGTCAGATGAGAAGAGAGTGGGCGTGGCTGCCATCATAGTGCAGGATCGTCTGAACGCGGCTCCAGCTGTTAACAGGATACTCAGCGAATATGGCGAGATTGTTGTGGGGCGTATGGGCATCCCCTATGAAGACAGACATGTCTCTGTCATCTCGCTTATTCTTGATGGCGACACTGATACGATTGGGGCCATGACCGGGAAACTTGGCTCAATCCCCGGAGTCAAGTCCCGTGTTACATTGGTCTCACTGGATGAGGGGAGAGGTGAGTGAATCGGTTTTCGCGGCAGCGTTTGGGCAGGCGATTGCTTGCCCTCAAAGCCTCAGCCATAGCCAAGTTGCAGCTCTCTTGAACCCGCCGGGAGCTGCTCAGGAGGGGATGCTGTGGTGGGCTGCACATTCAAGGCGAGTTGCCACGATGGGTAAGTGTGTGCACATGCGAGCCATCATAGAGTTCTCCAACTATTGCCGGCAGGATTGCCTCTATTGTGGACTCCGTCGTAGCAACGATAGAATCGCCCGGTACAGGATGACTCCTGATGAGATTGTGGACGCCGCGCTCGAGGCTTACTCCATCCACCCGTTCGGCACATTTGTGCTGCAGTCGGGGGAGGATCCGGGCTATAACCGGGGCGATTTGGGAGTTGCAGTTCGCAAGATCGCAGACATGACTGGATCTGCCGTGACTCTCAGCATTGGCCAGATGACTGATGAGGACTATCGCGTGCTGAGAGAGGCGGGCGCCGACAGGTTCCTATTGAAGTTCGAAACCGGCGACGCGAGGCTGTTTCGGCATCTGAAGCCTACTACCACGTTGGAGCAGCGCCTTGGATGCCTCGACTCCTTAAGGGAAATGGGCTACCAGATCGGATCAGGCATTATCCTTGGACTTCCCGGCCAGGACTGGGTTTCAGTAGCCGAGGATCTCTTACTCTGCCGGGATGGGGACTATGAAATGGTCAGCATAGGGCCGTTCATTCCGCATCCTGATACCCCACTGGGAGCAGGGGGAGGGGTCACAGAGTCTGCGCAGCTGGCGGCTACTGCTTCAGTCCGGTCTACTATCAATGCTGTGGCCGTGGCCCGTCTCCTTGTTCCGTATGCGCACATGCCTGCCACGACAGCGCTTGCGGTTTTGGGCAGCAAGGACGATTCATGGAGAGAGAATGCACCGTCCTCCCGCCGCTTGACTGACGCCCGGAGCCTGGCTCTTGTGGCTGGGGCGAATGTGCTGATGCTGGACGTTACTCCGGCGAGATACCGTGAGTTCTACTCGATTTACCCTGGAAAATCCGGGGCTGACGGAGATGCGATCTCGGATTTTGTGAGACAGGCGAAAGAGGATATTCATGCTTTAGGGATGACGATTTGCCCGGGAAGGGGCGATAGTCCGAAAATGCCTTGGGGAAGGGGAGATACAGGTGTTGGCAGGTAGAACTGAATGCACCTTTATAGATGACGGCAAGATCCGCGAGGCCCTCGAGGAAGGGGCGCGGTACAGCCCGGCGGCTGTCAGAGATGTTTTGGAGAAAGCGCGCGAGCTGCGCGGCTTGGAGGCTCAGGAGCTTGCAGCGCTGCTTTGGGTGGAAGATCCTGTGCTAATAGAGGAGATCTACACCACTGCAAGAGCGATCAAGGAGACGATCTACGGGAAGAGGCTGGTCTTTTTCGCTCCGCTTTATGTGAGCGACTACTGTGTGAACAATTGCAGGTATTGCGCCTACAAGAGGGACAATCAGAACCCCCGGCGCCGCTTGACAATGGATGAGCTCCGACAGGAAGTCACTGCGATAATCGACATGGGCCACAAACGCATTGCCTTGGAGGCTGGGGAAGACCCGGTCAATTGCCCCATCGACTACATCACGGAGGTCATGGAGACCATCTATGACACTCGTTCCGGCAATGGGAGCATCCGCCGGATAAACGTAAATATTGCTGCCACTACTGTGGAGGACTACCGGAAGCTAAAGGCTGCCGGAATCGGCACTTACGTGCTTTTTCAGGAGACATACCATCGCGAAACCTACGAAGCCGTCCATGATGGCCCCAAGGCCGATTACGACTGGCATACTACAGCCATGGATAGGGCAATCGAAGGCGGAATTGACGATGTGGGGCTAGGCGTGCTGTATGGGCTGTATGATTGGCGTTACGAGACCGTCGCCCTTCTTGCCCACGCCCATCACCTTGATGAGACGTATGGCGTCGGTCCGCACACGATTTCATTTCCACGGTTGCGGCCTGCTGCCGGCGTGTCGCTTGACAATTTCCCGCATCTTGTCTCGGATGACGATTTCAAGCGGATAGTGGCATGTTTGAGGCTGGCTGTGCCTTATACGGGCATGATCCTTTCGACGAGGGAGGCCCCGGATTTCAGGGAAGAAGTTATCGCCCTGGGAATCTCCCAGATAAGTGCCGGTTCCTGCACTGGAGTGGGCGAATACAGCAGGCGGGAAGAGCATGACACCCCACAGTTTGAGGTGAGCGACCACCGCGATCTGGACGAGATAATCAGGCATATCCTACCGGCAGGCTATGTCCCGAGCTTCTGCACTGCGTGTTACAGGTCAGGCAGAACAGGGGAGGCGTTCATGTCACTCGCAAAAACCAGCCATATACATGAATTCTGCCAGCCGAACGCTTTGTTGACATTTCAGGAGTACCTGTGCGATTATGCATCGCCTGCGACTTTGGAGGCTGCCGAGCCGGCAATCCGCGCGGCGCTGGAAGAGGTAGATCCAAGGCTTCGCAGTGAATGCGAGGCCAGGATAGATCGGATTCGTAGCGGCGAAAGAGATCTCTACTTCTAGCCACAAGAGCCCGAGAGGCGTCGGGAGGCGCCGAGATGCCCACTTTCGGGCTGTGCGGAAGAGAACTGGAGGAGAGAGATGAGTTTCGACAAAACTCCCAGATCCAATCGAATACACATCGCGATTCTGGGGCGCATGAACTCCGGCAAATCGAGCCTGATAAACGCCCTTGCCGATCAGGATGTTGCCATAGTTTCGCCAGTGGCGGGGACGACGACTGACATTGTCTACAAGTCCATGGAGATTCACGGCACAGGCCCTGTTGTGTTCATTGACACCCCCGGGATAGATGATGCCAGCATCCTCTCTGAGGCCAGGGTCGCCAGGACCATGAGGGCGATTAACAAGGCAGACTTGGCAATTGTCGTGGTAGATGCGGAGCATGGGGAAGGGGAGCCTGAGGCCGAACTATACTCGCGCCTGGAGAACAAGAAGGTTCCGTACATTGTGGCTGTGAACAAGACGGACCTCTCCTCCGGAAGCCCGGCTGTTGCTGGTGACAGGCGGCCGGATGCCCCCGAAGCATTGCATGGGGTGCCCTATGTGCCTGTAAGTGCCAGGACAGGGATGGGCAAGAGGGAGCTGCTCGATGCTATCAGCCGAGTAGCC
>JAQVXE010000087.1 GCA_028709305.1 Bacillota bacterium | reverse complement strand
CGCCTCGAGCGCGGACAGCCCGTCGCAACATTCCACCGTTATCTGCAAAACAGCGTAAGCGTCGGCGACTCCTATGAAATCCACGGGCTTTCAGACGAGTTTCTTGCAGCCAATGGAGAAGATCCAACCGAGACCCTGTCTCTTTTTGCAGCGTTTGCAGACGGCGCCCTCCTGGTGGGGCATAATGTCAGCTTCGACATGCGAATGATAAGAGCCAACGCAGGACGTCTGGGGCTCTGTCTGGAACCGCGCGAATGCGCCGACACCCTCGACATCGCACGCCGGTCTGTGGACGTTGACGACCACACACTGCCCAACCTGGTGGAGCATTTCAATATCCCTCTAAAGCCCGCACACCGCGCTCTGGACGATGTGCACGCCACGACAGCACTCCTCATTGCCCTAATCCCCCGCATCAGCGAGAGCAGTATCGGCAGGATGCAGGTTGTGCAGAAAACTGGCGCCCCGTTTGTGCCCCTTGCAAAGGAGATTGAGGCAATGCGCCAACTGGCGGAAGAAGCCCGCCCCCATGAACTCCTCGCCGCATTACTTGATGTGTCAGGATTGAAGGCATACTACGGCAAAGAGCCTCATCGCATAGAAAATCTTGAAGAGCTCATGCAAGTCTTCCGCGACAAGGACGATATCGGCCTCGATCCCATCTCATCGCTGGAGAACATCCTCCACTTTGTCGCACTAGCGAAGAACGTGGATAGACTTGACCCTGATAACGAACGCGTCCGGATTCTTACTGTCCACCAATCGAAAGGGCTGGAGTTTGACGTCGTATTCGTTGCAGGCCTGTCGCAGCATGAGTTTCCGGGCTTTCGGTCAATGAAGGAGGGGCGCGCCGATGAAGAACTCAGGCTTTTCTATGTAGCCCTGACCCGGGCGAGGCATAGACTCTACCTGACCGGTCATGGCAAGAACTTCGGCAAGCATCGAGAGCCCAGCCCCTACTTTGGCTTCGTCGGCGACCGATGGATCGAACGGGGTTCGTCGGGCATAGGGCTGAGATACGGGAACAGGAGAGAGGGCTGGCGCCCGCATAGATAGAGTGGCGATCGATGTAGCCGCATCGTTTCCCTTTTCATGTTTCCAGAGCAGGGCGACCTACTGGTGGGTCGGGCGGTCAACACCTGGGGCTTGGTCCGCAGATCCCGCGCTAATCGCTCGCAGACACACCAAGATGACTGGAATATCCGCCGGGCCAGAGCAACAAAACAGAGCTGGAACATGCTACATGCGAGATGTCAGATCTCATCTGTTTACGACAAATAGACGATGCTCTGCCACACAGAACCCTTGTTTCCAGCAGCAGAGCATCTGTTCTCAACGGAGAACGCTGCGACATTACTATCTCTTTGTGCCAAGAAAGAACAGTGCAACAGTTCCTGGTCCCGAATGGGCCCCTATCACCGGGTCAACGTAGTTTATCTTGACATCCCCTACATTCAGCCTCTCCCGGACGAGCTTCTCAACATACTGGGCATCCTCGATGGAATCGCCATGGGATATGAAGACCATCTGCTCAGTCGGGTTGATGCAGGTCTTCTCCATTTCATCAACGAGCGCCACAAGCGACTTCTTCCTGCCCCGCACTTTGCTTACAGGAACCAGCTTTCCCTCATCATCCACATGCATTACCGGTTTCACCGACAAGATTGTTCCTATGGCTGCAGCTGCCGCAGATATTCTTCCCCCTCTTTTCAAGTAGAGCAGGTCGTCTACGGTAAACCAATGGCAGAGCCGGAGCCTATTTTCAAGGAGCCAGCCTGCAACCTCCTTAATTGACTTGCCCCCAAGCCTCTGCGCCGCAGCATGGTACACGAGGAGCCCCTGGCCCATTGAAGCTGCAAGAGAATCGATAGTGTGTATCTCTCTTTCCGGGTACTTCTCTCGCAGATCCTCTGCCACCATGGAAGCAACATTGTAGCTTCCGCTTAAAGCAGATGAGAACCCGATGTAGAGCAGATCTTTCCCTTCCATGAGAATGCTCTCGCATGTGGTCTGGCAATCCCTCATGTTTATCAGAGACGTCTCTGCTACCTCGCCCTGCCTTAGCCTCTCGTAGAACTGCTTGAGGTCGGTCTTTTCGCCCTTTACGTAGCTGTATCGCTCCTCTCCGCCGATTCTGTAAGACAGCGGAACAATGTGAATCCCGTATTGCTCAATCATCTCGTCCGTGAGGTTTGCGGAGGAGTCTGTCACTATCTCATAGTTGATACTCGCCACCCCCCTCTTTCTTTGAACTCGCCGAAAGTCTGGCCCAACATATCGCCATATCGTAGTTTCCGCTACTTTCTGGGGATATGGCACAGCCATCAGTTCTCCGCGTGAATCGAAGTTACCGTATTGAACCTCCCACGACTGAAGTCGCAGGATTCCCGCTGCATCGGAGATTGCCTTCGCCAGCTTGCGATTCTTGACCATGTTTCTAGGCATAAGCGTTTCCACGCAGATTAGGTCATAGTCGCGGACGAGTTGCGTTGTTAACTTATGAATTGCGTCGCGGCAATGTAGTGCTGGATCTGCTCTTCTGTATTCTCGCTAACTGTCGCAATGAAGTACGATGGGTTCCAAACATGGCCGCCCCATAATTGAGAACGGATTTCAGGATGTGCTCTCAAGATCAATCGTGCAGAAACACCCTTTAGTGCCTTGAGCATGTTTGGAATACAATGCTGAGGGGTGCACGAGACTAAAAGACGAACATGGTCGAGATCGAATCTGATCATATCAACTGGAGCATGTCCCCATTGTCGCCTCCCAGGCAGTCAGGGCCAGGCGCCACCTGGTTAACCCAAGGCAGATCATTCACCAATAAGCTCTATAAGAACATCCGGGTGGTTCGTAATGATGCCATCCACGCCCACGTCAATCATGTTGGACATGTCCTTTGAGCTGTTGACCGTCCAGACGGCTACCTCAAGTCCGTTCTCCTTCGCTGCACTGATCAGTTCAGGCGTTGCTGCCCTGTGGCCCACTGCCACGAAATCAGCATTGACGTCAAGTGCTGTTGAGATCACCTTGTCATTGAAGGATGACCTTCCGAAGAGCAGCGGCGCACTGAAGAGCACGCCTGCCGGGACCTCAGGCAAGAGCTGGCGACAGCGCCGAACTGCTTCAGCGTCGAAGGACTGTATGACAACATCCTCCTCCGTCCCCGTCTCCCTTATTACATCCACAACCTTGTCCTCTATATTCTTCCCCTTTATCTCTATTAGGACCCTGGTTCGTCCTTTAAACGCCGAAAGGACCTCATGCAGAGTAGGGATCTCTTCCCCGGCGAACTCAGGCCCTTTCCAAGACCCTGCATCCAACGTCTTGATCTGCTCGAGGGTGAACCAGACAACCGAGCCTCTAACGCTTCCGGTTGTGGTTCGATTGAGAACGGGATCGTGGATCACTACTATATGTCCGTCTTTGGTTGCATGAACATCCAACTCAATCATGTCAGCGCCCATCTCGACTGCACGCTCAAAGGCTGCCATAGTGTTCTCAGGCGCTGCCCCTGAGGCTCCCCTGTGTGCAACAACCAGAGGGCGCTTCTCTTCAACCATTTTCTTCTCGTCAACACCTATCTCGTCCGGATCTGCAGGTTCCGCCTCACTGCCCTCTACACTTCCGTGTGCGCTTGCGCTGCACACAACCAGAAGCACGGCTAACAGAGCTGCAAGCATCAGACTTCGTCGCCGATGTCGCATTCACATTCTCCTTTCTGCCTCGAGTTTCGAGGGGGTAGTCTAGCAGACATGTGTCATCGACCTAAGTACCAGTATACAGGAATCACGCTCATATTTACATCCTGCCCAATTGGTGTGAGGGCATGTGCTCCAGTGGCCTGCAACATTGACAAGCACACTCGGAAGATGCTGCCTCACCCTGGCGGCACCCCGAGCTTTGTGAGGCCCGAGCGTCAGCTCAACTCAAGATTGGAAGCACGATCGCCGATGGATACGCAGGCCCGTAACATACCGTCTGCACTGCTTTTTGCATCTGCCTGGCATGGTAGATAGACTCGTCCGTATTCGGATTGCGGTCAAACTTGGGGAAGTTTGAGCTCGTTACTATCAGCCGCACTCGATGTCCAGGTCCGAAGGAATGAGCGCACCCTTTCATCTGTATGCGGAAGAGATAGATCTTCCCAGGCTCCAAGAGCTCCTCCTCGTCAAGGCCGTTTCTGTACCTTGCTCTGACTATCCCGTCTGAAACGTACCTGGCGACCCCCTGTTCATCCACGTCCAGCAACATAGCTACAAAATCGGTATCAGGCGCATCTGACGACGCATACAGTTCTACCTCCGGGGCACCGCATATCTCTAGCGAACTCTCCAGCACACCTGAATCGTAAACCAGAACATCCTTCCGCAGATGAGCAGATGAAATAAAGGGTCCCGGAATCATCCCCGCCTTGGGAAAAGCCCATACCGCACCGCCTTCTGTGGGAACAGGGTTCTCGGGATCGTAAACAAACGACTCGCAACCATCCGAATGGTTCTCGATCAAAGCTATGTCAGTGGAAAGAACACCAGTGCCACAATCATCCCGAGGACTTTTGGCTCCTAGGTACATCCTAATGGCGCAGGAGGACGGATGAGGCCACGCGTCAAACTCTACCCACTCAGGCTCATGGCCTGTGAAAAAAGACCTTACAGAAGATTTCGCATCCAGATGGCCTGTTCCCTTCACCCAGAAGTCCAGCCATCTTATGCACTCATCGGCGAATGGAGAAGACGTGTCTACCGTCTCCTCAGGCAGGCCCTGGCTGTCCCAGTATCCGTACGACACATCGCCAGATATTTTCTCGGATCCGCCGATGATTCCGTTGTGGCTCCACGGGCCGAGGACAAGCCTCTGAGGGGCTCCTGACTTAATCATCTCTGAATACGGAACCAGGGTAGCATCAAGAAGAAAATCGAACCAACCGCCGAAGTGAATTCCTGGAACCCGGGTCCTCTGGACGTAGCTCCAGAGATTGTTCTGCCTCCAAAGCCTGGAACGGGGACCCTCCTCCAAAATGGCAGCCCACAGAGGATCACGACTCTGGGGGATGGCTTCGAGCAGGGGAATCGTACGGCACAGTGCAGGGTCGAATTGGCTGAGAGAGGCGTGCCTCATGTATGCCCATGGCAAGGTATGATGAAGACGAAGGGCTCCGCCTTGGAAACAGAGAAGATCCTGCCTGACAGGAACTGTAACCCAGATCGCCGCCTTTACCTGCTCCGGAAACTCAGCCGCTATGGCAATCGAGGCGGCTGAAAGATAGGAGATGCCCAAGATGGCAAGTCGTCCATCGCACCACGGCTGGCTCAGTACCCATTGCGCAGTCTCTGTGGAATCGACCGGCTCCTGAGCTAACGCGCTAAACTGCCCTGATGACTGGCCGCTTCCACGCACGTCCTGGCCAACAGTGGCGTAGCCGTGACCGACAAGGAGGTCGCTAATGCTCTTGAGGTTCTTCCGTCCGTAAACAGTCCGGACAATCACGACAGGGTAAGCTCCACAGTCGGGCAGGGTAACATCGGTTGCAAGATTCGCCCCACCTGATACCCGCACCCACTCAGTTACGGCATACATGTCTCTCCCCCTCTAGCTGATGCGCATTCAGACGAATTCAGCGGGGCCGCAGCTATGGTCTGCGGTAGTGTTCATCTGCCCGCTCAGTCAACCCAGCCACAGTTCGAAGCAAAGCGCCGAACGCACACCTCCACTCTATCATTTCCATGATTGGAACGTAAAGAGCTAGCCTTTGGGCAACTTTGGATAAAGGATGATGGGGGTGGTGGGACTTCACAGGCGCAACTGGCCAGGGCAGGAGCAACAGATCGTCACAGAGAGGAGATTGGGTTCCTCATTCCACCTGCTCATGTGGTACAAGCGATTTCTCTCGCCACGTTCCGCGACGGTACCAAAGGTAATTGGAGATAGCACCAACGATCCAACTGATGACGAGCGAGAAGAACAGGGCGTCAGGCGATCCTGCAGGGTAGGTTTTGCTCGTGGTAAACCATGCCAGAAGATACGCAAGGGGCACACGGATTACGACAACGGTGAACATCGAGATCCACATAGAGGGCAGCGTGTCGCCGGCTCCGCGCATGATACCGCCGTATATCTGGGAGATTGCCATGGCTACATAGCCAGGGGCCAATATTCGGATCTGCCTCACACCAAGGTTAATGATCTCTTCCGTAGTCGTAAACATGCGTATCAGGTTCTTACCGAACAGCAATAACAAGGCCACCAGCACGAATGATGTGGCGAGGCTCATTTTCAGGACGTCCTTCGTCCCCTGGTTGACACGGTCCATTCTGTTCGCCCCGATGTTCTGGCCGACAAACGTAGCAATAGCCAGTCCGAAAGTAAAGTTGGGCATCATTGCGAAGCCGTCAATGCGCATGACTGCTGTGTTACAGGTCACCACCTGATAACCCATGCTATTGGCCAGTGCTTGCACAAACACCATTGACATTGAGAAAACCGCCTGCGTAATCCCTGCTGGCAACCCTAACCGGAGCAGCTGGCCAGTCAGTTTCTTGCGGGGAATCAAGTTGGCGGCATTTATCTCTACGACCTCCTTCATCCTGCACAGTTTGATGATGCATAGCACTGCAGAGATAGCTATGGAGATGATCGTTGCCAGAGCCGCACCTGCAACTCCCATGTCCAGGCCAGCCACAAACCAGATATCCATCAATATGTTAAGGACTGAAGTAAGCAGCAGAGTCAGCAGCGGGAAGACAGAATTGCCCAGCCCGCGCAGGATGCCGGATATTATGTTGTAAAGCCCGACCGCTAGTACCCCCGAAAGGATGATAGTCAGGTAGGAGCGGGCCATATCAAATGTTTCCACAGGCGTTTTTGTCAGCTTCAGCAGCGAACCCGTCAGGGCGATGCCGACAGCCATGATCAGAAGCGAAGAGATGACGATCAAGGTGATCGCACTGCCAATTGAGCGCGAAAGCGATTCCTTGTCCTTGGCCCCGTAGTACTGCGCCACCATGATTCCTGCGCCAGTGGACACCGCCATGAAGAGAACCAACAGTAAGTTCAGGATGGGAAGAGTCGTACCAATAGCCGAAAGAGCCTTGTCGCCCACATAGCGACCGACAATGATGGAATCCACCGTGCTGTACATCTGCTGTGCGAAGTTGCCGATAAGCAAGGGGATGGAGAACCTCAGCAACGCAGACATCGGCTTCCCCACTGTCATATCTTGTGCGCCCATAAGTGCATTGATCTTCTTCAGCATGCAGCAACCACCTTTTCTTCAATGATTATGTCATGGAAATGCCGACAGTGCAATCTGATAGCAAAACAACAATCAGACAGGAGAAAAGTATACCTGCGCCGCAGCAACCATGTGGCCTTGGCGCAGGCATACTCGTGATAACAGTATCAAATGGATTCGCCCAGAATTGTGAGCTAGATGACTCTGCATGCGGAACGCAAGCTCAATAGAGTATATGTGTACATGGCCAAGACCCCGGCAAACAGAAGTCTGCACGGGAGTCTTGAGCCTACACAAGTAGTTCACATATAATAGCAGCGGGAGAGAAGGTAAGAACGCTAAAGCTAGTGCATTGTACGGTAA
>JAQVXE010000086.1 GCA_028709305.1 Bacillota bacterium | reverse complement strand
ACTGCGCTGGGCAGGCAAGTACTGGCCTTGGAACTTGAGAGGCAGAAAGCCCTGGTCAGGATTGGAGAGAGCATCCTGGGAAAGGAGGCAGCGATCTCAGATGAACTGGAGATGGAAGTCTAGTGGCGCAGGCAGAGCTTGCGGCAGCAGTCCACAGAAGCCAAGCGGCGAGGATCCCGCACGCAGGAGAGTGCTCCGCATCTTTTGGGACTGGCCAGAGAACTCGGAGGAAGAACGGTTATCCGTCATGGAAACGTGCGGATGGCGGTTTGTGGAGCGGAGCGGGGCTTTCTATACATTCATAAGTGTTGAGCCAAACGATGCAATCTACAGAGTCGACTACAGGGCGCTTTCCAAATCCGGGGCAGACGAGTATTTCGGCCTTTTTGAGGATGCAGGCTGGGAGCACGTGGAGTCCTATTCGAGTAATCACTACTTCCGCTGTTTGCCTGAGGCGTGTGAGTTTCCGGAGGTCTATTCTGACAGGGATTCGTTGCAGGACAAGTACCGGCGCAGGGTGAAGACAATGTTGGCCCTTGTCGTGTCGTACTTGCCCATCTGGATAACGATTATGTCGAGGCCGGTCCCTCCAGGAAAAGGACCCTTTCTGACCGGGCTCTATACGGCAGGCAAATGGGGTTATGGCCTCTTGATCGCCATGGCCGGGTACTGGATGCTCAGGATGTACATGTTGATCAGGTCGGTGTAGGCAAAAGAGGCTGGTTGGTCTCTTGATATTGCTAGGCCTATGGCGTTCGGCATCATGACGAGTGGTCACGTATGAGTGGTCATGCTGAATCTAATAGGTTATGCTGAGAGTAGATGGAGGTGCTGATATGGAAAGGCCAATACAGGATGAGTTGAATACGATCAAAGACATAATATGCTGTCTGAGAGTGCAGATATGAGAGAGATTGATGCGGTGAAGTTGATTCGCAAAGCAATTCGTGGACAGAAAACAATGCCTGTGGATGTGATGGTCAGCAGGGAGAATGAGTTTAATCGGCGCAAAACTACCCCTACTATTGAACGGCAGATTGTGCAGGAGGGAATAGTGCTGTATGGATAGTGTGGCACAGGCAAAAGAATGGCGGAGATTAGCTGACCAGTGCTCCGATCTGACAGCCTACGGCATTCAGCCAAGGTACCCAATGGGGTGTGTGCTGGCGATTGCGCCAGAATTAACGCCAAAGGAATAGCGGCAGAATCGATCCTGATAGCATGACAAACGTTCACTACAGTAAGAGATCTGCCCAGCCAAGCAATCCGCAGAAAGCATCTTACCTAATCAAGCAGTCCAGCGGTTACCTATGTGGGGACTACTTGACGCTTACAAACAGCCAGGGCCTGAACAGCAGGTAATTCAGCCCTGGGATCGCGCAGAAGCTTATCGAGACTTGTTCACTATTGGGGGGCGAAGTGTTGATTCACGAACTGAAGGATCCGGTCAGCGGGCTGAGTCACCTAGCAGGTGCGATCATGTCCGTCATAGGCCTTGTTGCCCTGCTGCGTGCAGGTATTGCAAATGACGATCCGTGGCAGATCGTGTCTTTTGCCATATTCGGCGGCAGCCTTATTCTGCTCTACTCTGCTAGTGCTACATACCATCTGCTGAATGTTCCGCCCAATGTGGAAGTCGTATTGCGCAAACTGGACCATATCATGATTTTCGTACTAATAGCAGGCACATACACTCCGGCTTGCCTGGTACCTCTGCGCGGCACGATAGGTTACGCCATACTCATCATCATATGGGCTCTCGCCATCGCGGGCGTATTCTTTAAAGTATTCTACCTTAATGCTCCGAGGTGGCTCTATACTGGCATATACCTCGTCATGGGCTGGCTGATAATCGTTGCCACAGTGCCTTTGGCCCGTGTAGTTGGGCTGGGCACGTTTTTCTGGCTTCTCATCGGAGGCATTTTCTACTCTATCGGAGCGGTTATCTACGGTTTGAAGAAGCCCAATCCGGTTCCGGGCCGGTTTGGTTTCCATGAGATATTCCACATCTTCATCCTCCTCGGAAGCTTGAGCCACTTCCGCTTCATCTACCTGCTTGCATAGGCGAGTTGCCGGGAATGATGTCTTCCTGCCATGAATTCCTCAAGATCCGGCAGTCAGAGACATTGCACCAACTGGGCTGCAAGATGCAACTCTGTTATACTTTACAGGGCTACAGCTATTGCAGCTTCGTTCTTGCTCATTGGGAGGTGGCCACGTGAGGTTCGCTGATCTTCTTGCCACGGCTGTGCGGCGGTGCCGCGCAAGGCTTTTGGAGTCGCTCCTTATCATACTTGGCATTGCCCTTGGAGTGGCAGTGGTGGCTGCTTTTTCAGGCCTCATAGGTACAGTAGGAAAGCAGTACAGCTCATTTGCGCAGAGCATAGAAGCTAGAGAGATCCGTATCATATCGCAGTCTCGCAGGCTAGTTTGGAGCTACTCCAGTGAGGCGCCGGCAGTTGCCATCCCACGGATTGATGAGACGCCTTACGATTTGTCTCTCAATGATGTTGACCTGATCAAGTCGAGGGTTTCGCCTGATGTGCACGTCTACGCATACGAAGACTTTCATCAGCATCTGAGTGTGAAGGAGAATTTGCCCGATGATGGCGCTCGGAGCGCCTCGACTCCAGCGGGTTCGGGAGATCCCGGGGCGGGCCGTCCTTCTCTGCGGCAAGTCAATGTGGTTGCTTCCACCGAAGATATATTCCCTGCATACAATGCCGGGTTTCGAGAAGGCATAGGGTTTTCTGCCTCGGACGTCGCTTCCGGCAACCGGTGCATGGTGCTCGGCAGCAGGCTGGCCCAGAGGCTCTTTGGAGATTCGTCCGCTTTGGGGAGGGAGATAGTCTGGCATAACGAATGGGTTGAGAGCCCCACAGGTGAAATTGAGCCGGCTCCTTCTGGCTATGTGTATACGGTGACCGGAGTCATGGAGCTAGTGGAGTCCTCGATCATGGCGAAGGCGGCAGCGGAACTGGAGGATGACCCCGAAAGATTCGACTTCTCCGTTGACGGAAGAGCTTACATACCCATAACTTCCGCCCCTGGCATGAAGGGCCCCAATCCCAAAGTACACCAAATCAGTGCCGTATCAGCCTCATCGAAAGATGCTGCACGTGCCCTGGATGAGGTGAGGCAGGCAATAGATATTGAATACGACGGGCGTCTTGAAGCAAGCTCTGCAATGGAACACACGAAAGAGAATATGCGCCAGCTGCGAAGCCTCGCCGCCGGCATACTCGTGTTGGCATCGGCGGGGCTAGTCATAGCATCGATCAACATTCTCAACTTGATGCTCGCAAGGGTCTTGCAGCGAACGCGGGAGATCGGAATCTCGGCCGCCCTGGGCGCCAGCAGGCAGCAGATTTTCCGTCAGAGCTTGGCAGAGGCGCTTGTGCTGGGGATATCAGGAGGCGCATTGGGCCTCCCGCTTTCATTCGGCCTTGTCAAGCTGATGTCTGGCATCATGGAGGGCCTCGACGTTTCGGTGGGCCTTACAGGTGTGCTGGCCGGGGCCTTGTCCTGTATTGCCGCAAGCGTGATCTTCGGACTTTACCCGGCGTATCTTGGCGCTCGCGTGATCCCGGCGGATGCCCTGAGGGGGGACTAATACGGTGGTTTCACATCTGCTCAAATCTGCATGGATCAACATACGTCGCCGTCCAATGCAGTCTACTCTGACGATTCTTCAGGTGGCTCTTGCGGTGGCATGCATGGTTTCGGTAGCAAGCTACAGAATGAATGTTTCGGCAGCAGTTGGCCGTATGAAGGCTTCCACTGAAGACATAGTGATTGCCATCGGCGGCACCGAAACGCGCACCAAGGACGGGTACATGCGAAGCATGTATGATATCTTCAACGACGATGACATTGCAGAGCTCAGCGCCGAATCTTCGCTGGTAGAGGCCGTGACGCCCTACGTTGATTCGCGGGGAATTGAAGCGGAAGTGGATGGAACGTTATATCGAATCAGCTCAGGTGCGTCAGTTGGACCCGGCTACAGAGGCCTGGCCGACCTCGACATGATAGAGGGCCATTTCATCACAGCCGCAGATCTGGAGGCGCAGTCGCGTGTAGTGGTTGTGTCGGAAACTCTCGCAAAGATTCTCTTTGGTGAAGGCCCATATGCAGGCAGGACGCTTGGCCTCATGCCAGAGTGGGCCCGAATGAGATTTGGTGGGGACGAGGAGGGAGCCGTCCCTGTTACGCCCACCGAGTACCACGTGATAGGCGTGTACAGTGATGCCCAAACACGCACGGCGATCATGCGGGCACGTGGCGATGTTGCTATTGTATGGCCGGTTACGGCCGATCCCAGTGAGGTCCAGAGGCCAACTTCGGGTTGGATGGGGATGTCCCGTGAATATCCATATGGCACATTGATGATCAAGGCCGCCCCCGGCAAGGCTGCCGCAGTTCGCGACAGGATAGTGGCCATGGTGTCAAGCCGTCCCTGCCCTGAATCGTTAAGCGCCAGCGGCGGGGGGGTTGTCGTGGGAGGATGGGTTGAAGGCAGTGTATCTGGATCCGGCGATGCCATAGAGTCGCCAGGCCAAAGCGAAGAGGAAGAGAGCGGCGGCGCTTCAGTGATATTCGAAGATGCCGAAGATTTCGAACGGTCGATCGGCTCATCTGTGGACACCATGACCTTGCTGCTGGGAGGCGCCACACTCATCGCGGTGATCGTGAGTGCTCTGGGCATTCAGAGCGCGATGATGGTCAACGTGACTGAGCGAACCCGCGAGATCGGCCTGAGGCGCGTCCTCGGGGCATCCCGCAGATCTGTGGTGGCCCAGTTTGCTGTTGATGCCATGATGCTGGCAGCAGTAGGGGGCGTCTTCGGAGGGCTTGCGGCATTTGCGCTTTACCCGTACCTCATGGATTCGGTCTTCTCCGAATTGGGCGCAGGTTGGCTTGTCGAGGCAAGCACGAGGCCCGCAGGAATGGCCATATTCGCAGGGATAGCAGTTTCGGCCGCAGTTGGCGCGCTCTTTGGAGCGATGCCGGCGGCGCAGGCTGCGAAAGTTCAGCCTGCTGATGTAGTAAGAGAGCTTTAGGTTCGGGAGGGATCATTATGACCTCGAATTCGTCGGATGCGGAAGGGCGAGACGGCGGAAGAAAGTACGAGCCCATAGTCACTAGCCCGGCTCGGACTTCATCCAGCAGGACCCGCCGTGACATGGGCATGCTCATATTCATCGTGGTTGTGCTAGTTGGCGCGGTCTTGCTAGCCGCCTGGTTTCTTATGCCGAAAGAGAAGCCGTATCTCCTCTCGAACTACACGTTTGCACATGTCGGTACGGCTGAGTTCACCGACTCAGTGAGTGCCCCCGGAACTGTGGCGCCAGCCACCACCGTGGACGTGCGCGCTGCCGTCCCTGGTGTGGTCGCTCAGCTCAGTGCAGTTCCAGGCGATGAGGTAAATGTGGGCGATCCGATATGCGTTCTTCAGTCTCCCGAGCTCGTGACCCGCCGCGATGAGGCAGTTCGGCAGGTGCTTGCCGCAGAAGATGCGCTTGCTAAGGCGAAACTAGAGGCTGCACAGGCGGAGGAGAGGCTGAAAAGAGAGATTCTCCTTGCCAGGCAGGCGCTTTCTGATGCATCTGCCCGACTGGGCGACATGGAGAGGCTGTTTGAGGCGGGTGCTGTGTCGCGAAGCCAGGTCGATGAAGCGCGCAATGAAGAAACCCGGGCTCACATGGCTCTGGATGCCGCAGAATTGGATAGTGAAGCCGCCGCCATGTCGAACGCGCTGGCGATAGATACAGCTACAAGGCAGGTTGCCGTGGCAAGGGAGGCTTTGCGTTCTGCTGAGGAAGCGATCACACAGCTTGCAGTCTGCTCGCCCATTCGAGGCAAGGTGCTGGAACTTGGCGTCGTTCCGGGTGCTACTGCGAGCCAGGGTGGGGTAGTAGCCCAGGTGGCAGATATGGAAAGCCTGGTCGTCCGGGCCAAAGTGGCCTCCACCGATGTTCGTCGGGTTACAGTAGGGCAGCCAGCCTCGATCAACCTGGGAGGCAGGAATGCAACTGGAGCAGTTCGGCATGTGGCTCCCAAAGCTGAGGCGAGCGGTCAGGGAGCGACGGTTGAGGTGACAATTGGTTTCCATGAACAGCCAGGCGATATTCCTCCTAACAGCGCTGCCTTTGTCGACATCGAGGTCAGAAAGCGCACCGATGTTCCATCCTTGCCCCGCGGTGCCTACCTGGCGAGCGGTAGAGAACTCTTTGTCTACGTGATTGAAGGCTCAAAAGCAGTTCAGCGCGATGTGAGATTCGGTTCAATCTTCGGCAACCGAATTGAAGTAGTCGATGGGCTGTCGGTGGGCGAGAGCGTGATCACGTCATCATATGAGGAGTTCAAGGATAGGCGGGAGATAAGAGTTGCGCCGGAGGGAGGACGCGAAAGTCAATGAGCAAGAGCGGACAAGATCAGGCCTTCATACGGCTTGAGGACGTGTCTAAAGTATACCAAATGGGGGACGTCAGCGTCGCGGCTTTAGGTGGTATTTCGCTTGAGATCTCCCGGGGGGAGCACACAGCAATAATGGGGCCCTCGGGTTCCGGCAAATCCACCCTGCTCAACATCATGGGTGGCTTGGATGTGGCCACATCAGGCAGATACTTGCTTGAGGGAGTGGAGGTAACCCGCTTGCCAGATGCGGAGCTTGCGAGGATCAGGTGTCGGCACTTCGGGTTCGTCTTTCAAAGCTACAACCTATTCCCGGAGCTCTCCGCGATCGAGAACGTTATAGTCCCCATGATTTATGCAGGTGAGGCGCTGGCGCATCGAACTGAGCGAGCCGCCCAGCTCCTGGACTCTCTGGGCATGGGCCATAGGCTTCGCCATCTTCCAAGTCAGCTTTCAGGGGGAGAGCAGCAGCGTGTTGCGATTGCAAGAGCGCTTGCCAACGACCCTGATGTTATATTTGCCGACGAGCCCACCGGGAACCTGGCCACAGCGCAGGGCCAGGAGATACTTGATATCCTTGAAGGGCTCAACAAGAGAGGCGTCACTATAGTAATGGTGACCCACAGCGAGAGTGTGGCTTCCCGTGCTGGTCGACTCATAACCATGCGTGATGGGAAGATACATTCGGATCAGGCGGCAGTGACCAAGGCCTAATTTGACAGTTGCCCTATTGCATAGTCGCTCCTTAGGTGCTATTATCTAACCTAATACACAAAGACATACGTTAAAGCGATGATCGGGAAGAGTAGGCGCGAAAATTTCGGGCAGCGAGCCGGGGACGGTGTGAGCCCGGTCCGAAACAGCGACTGAACCACACCCGAGAGTGCGGGCTGAACGCGAGTGCGAAAGCGACTTTGCAAGTAGGTTCCGACGGAGTCTTTCACCGTTACAGGAAAGGGGATATAAGGCAGCGCTGTCTCTGTCGCTTGTTGTGACATGGCACACACCGCTGTCCGTATCCTTGATGAGTGAGTCCGAGACGCTGGTTTCGGGCTAATTAGGGTGGGACCACGGGAATATGATGCTTCTCGTCCCTTTGAGGGACGGGAGGCATTTTTTATTGTGCGCCCGGCAGGGCGCACTCACTTGGGGGTGCAAGTCCCCTACAGGCCCTGCAGGGGGAACTGTTAGCCGAACGGCAAGGGTGGTCACCGCGAGGTGGAATCTGAAGGAAGCCGCAGGCAAAG
>JAQVXE010000015.1 GCA_028709305.1 Bacillota bacterium | reverse complement strand
ATCCAACGCCTGAATGAGTTTGAATAACTGAAATAAGGAAGTTGTTCTCAACAGGGTCGACCTTGTCTGCCAGAGTTCCGGGAGTTACAACCCGCACTATGTCCCTGCGTACGAGTCCCCGCGCAGTAGCCGGATCCTCCACCTGGTCGGCAATGGCCACCTTGTGCCCACTTCTCACCAATGTGGCAATGTACTCGTCAACAGCGTGGTGCGGAACGCCGCACATGGGCATCTTGTTTCCGGAACCGACTTCGCGAGAGGTCAACACGATGCCCAGTTCACGGCTGGCGATCTCTGCATCTTCCATGAACATCTCGTAGAAGTCACCCAGCCTGAACATGAGGATTGCGTCAGGGCATCTCCTCTTCAACTCTCGGTATTGACTGATCATGGGAGTTGGCTTAGACATCAACCTCACCGCCAGACATGACTTCCTCCCCGTAAAGGGTCCAGGTTCGCGGCTCCACAATCCGCACCTTAACAAGGTCTCCCGGTTTGTGCTCCCTGCTCGCAGTCCAGTGTACCATCTTGTTTGTTCGAGTCCTCCCTGAAAGAACAGATGGGTCGCGCTCCGATGGCCCTTCCACCATCACTTCTGTAATTGCCCCCCGCAGCTCGTCGTTGATTTCCCCTGCTATGGAGTTGACTAAGTCTATCAAGCGGTAGATACGATCATGCTTTACGTCATCCTCAACCTGGTTAGGCATTTCAGCTGCAACCGTGCCCGGCCTTGGCGAATATATGAAGGTGAATGCCGCATCAAATCTAGCCTGCCTCACCATGTCCATGGTATCTTGAAAATCAGCCTCTGTTTCTCCCGGGAAACCGACCATTATGTCAGTTGTGATCGACGCCCCTGGAATCACACTCCTTATTCGGTGAACAAGCCCCAGATACTTCTCTGCAGTGTATCCCCTGTGCATCATGTCAAGCACACGGTCACTTCCCGCCTGCAGCGGCAGGTGGAAATGTTCGCATACCTTGTCACAAGAACAGGCAGCCTCCACCATCTTGTCGGTAAAATCCCGAGGGTGCGATGTAGTGAACCTTATTCTCTTAAGTTCTTCCACCGAGTTGACCTCATATAGGAGATCCGCAAAATCAGGCGAAACCCCTGACGAGAGGGGTGGCAAGCCCCTGCCGTAGGAATTGACATTCTGGCCGAGAAGCGTAACCTCAGCACAACCGGACTCTGCAAGGTCGCGAACCTCAGCCACAACGTCATCAATGGTACGGCTCCGTTCTCTCCCCCGGACATATGGCACAATACAGTAAGTACAGAAGTTGTCGCATCCGTACGTGATGTTCACAAAGGCCTTATGAGAGTAGGCTCGCACAGCTGGAAGCCCTTCAACTACTTCACATGGCTCATTCCATACCTCCACAACACGCTCGCCTGCGAAAACCCGTTGAAGAAGCTCAGGCAGCCTGTGGATGTTATGAGTACCAAACATCAAGTCGACCCATGGCATCCGGGCCTTGACCTCTTCCCTGAGATCGCTTCTTTGAGCCATGCATCCACACATGCCAACCACAAGATGTGGATTGCGTTCTTTCAGCCGCTTCGTCTCTCCTAAATTGCCAAGGGCACGATTCTCAGCATTCTCCCTGACACAGCAGGTGACGAATATTATGATGTCAGCATCATCAACCGAGGCAGACTCCTCAAATCCAAGGCTGGATAGGATACCCATGATAGTTTCAGAGTCACGTTCATTCATCTGGCAGCCGAAGGTGACAACCCTGGCTGATCTCCGTTTGACTTCCATTCTGGCGCCTCCATATGCAACTATGTAGATTCCCTACCCTTTTCGCAAGCGCGTCTAGGAGAGAGGCGCAACATGCGGCGTGCTCCAACCCTACTATGGCAATTCCAAGCCCGAAAGATGCGCCCATGCCACCCTCTTCTCACACTATAGCATTACGAGTATTATATCATCGCTCTTAGGTTCGGAAACACGAAACGCAATGACATCACTGTTTGCGACATCTATGATCCTTGACTAGCACTTGTGCCTCTTCCGCCTCGCACAACCCGGCGTGCTAATGTCTCGCACCGAGCTCTCCAAGACCTCACTTGATCGGTCAGCCTGTCCTATGGACTATCATAGGGCCGCCTTGGCCTTCTCAGCGATTTTGCTCAGTTCGGTTCACATCCTTTCGCTACCTCTGAGTGCAAGCGAGTCCGACTCCCGCCGGAGTCTCCGGCAAACCTGCCCTGTCGGTTGCCTACTGTAGCCTTCCAGGAGCGGGACCCTGTCGGCCTCCGGATTCAGACCATCACGAGGCTCAATCGCTTAACTTTCGTTACGGCCTAGTCGTCGCTCTGCCTACGCTTAACCCGCGCCATTACCGGCACAGGCTCAAGGCTCGATTCCAGGTGGGTGGCGGCCCTCGATGTTGCCTCCCCGGAATGAGACTAGCAGAACCTATCCAAGGAGGGCGTGTTACGCCCTCCTTCAGGTTTCCTATGTTGAGCCCCCTAGAGCAATAGAACGAATATGACAACCAGGACCACCAAGGCCAGTATCAACCACCACCACCAGGGAAATCCCCAGAAGAACCATTGCCCCTTAGTTTCAGCGAACCCTTCCACCAAACGACATCACCTCCCCTACATTCCGGTTTCTGCTAGAACCACCATTCTATGAAGAGGAATATTACCAACATGATCAGAAGAGGAAGGAGCTTACCCAACGCTGTACCTGGGCCGAACATTTCGCCGAGATTCACCTGATCACCCCCTGTCACTTCCCATTGTGCCCCTGTGGGGGTGGCAGATCTGATCCAAGCGACTCCATCAGCTTTGGCAGCATGTTCGACCTCATCCCCTGCTCAGCTAGGGAACCGAGGAGAGCTGCGAAATTCGGATCAGAAGATGCTTTGGCCATTACGTTCTGTAGCATTTTGCCGATATCTTCAGGGCTGGGACCAGCGGGGCCAGCGGACCCAGCCGGAACATCCACTTTTTCGGCCTCCGGTTCACGCTTATTTGATATCTCCATCATGCTATCCACCGCCTTCGCAACAATCTTAGGATCAAGATCCAGGTTCGCAAGGCTCGACAAGAAGGCCAAAGGCCGATCGCCCTCCATGCCACGGCGTTTCTTCAGGATATCGCTAACAGAGCCATAGATGCCTATCAGGTTCACTGAGCCGAGAACGTCATCTACCGCAGCCTGCCCTCTCTCGCTAAGAAAAGGGCGCATGGCCTTTATCAATCCTACGCTGTCAGAGTCAGTAGGAAGCTTCATGTAACCACCCCCATCACGGAAGCGCCACGAGTCCGCCTTTTGATTATCCTTGACAAGGCTTGGGCTACGTTTAGTACCCCGGCGCCCTGCTCATCCTGGCTCACACCGTCCAGCCTGTCGGCACTGGCCTGCAATACTGACTTTATGTCCGAGGGCGACAGGCTGGGATCTGCCTCAAGAAGCAGAGCCACCGCACCTGTGACGTGAGGCGCAGCCATGGAAGTCCCCGTACTCTTTCTGTACTTCCTTCCGGGCCACGTGGAAAGGATGTCAACCCCCGGGGCTGAGATGGTTACTTCCCGTCCCCTGCTGGAAAAGTCGGCTATCTTGTCGTTCTCATCAATAGCCGCAACTGCTATGGATTCCACGTATTTGGCAGGGTAGCCCACGCTGTTGCTGCCAGGGCCTCGGTTCCCAGCCGCGCACACCATGGTTATTCCAGCCTTGCGTGCACTCTGCACCATGTCCCTGAAGGTCTGGTTTTCAACGCTCGAACTAAGGCTCATGTTAACGACCTTGATCTGTTTTTCCACACACCACCCAATGCCATCAATGAGGCTCGACAGTTTTCCTGAGCCCTTTTCATCCAGAACCTTGATGGCGTAGATGTTAGCTTTGGGCGCTACTCCAAGTACTCCCAGGCCGTTTCTAAGGGCTCCTATTGTGCCAGCAACATGAGTGCCGTGGCCGTTGTCGTCTGAAGCGGACTCAACTCCGGGAATTGCGCTGTGGCCGCCCTTCACATTCCTGGAAAGGTCAGGGTGGCGCAGGTCAATACCTGTATCAAGTATGCCTACGTTCACACCTGCTCCCGTCTGACTCACATCGCCCACGCTTACCCTCTGGACTCCCCAGGGAATATCTTCGCGAAATCTGGGGCTCCACTGCAAGTTGCCCAACTCGTAGGCCAGCTTGATGTCGATATCCTCTTCTACTCGAACTACGCCTGCACGTGCCGACGCCAGCGCCTCTACGTCGGCGATCTCATCATCGTCTACTAGGACCAATACGGCGTTGACGAGGGGCAACTCGCGCAGAATGTGTCCGCGACATTCCGCAAGGATTTCCGCCCACTGGTCGCGTCCGATGTTCTCATCGAAGACCACAATCTTCTGCTCTCTGCGCTTTCCAGTCGCCGAGAAGCGGAATGATTGGTTACCCGGGCTCCCAACTGACCTTGGAGATCTACGCATGATCCCTACCTCCCATCGACTACTTGGGCACCTCGCCCACAGAGCCAACCATCCTTATTCCTAGCAACTTGTCGCCTGTGTCTGCCGGCACACTCTCGTCTTTCTCACCAGTCAGCCATATGCTCACAGCAATCGCTACCACTGTGAGGATGTCAGTGATGAACTCCCTGTTCACAGACTCTTCCACTCTCACTCTCCTCCTTGCGCCGTGCACAGCCTCTAAACCTCAAAGCGCTATAGATTATGACTTTGGCGTACCTTTGGTTCCACGCTCGAGTTTCTGAGATGCCTGCGCAAAACGAGCTGAAGCGACGCGCCCACATCATTTCCTTATTCATGATCCAAGGGCAGAGCAACCCGCTGAATGGTCATTTTTTTGAGGACTGAGAGGTACACGCAGGAAGGCCGGGATCTTGTCGATCCCGGCCTTCCTGTATGTCATGCAAACAGATTTTTGCCCATGTTGGGGTGTTCAAAGCCTCTATGCGAATGAGAAAGGTATCAGAATATCTCTACTTGCTTCCGCCTCCTATGGCTATTGCAGCCACGGCAGCGATCACGCCTAGCACAGCAAGAACAACTCCGGCAGAACCCTTCTTCGCGCCAGCGTCGTCTTTTTCACCCTCCAGTCTCTCTACTCTTGTCTGCAATTCCTCGATCATTGACTGGAGCTTAACCTCTCGCATCTCGGCTTCCCATCTCTCAGCTACAAGCTCATCAGAGAATCTCCTGGCAAGCTCATCCACGCTTCCCTCAAGCAACCTGTCTATGCTTGCGAGCCGCGTCTCAATATCATTGAGAGCTGCCGTTATCTCTTCTATGGAATCATTGGCCTCCCGGACTGCGGCGTCAGTCTGATCCAGGCGCTCCGCCGTGGTCTCCAGTTGCCTGACAACGTCCTGTATGCGCATGGTATTCTGGAGAACCCTTCCGCTTGTCTTCAGGTCTTCCGCAGAGTTCGCCTTGATGGCCTCTGACAGATCGGACGAGGCCTGCTCCAAAGACTTCCTCAGCTCATCCAGAGCCCCTTGCTGAGATGCATAGTCCTGGCCAGTCCTTGCTGACATCTGGCGCAGCTCCAGTTCTATGTTGGCAGCATAGTCCTGAAGAGATCTCACATCATTCGCCAGTTGCGCAAGTCCGGCCCCAAGTTCTGAAACTTCGCTCTGCTGAGCCTCAAGCGCCACGATGATTGCAGCGTCAGCTTCGGCAGTCCTCCGTTCAAGGTCGGCCATGTCGGCTCGCGCAGAGGCAATCTCCGCCAAGATCCTCTTTGCCTCTTCCTGATTGGCAATATCCGCAGCCTCGCGTTCCTTGCGCTCCGCCTCTATCATGCTGTCGATCCTGAGCTTCAGCGAAGACAGCGAGGATTCAAGCTCATCCTGCCTGGCCGAAATATGCAATTCCGAAGCCTTGCGCGCTTCCGTCTCCCGATCCAAGCACAGCGACAAGCCATCCACCTGCTTCATCAGCCCGGAATAGGCCGCTTCCCTGGCGCTACGCTCCGCCTCGATCCCAGCAGCCAATGAAAGCGCTGTAGCCTGTTCCAATTCATCCTGGGACGATGTTATGGACTCCAGGCGCTTCACCAGCTCATCCAGTTCGGAAGCTCGAAGAGCCCGTTCAGCCTCTATCGCACTGTCAATCTTGAGGTTCAACGAAGACTCGAGCTCGTCCTGCCGGGCCGAAAGGCGAGATTCTGAAGCCTTCCGCGCTGCCGCCTCCCGATCCAAGCTCACTGACAAGGCGTCTGCTTGCCCCACCAAGTCAGCATGAGCTGCTTCTCTGGAGCCACGCTCTCCATCAATCGCAGCCGTCAGTTGGTCGGTGAGAGCCACTACTGCACCTTGCCGGGCTGCCGATTCAGCGCCCAGGGCGTCTTCAGCCCACGCTCTCGTGGCTGCCAAAGCCTTTTCGGTGTTGCCTAACCGTAGGCCGAGGGCGTTAAGCTTAGACACGTAGGTCTCCTGATCCTCTCTGATCTTGTCAAGTGAAAGCGTCAGCCTGGTTTCAAGCTCAGCGCGGGCTTCTGCCTCATCCGATGCAGTTGTGCGAGCCAAAGACTCAACAGAGTCAGCTCTCGCCATGATTTCCGCGATCTCCTGACCCAACCTTGTTTCAACTTCCTGGTTCTGCTTCTTCAGATCTCCGAAAACCGCAGTGAGCTTTTGGTCAGAAGCGCTCGCACTCTTCTCTATCTCCGCCAAGAGCTGCTTTCGCTCTTCCTCCACGGCCCTTTCTAATTGCATATACTTCAGTGACATCTCAGCGGTCGTATTTTTTGCAATCGCTGCTTCGCTAATGGCCAGGTCAGTGGCGTCCTCCACTTCTTTCAGCCTGGCTGTGATTACCGCTAGCTGTTCCCTGAGAATAGTGGACGTCTCCCTCACTATCCTCATGTCGTCCTCGCTCAGACTAGTCCGGCCCGCCTCCACGTCATGGAGGAGTTTTGCCGTCACAAAGGCAAGCAAGTATCTATTTACAGGATCGTCGCCGCAGAACTCGCCGCCTTCATATACGCCCATGTATCCCTTCTCAACCAGCAAGTTCACTGCCTCATATGCCCAATGATCCTTCGGCACATCCCTTACTGTAACCGGTGCCGCCAAGACAGCTGAGGATACCAGCGAGAGTGCGAGTATGACGCTCACAGCTGCAATGCTCAGCCTCTTCGAAATCCCTGACATCATTACCCCCCCAATTAGCCGTTGATGTTATTGCCTGGTGATCTGCACTGTGCAGGGAGTAGGGACGGATTCCAACGATATCACCCTGCCTGACTCATTCGTGAGGACCAGGTTCTCTATTGAAAACAGCGCATCGCCCATCTTCTTGGCTTGGAAGTAGAAGGTTGCCGCGCTGCCCCAGGCATAGTCGGGCGAGTCCAGAGCGCCCCATGTCCCAAATACCCGACCGGGCGCCGATCGCAGGTCCCCTTCGTTCCACGGCATAAGCACTCCCTCAACTGCGAACAAAGCCCCTCTCGATACCATCGCCAGATCAACTAGGTCATCATCGTACCTCAGGTCGAACTTGGCGGATTTCAGATCAGGCACGTTGGTTATCATCACTTCCACGCTGAATATGTCGCCCGGCATTACCCGGCTCTTGCCAGGCTTCGCCCACACCTTCGGGCGAATATCAGGCACCTGAATTGAAGCGCTGGCCCGCGATGATGACGCGTCTTCTGCTGATGCAGTCACCAGTATGGTGTGGGTACCGGCCGCCGGATGGCCCCCCAGGATCCAACTGAAATCCTGAGGGCGACTGGGCTCTAAGGTTCCAATCAGCAACTCTCTTACTCCGCCTCCGACGATTTCAAAGCCTCCAACCGTATCCAGTTGCACCCTAGACCAGTGAGCCGGAGATCCTCCAGTATTCTCAACCCGAACCGTTAGCCTAACAGGCCACGGGTAGATTCTCTCATCACGTACCTGTAGAGCCTCCAGATGGCTTATCCTGGCCAAGAGTCGCGGAGGCGCCAATACCTCCACACGCCTGGAAACCTTGTTGGAGTCGGCGTTAGTCGCAGTGACATTGACCCCGAGATTTCCTCCGCCCACAGCACCCCAGCCAGCGATTACCTGCCATGACACCTGTGCAGTCTCGCCGGGCTCCAGGTCCCCTACTGTTCGCGTCATAGCGTGTCCGCCCGCAAGTTTGAAACCTACCGGCAAAGACAGGGTAGCAGTCACGTCGTGGGCTGGGCCTTCGCCTGTGTTGTTTATGTAAGCGACGGCGAGGAACGAGCCGACTCCATCGGCAGAGAGCCCTACCTCGGCAGGCGCAGTCATTCCGAGCGCAAGCTTGCCAGGCGCAAGCGTAATTCCGCCCAGTCCATAGTAGGTGACGTAGTGCCTTACCTGGCCCGGGGCCAGAAGAGCCGGTGTCCAGTACATTGCCACTGCAGAGTCGAGGTCAGATTCCTTGGCACGAACGAACTCCCTGCCTGCAACAAGATTCACATCCCAGAGGTTGTCGGCAAATGAACCCCAGTCAGAGAAGGCTATCTGGCTCGGGGGCGCAAGCTCTCCCCCTGCCATGGTGCCCTGCGCAGTCACTGATGGCTCGACCATGGAGTCAAAAGCTTGCCAGTAGTCTGGTATCTCTCTGCCCGAAAGCATCGTATCTGAAACGATAGTCCTCTCCCCGGCGCGGAGCGGAGCTCCGTCGTTGGCTCCGAGCATTGTGTCGATCATCATGCGCAGCCCCACATCTCGGGTCATGCTCCCCACGTTTTCGACTTTGTAGTGGATCCTGGCGGTATCGAGGTAGCGTGTGCTTGGGCTCTTAACGAACGAAAGCTCTTGTGTTACAAGAATGTCTCCAACCATGTAGCTACAGACAGCTTTGCCGTCCCGCACTTGGGGAAGACTCACGGGTTCCCCATACATTCCAGATCTTCCGGCGCGACGCGTCGTCCTCCCGCCGAACACCCAATCCGAGCCGTCTATGCGAATGGTCGTGTAAGAAGTCCAGGGCATGGGACGGCCATAGATCAGCGGCAAGCTGTCGTCGACCGGATTCCGCGGATCCCCGCCCGTAGTTTCAACCCCAAACCTGCCCGCCTCCATTGGGCCGGGATTGACCGTGATCTTTATGAATTCGTTGCTGATTTCAATAGGCGCCGCGGTGTCGGCCTCTGCAACTCCTGGATGCATCGCAAATGCAGACAAGAGAAGCACAAGAGCCGCAACGACCACGCGCGCCCTACGTGATATCCCCATGATATAAGGCACCTCCGCGTACGTTCAGCAGTCACCTTCTGTACGAAACATGCTCGGTTTTGACCGACACGTCTTCTGTTCCACCGTTGTAGCCGATCCACACATCCAGGTAGTAGGCATCTTCGCCTCCCGGCGTCGTGTCGGGCTCGAAAACCCATTCTTCCATTACTGCCTTGCGGATAGGCCTCTCCATTGCCTTGTCAGGCGGGGCAGTCAAGAACGTTACTGAATCGACCTTCCCCTCCGACGTCACGAGTATGCGAATCTCGGCCTCTCCCTGACCCTTGACGTTCTGCACGCCCTTGGGTATGACCACACCGTGGCCAGCGCCGCCAGTGGATCTTATCATCCCGGAACCAGTCGGATCATCCCCCGGGTACTCCGGCTTAGGCACAACTCCCGTGCCTTCTGGATCCCCTGCCGTTGCTGGTTCCTCCCCTGTTCCGCCCATGGCCCCTGCGATTTGAGCAGAGTCTGGCGTAGCTGCCAGCTCGGGCACTGGTTCAGGCTCGGGCTGTGGCGTCGGCTCCGGCAGCACTGCCTCTGGAGGAGGCCCAGGGATCACATCCGGAGCAGGGCTCTTCCCCGCTGGGCTCGTAAGAACCTCTGGCTTGTCAACTACAGGTTCCTTGGGCCTTGGTTCAGGTTCCGGCTTCGGGGCGGGCTTAACCTCTACCTTAGGCTCAGGTTTGGCCACAGGTTCAGCTGCTATCGTCGTCTTCGGCTTATCCTTCGACTCAACCGGCGCCGGCTTGGGAGGCTCCGCCTTCGGCGTCGTAGACACTTCCTTAACATTCATGCCCGGCGCAGGAGCCGGAGCAGCGGGCTGCGTTTCAACGGTGGAGATCTCTATTACGCCCGCAAAGTCAAGCGGAAATACGTCCACCGTTGGCGCAGGTTGCACATACGGCACCAGAAATATCACTGCCAGGTGAATGAGGATCGAAATGAGCACGCTTTCCAGCTGGCTCTGGCTCCACCGTCCGCGGATCATCTTCCGACACCGCCTGATTGCGAAGCACGTTCAACGGCAAGAGCCAAGTGGGCTCCGCCGGCCATCCTGATGGCATCGATCGCCTGGATAAGGCGCTCATAGGTGACTGACTTGTCCGCCTTTATGATGACAAGCCGGTCAGGGTTTGCCCGCAATTTCGGCAGGAGAGCAGCAGTGAGCTCCCCATCTACCATCACCCGTTCGTCATGGTAGATCCGCCCGCTCGAATCTATTGCCACGATGATGTGCTCACGAGCAAGGTCGCTTGGGGTTGCCGCCCTTGGGAGCTCCATCGACATTCCAGTCGTCTCTGTTCTAAACGTGCCAAAGATCAGCAGGAAAGCGACGAGGTAGAACATGACATCGATCAGTGGCGTGATTATTACATGCCCCAGTCTCTTTTTCTTCCTGTGGTTCTCGAACATCACTGGTCCTCCTCATTCTCACCTGCAACCAATGCCACAAGCTCAACAGCTTGTTTCTCCATGGTGGCAACTCGGTCATCTATAACAAGCGAAAGCCAGCTTTCAATGATGACGAGCGGGGTAGCCACTATGAGCCCTGCGGCAGTTGTAATCATTGCCTCGGCGATTCCGCCTGAAAGCTGCGCAGGCGTGGTAAGGCCTCCAAACGCAGAGAGAACCTGAAAGCTCTTAATGAGACCAGTGACAGTTCCAAGTAGGCCGAGAAGAGGCGCTAGCGTGATGATGCCGTCGAGCACGTTCATCTTCCGCTCCATCACGAATACCTCTTCCCGGCCGGCAGCTTCTACTGCCGCCCTTATTTCTTCGCCAGATTTGCCATGGTTTGCTATGGCTGCGCGGGCAATTCCCGCCACAGGCCCTTTCTCGTTCCTAACGGCCTGCATTGCCTCTACTGGGCGTCCTTGTGCCAGATGCATCTTGACCGAGCGCATAAGGCGATCTGAGTCTGTTTGTGCGAAAAATAGCTGTATGATCTTTTCGATTACGACGGCCAGGCCTATTACGGACACAAGGATGATCGGATACATAACCGGCCCGCCAGCTGAAATGTACTTGAGCATCGCCACAGCTCCTCCTCTATCTATACCTGCGCATGCGCCCGCTTCCGACGTTTGGACGCTCCCCCATTCTTCTACGCTATTTGGGGAAATTCCTCTATGTTTATCCGACTACGGCGGGTTCAAAAACAAGTTCGCCTCTTTCGAATCTTCCGGCATCAAGTTTGCTTATGTCAACAGAGGATTTGCCCAGAATTATCAGCTCTGCCATGGCCTGCCCCACAATGGGAGACACCATGAACCCATGCCCCGAAAAGCCGTTGGCGTTATAAAAACCCTCAATCGGCGGACACTCGCCAAGTATTGGTTGAGCATCAGGCGACATGTCATAGAGTCCCGCCCATTGGCGAACGACTCTCAGGTTGCCCAGTGGCGGCAGGATCTTCATCACGGTATTGGCCATCCCTTCAAGGAAATCCACGGAAGAGCGTATGTTGAAGCTCTTAGGCTCTCCTGGCATGCCTATTCCCATGATGAAACTTCCGTGGGGCGTCTGCTGGCAGTAGAAATCATGGTGGAACGAGATGACCATCGGTCCCATCATGGCCTCTACCGGCTCTGTTATGAGTATCTGATGCCGCTCGCCCCATACGGGCAGATCGATCCCTGCCATTTTAGCGATCTTTGCGGAGTACGCTCCGGCGCAGTTCACAACGGCTGACGTTGCGATTCTGCCTTTGTCGGTCACAACCGCCTGTATCTTGTTGTTTTCGACCTCGATGTCCATCACTGACGTATGCGTCAGGATCTCGGCTCCCAGCCTCTTTGCGGCCTGAGCATAGGCGAATGCTGTATGGAAGGGGTTGGCATGCCCGTCTGTCTGGCAGAACGTAGCCCCCACCATGCCTTCAAGGTCCAAGAAGGGGACTATCTCCCTTGCACCTTCAGGCGTGAGCATCTTCACATCAATGTCAAGACTGCGTTCGAGTTCCACATTGCGCTGGAACTGCTCCCATTGCTGGTCTGAGTAGGCAAGCATCAGGTAGCCGCTCTGCCTGAACTCCACACCCGGCTCATAGTCGAGATACTCATCCATATGCTCGAAGATTCTGACAGCTTCGCGAGCCAACACACAATTGAGTTCAGTCCCGAATTGCTGCCTAACCCCTGCGCCGCATCTTCCTGTGGACCCCGAAGCAATAGTGTTCCGCTCCACTAGCACAACATTTTTGCAGCCTAAGCGCGCGAGTTCAAAGGCTGTTGCGCATCCAACAACTCCACCGCCAATTACGACGATATCAGCGCTCTTCCTATTCATCGCCTTCGCCCCTTGCAATTGTGGATAGTAAGACAGGCCTCGTAGGCGGCCGGAACATGGGCATTTCCACTTCCTCTTGCGGCACGCCAAGGGCCCTGGCAAGCTCTCGCGCAATGAGATGCCTGCATGTTCTTCCCTGACATTGGCCCATTCCTGCGCGGGAGATACGCTTTATCTCATCTATGGTGTGATAGCCTTCTGATATTAGACGACGGATTTCGCCCAATGTTACATCCTCACACCTGCATACAATCACATCATCATCATGACGCTTCGGCCGGTCGGTCATTCCCAAACACCTCCGCATACCGTTGCACAGCGGACTCCGGCAGATATCTTTTCGCCAGTGGGGCCTGATCTGATGGCCGCAAGATCGGCCTTGAGTTGAGCAAGCCGCGCGTCGGCCCCAGGTGCCTGGTGCCCCAGGGATTTCGCCGCGCTTATGCCGGCAATCTCTCCCGTAACCATGGCGGAACTTGCCTCCTCAACCCCTCCCGAGTCGCCTGCAGCATACACCTTTGGATTCGAAGTACGCATATTCTCGTCCCGCACTGGCACATGCCCCCCCAGCTCCGGCACGTACTTCATCTCGCATCCGGCGTGCCAAAGGACATCGACCAGCGGCATCAATCCGACTGCAAGACAGATCACGTCACATTCCACTTCCCGTTCAGTGCCTGGCATCGGCTGCCACTCCTTGTCCACCTCTGCAATGGTGGCGCCTGTGACGCTCTCTTGGCCGTGGGCCGCGAGAACTGTGTGCGAAGTTAGTATGGGCACTCCCGCCCTCCGCAGCTTGGCAGCGTGGACCAGATATCCTCCGATGCACGGTGCGGCCTCAACCACAGCGGCCACGTCCACACCTGCCTGAATAAGCTGATAGCTGACGATAAGTCCTATGTTCCCCGAACCAATCATCATTACCCGGTCACCGGGGACTACTCCGTATACATTCATCAGGGTTTGAACCGCGCCTGCGCCGTATACCCCGGGCAAGTCGTTGTTCCTGAAGATGAGGAACCTCTCTGAAGCGCCTGCCGCCACGATCATGCGTTTGGGCAGTATCTTCATGAACCTTTTCTCATCTTCCAATACGAGCTCCCCGGAGTCATAGAAGCCGGATGCATTGGTATTCCACATGATCTCGACATTGGGATAGTTCGCGAGCTTCTCTGTAAAAAGACTTGGTATCTGAATTCCTCTTGTTCCGGCGTGCTGCCGTTCCGATCCGAAGAACTTATGAGTCTGCTTGACAAGCTGACCGCCGGGGGCGTCATTTGCGTCGATCAGCAGAGTAGACACACCCGCCTCAGCGCACGCCAGTGCAGCTGCAAGCCCCGCCGGGCCTGCGCCAATCACAGCAACGTCAACTTCCTTCAACAGGTTCACCGTCCTCGTTGTCTCGGCCTGCCTCAATCGATGGGCAAGTGGCCGTGGCCTTTCTGAGTTTCGACTACCATTCCCTCTTTGAGCGGCTCTGTGCATACGCGCACGTTCGGCATGCCATCAACAGTCATCAAGCATGACGAGCAGTTGCCTATTGCACAGAAGAACCCCCGTGCACGTCCACTAACTGGACTGTGTCGGAGGACACGAACACCACTGGCATGGAGAGCAGCAGCTATGGGCTCCCCTTCGATCCCCCTTAACTCTTTTCCGTCAAAAGTGAAAACAACTTCCCGTCCGGCCGGGAAATCCAGTATGGGGTGCTCTTTCAATCTCACCTTTTTCGGCCATCGACCGCCTGGGCGGCCCGGGCCCTCCCTCCTCCTGACACTAAATGCTTTCTTGTGGAATTGCTCGACACCATCACCATTCTCCCTGACTACAGAGGCCGGGACAACATCTCCCTGGCATGGGCCACGCTTACCGATGACGGCGCCTCGCCAGCAAGCATCCTTGCTATCTCCGTTACTCGATCATCTGCTTCCAGCTTCGCTACTGTCACCTCCGTCCTCTTGCCATGTTCTGCCTTGGCAACGGCAAAGTGGTTGTCTGCCACTGCCGCAATCTGCGGAAGATGGGTGACTGCAAGAACCTGTCGCACTCTCCCTATGCCAGCAAGCTTTGACGCCACAGCTATCGATGCCTCTCCTCCGATTCCAGCGTCCACCTCATCGAAAACCATGGTTGGAATATCATCCGCCACAGCCAGCACCGACTTTATGGCCAACATCACCCTCGACATCTCTCCCCCACTCGCTATGCGCGCAAGGGGTCTCGGTTCTTCTCCAGGGTTTGCAGAAAACAAAAATTCCACATCATCGATTCCGCTAGGCCCTACTGGAGTAGGCGTGCCCCCGATCAGTATCTCAGCCCCGTCCTTCTTCTTACGCACATCGACTTTGAAGATCGCATGGGGCATCGACAGGTCCCTCAGCTCACGGGAGATCTCCTTTTCAAGCCGAGCAGCTATCTCGTGTCTCATATCAGACATTTCAGAAGCGCGTATGCCCAGTTCCTCTGAGAGCTCTTCAGAAATCCGTTCCAGTTCGCCGATGCGCTTGTCGGCGCCGGTCATCGATTCCAACTCCTCACGAGCTCGCCGTCTGTGTTCTATCACATCGGACAGCGAATCACCGTATTTCCTCTTAAGGGCGGAGATGGCCGAAAGCCTCTCCTCCACCTCAGCAAGTCTTTCAGGGTTGAACTCGATAGAATCACGGTATTCCCGCAAAGTGCGGGCGATCTGAGCAGCCTGATCGCACAATTCAGACATACGCTCACCCAGGGAAGCCAGGGAAGTGTCGATATGCGATGCATCGTCCAACTCCTCGAGAGCCTCGCCCAGCATGTCGTGGGCAGACGAAACATCTGGATAGGAGGACTCATATATGAGCCCGTAGGAGCGGGCGATGGCAGCATGAAGGCTTTCAGCATTGGAAAGGATGGTGAGCTCTGCGGCAAGGCGAATATCCTCGTCCTCCTCAAGCCTGGCGGATTCAATCTCGTTTGCTTGAAAAGACAGAAGGTCGGCGCGTTGTGCCCGCTCGCGGGCATTCGCACGCAGATCAGCCAATTCCTCTTCGCACTGCCGCCATTCTTCATAGAGCTTGCGGAGCGAAGCCCCTACCCGTTCCAGTTCAGCCCCTCCGAAGGCATCAAGAAGGCCAAGGTGGCGCATTGGCCTTGCAAGAGACTGATACTCGTGCTGACCGTAGATGTCGACCAAACGCTCGCCGATAGAGGCGACGGTCGACAGAGTGACCACGCGTCCATTGACCCTGCAGCGGGATCGCCCCCGCCTGGAAACCTCCCGCGTGATGATGAGCGTTCCATCAGGCTCAGGGTCGATGCCTTGGTCAGCTACGAGGGCCTCTACACCGGGGAGGCCGGATATATCGAATACCGCCTCCACTATCGCGGAGTCGCAACCGGCACGAACAGATTCGGAAGATGCCCTTCCGCCAATTACGAGACCCACACAGTCAATCACCAACGATTTGCCTGCGCCAGTCTCACCTGTCAGAACATTGAATCCATTTCCGAATCTGAGTGACAGCTGATCTATGAGCGCATAATTTCGCACATCTATTTCTGAAAGCATCGCCCCGCCCCCAAAGCCGCGGAAGCCGGCATCAGCTTACTCATACAATGCACCTTCCCTACATGCGAAACCTGTTTAGCCTGGCCATAACTTCATGCGCACATTGAGCCGGCTTTATTACCAGGAAAATCGTGTCATCTCCCGCCAAAGACCCGACTACTTCGGACCAGGCCAGATCATCCAGGACCGCTGCAACTGCCTGTGCGGCGCCTTCCAGCGTCTTGATGACTATGATGTTCTCGCTGTCTTCAATACTGATTGCCACTTCATGGAAGATGCGCCTAACTCGCTTGTTTATGTCTTCAATACTGCGATCAGCTGGGATTGTGTACCTATAAGTCCCATCCCCCACTGGGGCTTTTATCAACCGGAGCTCCTTTATGTCGCGCGAGATCGTGGCCTGCGTAACCGAAATCCCCTCTCGCGCAAGTTCATCAGCCAACTCCTCCTGCGTCTTGATTGGTTGCACCCTAATAATATCCAGAATTCTCTGGTGCCTTCTTGCCTTCACCTCCGACGCCTCCCGCTCAAACCTTTTTGCTCAACCGGCCGCCCTCTACATGCGGTCCCTCTTGAGCCGTTCTCTTAGTATTCCATAGAAATTCCTTGCCCGCAGCCTGACAAACCTGGTCACGTAGGGCGCTCTGCCGACAACTATCTCGTCACTGGATTGAAGCTCAAATCCGACTTGGCCATCGACTGTGACAGCAACATCCCCGTGAGTAGCCTCCACCACCACCCTAACCTTGTCGCCACCCGCAATCACAAGCGAGCGAGAAAAAAGGCTGTGCGGACATATGGGAGTGATGAGAAGCACATCTATGTTGGGGTTTATCAAAGGCCCGCCTGCCGAAAGCGAGTAGGCTGTGGATCCCGTCGGGCTTGATATGATGACTCCGTCCGCAGGGAACGTGGCAAAATATGTATCGTTGACAAATACTCCAAGCTGAACTATTCGAGCAAAGGCGCCTTTGGTAATTACTACGTCGTTTAGGCCGGAAAGCCTCTTGACCTCCTGCCCGTTCCTCAAAACAACAGCCTCGACCATAATGCGCTCTTCGATTGTGTAGTTGCCATCTACGAGCGCCTGAAGAGCCAGCTCCACCTGAGATGGTTCCACCTCTGTCAAGAAGCCGACATTGCCGAGATTAACTCCTAGAATGGGAACCCCCCCAATAGAGGCACGTCGCGCTACAGACAGAAGAGTTCCATCTCCCCCAAGGACAATGGCGCAATCTATGTCTTCCGGAAGGGGTTGATCCCAGCAAGTGTCGACAACCACATCTACCCCAGCCCGGCGCATCCACTCCTCTATGAGAGTTGCCAATCGTTTGGCTTCCGGTTTTGCCGTCTGTACCACTATTCCTGCTCTATTCGTAGGAGTCCCTCCTCTCACACAGACCCACGTCACACGATATCCTTTCTACCTCGCGCCCCATGGCACCACCTATCACCATTGACCCTAGCGGCGACCATGGATTTCATGCGCCTGACTGACGATTGCCTCGACCACCTCGTCCAGGTCAGCCTCGGCTATGCCGCGAAGCTCCCCATTGCGATCCTCTTCGGCTTTGCCCAAGTATGCAAAGAACTCTATGTTGCCTTGAGGTCCGGTAATAGGGGACCATGCATACTCAAACACCTGGTAGCCTGCATCACGCGCATACCCGTAGACTGCTCGAAGGACATCTGCATGTACCGTTGGATTCCTGACTACACCCCTCTTTCCGACCTTCTCGCGCCCTGCCTCAAACTGAGGTTTCACCAAACACACAACTCTGCCTTCCTCAAGCAACACCTCATGAAGGGGCGGCAGTATCTTGGAAAGCGAGATGAAGGATACGTCTACAGTGGCGAAATCGGGGCGCGGGTCGAACATGTCAGGCGTTATGTAGCGCGCATTCGTCCGATCGAACACAACAACGCGCGGATCCTGCCTCAGTTCCCATGCAAGCTGCCCGTAGCCAACGTCAACGGAGTAGACTCTTCTTGCTCCCGCTCTGAGGAGCACGTCTGTAAACCCGCCAGTGGAAGCGCCTATGTCTATTGCAGTGCAGCCCTCCACATTGACGTCAAGAGCTTCAAGTGCATGGGCGAGCTTCTCTCCACCGCGACTTGCGTACCGGGGGCCGCGCTCTTCCAAGGTGACCTCGGCATCCTCCCGAATCATCGTCCCCGGCTTGTCCTCACGCATCCCGTTGACGAGGACGTTTCCGGCAAGTATCTGGCGACGCCCCGCACCGCAGCTGGGTACCAGTCCCCTCTGAACGATGAGGCGGTCGAGCCTTACCTTAGCTTGTCGAGACATACAGACCACCGCCTGACGAAGACTTGCTCCCGTTGACACTGGCCACCCGCAAAACCGCATCCACAATGCCCTTTGCGTCAAGCCCCAGATCAGATAGGACGACATCCCGTATACCCTGGCCCACAAAATCATCGGGCACCCCAAGCCTCACAACATGAACATCAGAGAGGCCCGCCTCTAACATGGATTCCAGGACAGCTGAACCAAATCCACCCGCCAGGCAAGAGTCCTCACATGTGATAATCGTTCTTGTGGTTTCGGCATAGTGACGCAACGTGTGGACATCAATGGGTTTCACGAATCTAGGATTGACTACTGCACAACTTACTCCACGAGTCGACAGAATCCTGCTAGCTTCGAGGGCCCGCCCTGCCATTGGACCGACGGCGAAGATGGTGCAATCTGTCCCGTCGCGCAGCACCTCCGCTTTTCCAAGGTGAATGCGGCTGGTCGACCGGCCGCCATCAATACCCGAGCCTGCAGCCTTTGGGTATCTTATGGCCGAAGGTCCGTCATGCTCCAGCGCAAGCTTGAACATGTTGCACAGCTCCGCTCCGTCCTTGGGCGCCATAACCGTCATCCCCGGAATCTGCCGCAGATATCCGAGATCGAGAACACCTTGATGCGTGGCGCCGTCCTCACCCACAATCCCTGCGCGGTCCACGGCGAAAACAACAGGCAGCCCCTGCAACGCTACATCATGCACTATCTGGTCATAGGCACGCTGAAGGAATGTTGAGTATATGGCGACGACCGGGCGCAAGCCCGCACTGGCAAGCCCGGCGGCAAAGGTAACTGCATGCTGCTCAGCAATGCCAACATCATAGAAGCGGTCAGGGAAGGCCTCTGCAAAGCTGCGCAAGCCGGTTCCCTCAGCCATGGCCGCCGTAATAGCTACAATCCTGTCATCTTCTCTGCCGGCGCGCATCATGAATTCGCTGAAATATGAGGTAAACGTGGATTGCCCGCCCGAAACCTGAATACCCGTCTCGACTACGAATGGCCCCGTGCCGTGGAATTTCGCAGGGTTCTGCTCGGCAGGCGCATAGCCCTTCCCTTTCCTCGTTATTGCATGTATCAGAACCGGACCTCGCGCACGCTTCGCATCTTCAATGGCGCGACGGACTACCCTGACATTATGCCCATCAATCGGACCCAAACAGGTGAAGCCGAGCTCCTCAAAGACCATGCCGGGGAGAACGAAGCTCTTCACGCTCTTCTTTAACCTATGCCCTGCAGCCCGGATCGCCTTGCCTATTATCGGAATGCCCATGACGAATCTGTGAAATCCGCTCCTAAAGCGGCGCCTGCTCGGATGCGTTCTGGCAGAACCAAGCACTCCTGCCAACGCCCCAACGCTTCGCGAAATGGACATCTCGTTATCGTTCAGTATTACTATTAGATCCGTCTTGGCATGGCCGGCGTGATTCAGCGCCTCAAAAGCCATGCCCCCGCCGAGAGCGCCGTCTCCTATTACAGCCAGCACAGTATGATCCTGGCGTGCCTTGTCGCGCGCCAGGGCCATCCCGAGAGCGGCAGATATGGATGTGCTGGAGTGTCCTGTTGCAAAAGAATCATACTTGCTCTCTGACGGCTTCGGGAAACCGCTCATGCCCCCCTGCTGCCGCAGGGTGCCAAAGGCTTCGCGCCTCCCGGTGAGGAGTTTGTGGACATATGACTGATGGCCCACATCCCACACTATCTTGTCGCGGGGGCAGTCGAGAGCAAGATGGATTGCTATGGTAAGTTCGACGACGCCGAGATTTGGCGCCAAATGCCCGCCCGTTCGCGAAACAGTATCCACAAGGTAGTGTCTGATCTCCTCCGCAAGCTGCGATATCTCACTCTCTGAGAGTTTCCGCAGGTCAGAAGGGGAATTTACGCTTTGAAGAATGTTGTTCATGCCAAGCCCACCGCCCCTGGCCGCTCGCTCCACATCTAAGAGGATCGGCTATCACTACTAGAGCTTCTGCACGTGTCAATCTCTGTGGCCCCTGCCATTGTTGCGGTTTCGAGCCTTGGATCCCTTGGAACGTCCAGTGAGCCTTTCGTAGGTCGCAATCACGCGCCCTGCGGATAGCACAACCTCGTTGGCAGACTCGATGGCTACGCGTTTGCCCACAGCCTTTCCTGCAACCGTAACAGACGAAATGAGGGCGATCACCAAAACAGACGCGTACCTGGCAATCCAGCCTCCTGAGACAACGGCTATGCGCAGGATGATTGTGGCGCCCACCGCTCCACTCACCGTGCCGCAAATATCGCCAACTACATCATTGCAGATGCTGGCAACGGCCGGGGAATTGCGCACGAGCCTTAGGGCCTGGTTCGCCCCGTACACACGATTCGCGGCCATAGCGTTAATCGGAGCTTCGCTGGCCGCGGCTGCAGCAGTTCCCACAATGTCGAATAAGATTCCGGTGGCGATTATGGCCACCAAGACGGCGACTGAAAACCAGATATTAAGGTTCCCAGCCGCAGAGCCAGAAACGTAACTCAAAGCCGCCGACAGGGCGAACGTCCATAGCCCTACTGCTATGATTCGCCCAAAATCACGTGGCAAATCATGTTCACCTCAAGAAAAACAGGCACTAGATTGGCAAACGCCACACTAAGTGCAAGTCGCCCAATATGTAAACAAAGCTGATAGGTGGCAGCGCCCTGAGTAAATATTGTGACTTGAGGTCCAGTAGGTTTTCCCCCCTGTGCACCCTACCGTCGCCGGCGGGCGGTTTCCCTTTACGACAGGTCCTTCTCGTCGCCGAAGAAGTAACTGGATTGCCACTTAGTTCACACCGTAATCCCCAGAGCGCCATGTAGTACAAACAGCCTAGGAGTTTTCCTCAGCAATGCTAGCCATTCCCTATCCTCTTTTGCAGACGGGCTTTCAAACGGCAAAAGGTCATTCTCCTTGGCCGGGGAGACCATGACTTGCTACCCGCCATCCCGCACGTCCACTCAAGGCAGGCTACGCTGCACCCAGCACTATTGGCCCCGCGGGGGCCAGTACCGACATGCAGGTTCACCCCCAAGCCGTAGAGCATGTAGCCCCACGAACTTGGGTCTCCGCGGAAGCAGGGTCAACGCCCACATGCCATTGTGGATCGCCCCACAACCTTAACCCCCTGCACCAGCCCTCAACTGGGCGTCGAAAGCCAACACAAGGGACTTCATCGATGTGCCCTTAACGGTAGTTTATCTCCGTCTTCGGAAAAGTCAGCACCGACTAGGATACTGCGCCACCTATACTGTTCAGAAAGTATTATACCGCAAAACTCATACCCATTCAATGGCAGCCAGCGACAGTCCACAAGCTTGAATGGCGGCCCACCTAGCGCCTCAAGACGACTAGCCTCCGTGAGCCCTTCCAATCATCAGCCAAGAGACGGCTATCCCTAGCAGGGCTCCCATTGCTACCTCGAGCGGAGTGTGGCCCAGAAGCTCCCGCATCTTCGTTGCCTCCAGCCTTCCATCCCTGAAAGCCCTCTCGATCAGATGGTTCAGAACTTGCGCCTGCTCGCCTGCAGCCCGCCTGATTCCAGCCGCATCATACATCACAACCAGAGCGAATCCTACTGCGATCGCAAACAGGGCGGAATTCCAGCCCTCCTGGATTCCTACTCCCATTGACATGCTGGCAACGAAGGCCGAGTGGGAACTGGGCATGCCCCCCGGGCCGACAATCTTGGACCAGTCGGGCTTGCCTTCTGACCACACGCAAGTAAACACTTTGAGGGTTTGGGCTATTGCCCACGCCAGTGCAGATGACCACAGTATTCTATTGGCGAACAAACCTGTGTCAGGTGAAAGCATCGTCTTCACTACCATTCCCGATTAACAAGGTCAATTATGTCCATCAGTTCTGAGCCGGCATTCCCAAGTAATCTGCACTTCGTCCTTGCAGCATCAATGAGAGTCACAAAATGCTGTTGGGCGCCTTCTACGCCCCACACTGAGACCGCAGTGATGATCCCGGGCTGTGCGCCTTCTCCTTCGGAGACTGCATCTTCAAGGTCATCGCGGATCTGGAAGGCGAGCCCTAAGTCGGAGGCAAGTTCAGAGAGGATGCCGAGCTCCTCCTCGCATGCCCCTCCCACTATGCCGCCCATTACTGCTGCACACTGAAAAAGCTTCCCGGTCTTGAGAGCTTCCATCAGGCATAGGGCTTCTGGTTCGCCAATCCCAGGTTCCAGCCAAGGCCAAGGAGAGATATCCAACTGCTGCCCGCCAATCATCCCCCGGCTCCCCGCGGCGCTCGCCAGGGCAGCCACACATGAGCAGGCTGGCTCGGGTCCAACGGCGTCCAAGAAACTGGGGCTTGCCAGAGCCTCAAAGGCCAGAGTAAGAAGGGCATCGCCGGCAAGAAGGGCTGTAGCTTCGCCATAAGCCTTATGACATGATGGCTTGCCCCGCCTGAAATCGTCATTATCCATGCACGGCAAATCGTCATGTATCAGCGAATAACAGTGAATCAGCTCTATCGCAACTGAGGGCCACATCGCGGGATCGTCAGAGCGAGAATTTCCGCTCCTTTTGGGCCCTGCCACAGCAGAACGGGATGCACAGACCACAGCAGGCCTTATTCTCTTGCCTCCAGGAAAGACAGAGTAACGCATTGCCGCGTGCAGCTGCCTTGGCTCAATCTCGCCGTCGGGCAACACCTTGTCTAAAGCAGCGTCGACTGCCTCAATGAAAACAGAATACCATTGGGGCAAACTCAAGATCAGTCATCCTCCTTGTAGTTTTCGTCAGAGTCGCAGGCTTCGAAGGGAATGACCTCATTCTTGCCGTCCTTCGCTTCGACCAATGCTTCAAGCTTGCCTTCAGCATCCTCTATCACCGAGGAGCAGTACTGCGCCAGCTCTGTGCCTTCACTGAAAAGCTCCAGCGCTTCCTCGAGCGAAGGCTCCCCTGAGTCCATTCTTTCAACTATCTTCTCCAAGCGGGCAAGGGCTTTTTCAAAAGTCATGTCTTGAGAAATGCTCACTGGTCAACCCACCTTTACATCATTGACTGTGCAGCCAAGTTCGCCGCGGCCCAGTTGGACTCTGACTTCGTCCCCATGCAACACTCCTTCAGCCCGTCTTAAGAGGGCTCCATCAGGCCCCCGGCATATTGCATATCCGCGCCCCAACACCGCTTCTGGATCAAGCGCCTCAAGCATCCGAAAGAGGTGATCGAGACGGTCACGGCTTGCGCGAACCTTAGTCTGAATTGACTGAAAAAGCCGCCTGCTTAGCTCGTCCACATTCTGGCGTCTCTGCATTATCGGCATGCTAACCGAGCGAACAAGCCTCGACTCCAATAGTTGCAGATGTCGAGCGTATGCTGATGCATCAGGCACAACCAGCTCTGCAGCGGCAGAAGGCGTGGGTGCCCGCATATCGGCAGCGAAGTCTGCAATGGTGAAGTCCGTCTCATGCCCTACTGCTGACACCACCGGAACACGAGATCCCCTGATCGCTCTGGCCACGTCCTCATCGTTGAAGGCCCACAGCTCTTCGGCAGAACCGCCTCCCCTGCCCACTATCAGGACATCGATGTTGGAAACTCCGTTTGCCAGCTGTATCGCCTGGACGATGCTTCTAGGGGCATCAGGTCCCTGGACCAGGGCTGGAATAATCAATATGTCGATCCCAGGCCAACGCCTGCGGGTCACAGTAATGATATCGCGCACAGCAGCCCCTGTAGGAGACGTGACGACGCCCAGCCGTCGTGGAAATTTCGGCAACGGCCTTTTGGCGGCAGGATCAAACAATCCCTCAGCCTGAAGCTTAGCCCGCAGTTGCTGAAAGGCCAAATAGAGAGCGCCAATGCCTGCCGGCTCCATCAAGTCCACGTACAGCTGGTACTCTCCCCCGCGCTCATATACGCCGATATTCCCATGGGCGTATATCCGCATTCCCTCAGCAGGGCGAAACCGCAGCCCCAAGTTGTTCCCTCGAAACATCACCGCCCTAAGTCGCGAACTGTCATCCTTCAACGTGAAGTACATATGCCCTGATGAGTGGTGCGTGAAGTTGGCTATCTCTCCGTTCACCCATATGTCGCCCAGAACCGGATCGCGGGCCACTGCGTGCGCTACCCTCTGCGTGACCTCGGAGACCGTAAAGATCTCAAACGACCCAACTTTCCCGGCCATCTGCGGCATGTCGGGCATGTCAGGCATCTGCCAACCATTGGAGGTCCCAGGCGATCCTGACCTTCCCTGCCCTTGGGACCGATTCATGTTGTTTGGATCCGCCATGCGAATTCACTCCTTGCCTTCTTGCCCCTCTTCTACGTACACCTGCCACGCAAGGATTGCACACCCTACAGCATTGTCGCGGGAATGCTTCGGCTCAGCATAGTGCAGGCTTGCATCAGGAAACCCACGCTCTATCTCATGGGCGATGATCTGCCGGACGAGGGCGTTCGACGCCACGCCTCCTGTCACAAGAAGCTCCCTTGCTTTGGTGAGGCGCAAGCCCTCGCGACAGATTGCGCCCATCGACTCGCCAATACATTCGAGCACTGCGTATGCTATGTCGGCCGGCTGCGCGCCCGAATCAATCTCTCTCATAGCAGCTGAGCAGGGACCTGAGAAGCTCACTCTGAGCCCTCGGGCCGCCACCGGAAGCCTGACCCTTCCCGGTTCGCCTCCACCTGCAAGACGCTCCAGGTCGGGCCCTGCCGGAAACGGAAGATCCAAGGCTACTCCAACCCTGTCGACGAACTGCCCTGCATTGAGATCATCTGTCGCTCCAAGCAGTTCCAACTGGAATTTGCTCTTCACCAAGAGAAGCTCGGTTGTGCCCCCTGAAAGGTGAAGGGCAAGGTAGCCCCCATCCGGCTTCAGGCCCGAAGACCACCTGGCAGCGGCCACGTGGCCTTCCTGATGAGAGACCTCCAGGCATGGCGTTCCAAGGGCGGCTGCCACTGTGCGGCCATATCCCGCCGACGCCAGGAAAACAGGCATGTACGACCCCTCTACCCGACGCGGCCATGCGCCGGCGCCTACGGCAAGTATGTTACACGACTCCCGGCGCGCTACATTGCACGCCTCCTCAACAAGGCCAGGCAGATTCCGGACATGCTGAAACAGGGCCTCCGACTGCCTGAGCCCTACCTGGCCCTTGGAAACCCGAAGCGGCGCCCTGCCATCATAGGCGAGGATGCCGCCGATCACAAGAGCCACTGAAGTCGTATAACAGCTTGTGTCAAGTCCGAGTGTCGCTACCCTCATCTGACGCGCCACAATCTCTACCCCCGGAATCCCCTTTGGCTTCTTCATCGTCTCCTTCTTCGCCGCTCAGCTCCCCTACAGACGCCTGTTCATCCTTGATCCTTTCAGCCAAAGCGCCCAGGATCCCGTTGACGAACCGAGGGGAATCGGCAGTACCGTACAGCTTTGCGATTTCAACGGCTTCGTCGATGGCAGCAGCAATAGGCACATCCTTCAGATAAAGCATCTCCCATACTGCTATCCGCATGATGTTTCGATCAGTCGGCGACATCCGGCTAACCGCCCAGTCATGGGAGAGTCCGGTCATGATCTCGTCGATCTCCCTCATCCGCTCTACTGTGCCCATTACAAGCTGGGCGGCGTAGCTCTGGGCACGGTCGGGAAGGTCAAGATCGACTGAATCATTCACGGCAAATGAGACAGCCCATTCAGGCGAGCACCCCGACATGTCCATTTGGTAAAGCGCCCGCATTGCCGCCTCGCGGGCTCGTCGCCTTTCAGAGCGCATGCATCAACCACTCCTGTCAGTTCCGCCGACGTCCGAACTGTCGTGCGAACCTCTCCCTGAACTCATCATTTACGTCATGATATCTGCCTATAAAAAAACCGACCACTACGAAAAACGCAAATGCAAGCGCTTTCCAAAATCCTGCTATCACCACCAGCAGCCCAAAGATGCCGCCGATGATGGCGCCTACTACCTGTCCGGACTTGCCTTCCGGAATATTGAACCTGCAATCCTCAAACCAAGGCATATGCGGATCATCTCCTCCAGGCATCGCCCCCACACTCCGCACTGCTGGATTTCCTACGGCCGGGGCTTGCTCTCCATGCGTGATACTCCTCGAACTACCGTGTGTACGGATTTGACTGGCAACCCTATGATGGCGTGTATTGCCTCGGAAAGCTCCTTCTCCAAGTTCTCGCAAACCTCTGGGATGCTTACATCAGGGTAGACGTGAATGCGAGCATAGAGCGTCAAGCCAGCCTCATCGCCTTCGGCAGCAGCTTCAACATTGCGAATGCCATGCACCTTTTGAGCCGCCCTCTGGGCAATGGCCTCGATGGCAGCCATGGAGATCTGCACATCTCCCAGACTAGTTCCGGTGATGATCGGTTCCGCGACCTCCTCAGATCTGAGAGCCATCATGATCACATAAAGCGTCACAAGCACTATTACAATGCCGACTACTGTAGCCAATACCTTGTTACTCGCCACAGAATCGTAGAAGGTGATTGCGAACGCATTTGGGAAACCTGCTCCGGAAACAGAGGCAATGACGACTGAGCCCAAAAAGATGATGATAATCGCGGTCGCAATGAGAATCACTCGGTCAACCGTTTTCAACGCGGCCACCCCCGTTAATGATGCAACAGACGCTTGTGCTATCGAACTCGCACATCAGTAGAGGTCTCCCTCTCCTCGATGAACACGTTTGTTACATGAACATTCACCTGGACTACCTCCAGGCCTGTCATTATCTCTATTGTTCGCTTGACGTTCCGCTGAACCTCTTCGCAAACTTCCGGTATCACTGCTCCAAACTTAACAACTACGTTCAGTTCGACCGCAGCCTGCTCTTGGCCGACTTCAACCTTGACGCCACGAGTCAGATTCTTCTTGCCCCACAGTTCGCTCCAACCTTCAGCGATTCCGCCGCTCATCCCTGCAATGCCTTCAACCTCAATAGTTGCAAGGCCGGCTATTACCGCTACCACCTCATTGGCAATCTTGACAGATCCCATTCCCGGACCTTCCACAAGTTCCATATTTACACCTCCCGGCAAGCGTCCACAAGAACCCTCGCTGGTCATACTAGCATTATAGCAGAACTCCCGGTGCTCAAGAACCAACCATAGAAAACAATTCACCGCATACCCAGATTATCCTTCACGGTTCTCTCTCCATTATGCTTATGTTGCGCAGCTCTACACCTGTAGCCACAGATACTACATCGCCTATGCGCCAAACCTCCGCCTCTTCAAGTCTGCCCGACTTAACCACAACGCTTGCGCCGGCTTCCGACAAGAAGACTACAGCTCGCTCGTATCCCTGTGCCAGTATCATGCTTTCCGCTTCGGCCTCCCTGCGCGCCCGCTCTGCCAGTGAGAGAAGCGCCTCCTGGGCGCGTCTACGCACGTCCGCGTGGGTGTATGCATCATCTATGAGCTTCTGCAGCACCTCTTCTTCGCGGGAACGGGTCTTGTCGCGGTCCATCTTCAGCTCTTCGAAGAAGTCTGCCTCTGATGGCATGATGAAAGGCCCAGCTACTGGGGATGTCGGAGTGCCTAAGGCGCCGGCCATCGCATCGTAGTCCTGTAGATTCCAGTCCTGCGCTAAATCCTCCCCGATCGGACTTTCATCGCCTTGCTCCTCCTCCACAACCGATCCGGCTCCGCGAAACAGATAGGCGTCAGGGTTTCTGACTGCGCTGACGGCCAGAATCCCGACTCCCAAGGCTAACATCAGGTAGGCCACCTTCAGCCAAACCCTGTCGGTGTGATGTGCAAAGTATTGCTTTGCCTTCTTGATCATGGGCTTACCCCACCTCCCGGTCTGCACATCCATGATTCCGAGGTTCCACGCGAACCGACTTACGCCCCCGCTGCCACCGAGTGGCCTAGTTAGCCCCTGCAGCCACGACCATAACTCTGTGGGCAGGCACCCCGAGGAGTGTCTGTGCGGCCTCGGCAAGCTCTCGCTTGATTCTCGAGTCCCGAGCGCCAGGAGCCGCCACAAGCACCCCGGAGATTGAGGGATACACTTCCTGCACCAACACTGGAGACTGGCCGCGCCCTGAAGCTGAATCGGAGGGCAGAACTAGGTCGCGGGTTTCGCGCTTCTCAGTCGTTACCCTGCTCTCGCTTGCAGAGAGCTTTTCGTCGATGCTCTTGGTCTCTTCTACGGTGTCAAAAGCATATTTCCTGTACGCGCTCCCTTCCAGGGTTACCTGGACGCTAACTGCGCCCGCTCCGTCGATCCTGGAGAGAATGGCAGCCGCTCTCGTTTCCAGATCGATCCGGTACTTGTCGGCAGGCGTGAGATCGGAGCGATACTGGCTCTCCACCCTTGATGAGGAACCTGTCTCCGATGATATCGAATCTCCAATGGGATACGGATCGGCCGTTTTGGACGACTTAGGCGCCGACGTTTTGATCAGGCTGCCTACGATTATCAGCAAGATGCCCAATCCCGCGAGAAGCAGCAATGGTTTGAGCCCCGGCATCTTCATCAAATCCATGGAGAATCGTCCGTCTTCGCTCATTTTCGTCCCTCCCGGCTGACAATGACCATTCCCGGATCGATTTCCAAAACCGTAGATAGAGTGGATACTACCGCAGATTCGCCAGGCGATGGATGCTCTTCACGGCCGCTCCCTGAGCCCGGACTGTGGCCCACGCTCACTATCATCGACTGCAGATTGCCATTCCGATCTACAGAAGCCCGGATCTCCCAGGAGCAATGACTCTCTGCGAAGACGTCAGAGAGCGCATCGCGCGCCTTCGCCTCGATCACAGTCTCCGTTAGCCTAGATGCAATCTCCTGTGCATCCCAGGGTTGCTCTGTGCCCCACGCTGCTTTCGATGCGGCAGGCAGCGCGAGGGCAGAAGATGCAACAAGCTCTCCGCTGAGGTATCCCATCCCTATGTTTACCAGCGGAGAAACCATTGCCCCTATCACCGCAAGTCCCATTACCATGTCCACAAACTTCTTCAGGCTCGATCTAGGAACGAGCATTTCCAAGAAGGTGACTGCCAGAACCACCAAGACTATCCCTCGCACCCATGCAGTTATGGCTCCCATGCCTCAAACACCTCCAGACGCAGCTAGAATCATCCTCTTGCCGCATCCTACCTTATTGCGACAACAAGCCCTCCCAGACCCACAACCAATGAGATGCAGATGAAGAACATCAGCCCGACTGTAGCCACTGAAACACAAAGCGCACTCAGATAATCGGCAAGGTCGCCGAGGCAGTCGGATACGCGGGAATCTCCAAGCGGCTGGGCTATTGCCGCCGCAATCCTAAACATCAGCATGATGACGGCCATCTTGAGCACAGGGAAAAGGCAGACGACTACGAGCGCCACCAGGCCGAACGCACCCAGAGCACCCCTCACAACAAGTGACGATGCGGCAACCAGGTCTATTGCGTCGCCAAACACCTTGCCGATGACGGGGACCATGCTTCCGGCCAAGAACTTTGCGGCCTTGGCTGACGCCGCATCTGAAACGGAGGCAAGCCCACCTCGCGCACCCATGAGGGCCACGAAAAGAGTGCACGCAAAGCCCAACAGGGTTGTCGCCCACCACTTGAGGAGCCCTGCCAGTTTCGTCACCTGCTTCCGGTCGCTGATGTTCCCGACCAAGGTGAGGGCAGCACCCAGGAGCAGCAACGGAATGACAGTCGTCTTCACAAGAGTGCCCACAGTCGTTGTGGCCACGAGCATCAGGGGCGACACGACGGCTGCTGTTACGACCCCTCCAGATGCCGCCAGAAGGCCGATCAATGCCGGGAGGATGGCGTGCATGAAAGATATCATCTTGTCGATTGTGCTTGTTGCAAGATCCGCCGATACGCCAAACGACCTTATCCCCATCGCAACCAGGGTCATGTAACATACAGCCCATGCCATCTTGCAAGGGCCTTCCTCTCCCAGGCCCAAGCCGAGTGTACATAGTATTGAACCCACCATTGCAACTACTATCAGCTCTCCTAGAAGCTTCAGGTTGACCTTGACTTCCCGAAGAAGGAAGGATGCCGTCCGCGCTACAAGCCCCGGAAGATCGACGATGTCGCCGCCGTGATTTGACATAATGTCTATTATGTTAAAATCAGGCAAGTTCTCTGCCACATCATCATCCAGGTCGCTGATGAAACGATGGATCTCACTTACATCTACCGTTGATATCTGCTTAAGTGCCGCCTCTGACAGGAGAGCGTCGGGGCTTTCCAATGTTTCAGCCTTCGCTGGGCCTGAACAGCAAGGCGCAATTGCCTGCGCAAGCCAGACTAGGCAAGCGAAGATGATCGCACCAACTATTTTGATCTGGCGAGAGCTTCCTGATGGGCTGCTCCAATGCCCTACCCCAATGTCGCCGAATCCTCGCTTCACTCTCTTGCCCCAAGCCTTGCCGCGGAGTGCATTTCCGGCGAAATCGCAAAAGCGAATCATGACGGAAGAATCCTCAGAACAAGGTCGAGGAGGGCGAACATCAACGGGACAGACATCGCCAGGATCAACACCTTTCCGGCAAGCTCCACCTTTGTGGCCAAGGCCCCTTCCCCGGCATCTCGACAAACCTGCCCGCCAAAGGAGGCTAGATAGGCCACGCCGATCACTCTCAACACCGTATCCAGGTACAGCCTGTTAATGCCTGCTTTTGTAGCAAGGTCTGACATGACTCCTACGAAGTAGGTCAGGTTCGAGACGACCATGAGAAAGATGACGATGCCCAGAGCTACAGAGAGCACCACCGCCATGTCTGACCGGTTTTGCC
>JAQVXE010000085.1 GCA_028709305.1 Bacillota bacterium | reverse complement strand
CCAGCTTTCATGTCTCCTGCGCCCCTGCCCCACACTCTTCCATCCTTGACTATTCCGCTCCATGGGCCAGGTCCAGTCCAGCTTTTTAGCTGTTCGGCAGTAACATCCACTGTGTCGGAATGGCCGTTGAACATCAGTGACTCTCCGTCACCTTTCGCTGTGCCTGAAAGTATTGCTGCAATGTTGGGCTGTCCGGGTTCGACTTCCCACTTGTCCAGCTTGGAGAAGATATTCCAGCTGTCGAGCGTGTTATAAAGCCATTCTTGGCATGTCTTCACTTCTGCAGGACCATCACTGGTCTCAACAGCTATTCTCGGATTCACAGACTTGATTCTGATGTAGTCGCCCAGGAATTCCAGAAACTCCTCTGTGGATTCATCAATGAACTCGAAAACCTTCCGGCGACTCTCGTCAAGCGATCCCACAGCCGAGATTACCTCCATTTCATGAAACCGATTGCAGAACGTCAACGGCGCCTACATGTTGCAGCGCCGAACAGGGGGGGGTGAGCAGACTACTCTACCTTGCGCCCCACGAAATGACGCTGCGAATGGTACATGTTGATATCGCCGATCTCGCATAGTTCCTTCATTACCTTCTCGAGCGTTTCGATATCCGGAGCTTCCCAAAATGAGAAATACCGCCATTCCGTTGACCAGCAGCAATCATAGGTCCCATACATCTTGATTCCCGCTTTCCGGGCCCGCTCGAATGCATCATCCAACTTGCGCATGAATTCCTTCTTTTCCTCTTCGGACGCATTAAACCATGTGTCAGTAGATTTCCACATTGCCACAAAACCTATTGGCTGCCCTTCGTTCAATGCTACAACCTCCTTAACTTGTGGTTTGCTTCATCCTTTGCTTCGTATATGCCAAGTCATGCGTCTTCACTCAAACACTTTGGCGTTATGCCCTTGTTCACTAGGCTTATCGGCCCTCAGCGACGACGCTTGACTCCCTCACTACCAGTTGAGTCTGTAAGACTACGCGGCGTTGCGGCGCATCCTTATCCCGAATGCGCTTCAGGAGCGTCTCACAGGCTATTGACCCCATCTCATACTTGGGCTGCGCTACCGTTGTCAGGCGGGGACGGGTTGTGGAAGCGAATTCCACATCGTCATATCCCACAACAGCCATCTGCTCCGGCACCTCTACACCCATGTCTTCCAGAGCGACCATGCAGCCAAGCGCCATCAGATCGTTACAGGCGAAGATAGCTTGAGGGGGTTCCTTCATCTTCAGTAACTCTTTTGTCAGCCTGTATCCGCTATGCTGGCGGTAATCGCCCTCCAGAATGAGTTCAGGCTGCACTTCCAACCCGTTTTCTACCATAGCCATCCTGTAGCCCTCAAACCTTTCGCCCCTTGTGGGCAAGTCGGAAGGCCCGGTAATAATGGCAATCGGATATCGGCCAAGACCAATCAGATGCTTGGTAGCTTGATAGGCGCCTGCAGTATTGTCGGTCGTAACCAAATCACACGGAAAATCAATGCTGCGGTCTGCTAGCACGACGGGTACGTTATATTCTAGAAGCTTCTTGATTTGAGAGGTGTTTGCTTGGGAAGAAATAAGTATTAGTCCGTCTACTCTTTTGCTATATAACATTTCGAGATACTGCTTTTCCTTGCGTGAGTTCGAATCAGTGTTGCACAGTATTACGTTGTATCCGTGCGCGTGCGCGACATCCTCTACTCCTCTGGCAATTGAAGGGAAAAACGGGTTGGTAATATCAGGCACAACAAGTCCGATAGTATGTGTTTCCTTCAATACCAAGCTTCTCGCCTGTTGGTTAGGGTGATAGTTCATCTCCTTGGCAACCTCTAGGATCTCATCCCGCAATTCCTGGCGAACGTAATCTTTCCCACTCAGGGCTCGGGATACGGTTGCCGGAGAAACGCCTACACGCTCAGCTATCTCATATATGGTCGTAGCCATTTTGCCCCGCCTCCTTTCTGCAATCTATTACATATGTGCTCATGCACATGATTGCTGTTGCTTGCCTGCACAATGCATGTTAGAAGGCGCCAAATCAGCCTTGATTAATCTAACCGATGGTTGAGTATGTAACCCATTTCATATTGCTTATTCTACGCATTGTCGCTAACTCCTTCTTCCTGCCGAAGCTTTTCTCGCATCCTGGTGCAAATCCGATAAATGCAAATATCCCAGCCGGCCAACGTCATGCTCTTCGCACAGTAGTCATGACTCCGCGTTCGCCTTGCCACATATCCTCCGGCCCATCTCAAATGCCTCCATTAACGCCTCCTCGTTCCCAGCAGCATCGTCGGAGCCTATCGCTGTGACGCCAAGGGTTCCCACAAGATCGATCCCTATGAAGTGGAAAGCGGTGCGGAACATGCCAACAACATGCTGTGGGGTTGATGGGTCAGTATCGCCATATGCAGTAACAACGACGGCCTTCTTTCCTCGAAGTTCATTTCTGCCCCTTCCGCTAACCAGAGCATACCACCGGTCTATGAAGGTCTTCATCTGTGCAGACGGACCCCAGAAGTAAACTGGAGTGCCCAGCACGAGCACATCAGCTTCCAGAATCTTCGGATATACTTGCTCCATGCCGTCCTTTTGAACACATGTGCCGCGCGTGCTGCAAGACTGACACGCTTTGCAGGGCCTTATGTCGGCTGATCCAACATCTACAAATTCACATGTCGCACCCTCGCTCGTGGCCCCGCGCAGCACTTCGTCAAGGAGGGTGCGCGTATTTCCCTGAGCCCTGGGACTGCCTGAGAAAGCCACAACTTTCAAACGAAACACTCCTTACAGTAAGCTAAGTGGGACAATGACAGCTTCACACTATGTTCGCCGATTCTCCCACACTTCCGGATTCACCAAGTGCGCCGGCATCCGTCCCTCAAGTACATCTATTGCGCCACTTGCAACCATCATTGCCATCTTCGTCCTTGTTGACACTGATGCGCTTCCAATGTGCGGGACCATGACCACATTATCCATCTCGGCAAGCTCCGATTCAAAGCCAGGTTCCTGCTCGTACACGTCCAACCCTGCACCGGCAATCTTTCGCACCTTCAAGGCCCACACGAGAGCCTTCTCGTCGACTACAGGACCGCGGGCTGTGTTTATCAGGATCGCTGACTCCTTCATCATGTCGAATTGTTCGCCACCGATCAGGTGTCGCGTCGACTCAGTCAACGGCACGTGAAGGCTTATGAAGTCCGACTCTCTCAGAAGAGTTTCGAGTGAGCAGAAGACCGCATTGTATGTTCTCTCATCCTCCTCAGAGGCCCTCTTTCCACCGGAATAAAGGACTCTCATGTTGAAACCGGATGCTCTGCGCGCTACTGCCCTGCCTATCCTGCCAAACCCCAACACTCCAAGGGTCTTGTTGTGAACATCATTGCCCAAGTAAAGCATGGGAGCCCATCCTCGAAACTTGCCCGACCTCATAAACTTGTCGGACTCCACTATCCGCCGCGCCACAGCCATGAGCAATGCCCAGGCAAGATCGGCAGTGGTCTCAGTCAGCACTCCCGGCGTATTTGCAACCGCGATTCCCCGTTCTGTAGCGGCCTTGATATCTATGTTATTGAATCCCACTGCATAATTGGCTATCACCTTCAACCTCGGCCCAGCATCCATTATCTCAGCATCTATGTTGTCGTTGAGAAGCGTCACAAGCCCGTCTGCATTCTTCACCGAGTCAAGCAGTTCTTCCCTGGTCATGTCCCTATCATGCGGGTTGAAATCGACCTCACAATCCCGTGCAAGCAAGTCCATGCCCTCGCGGGGAAGCTGCCTCGTCACATAGACTCTTGGTTTCACTATCACTGCACTCCTCTACTATAGCCACGTAGTTGCCGCAACCTGATTTAACTGGAAAGGCCCATAGATTTCAAGCATTCGCTGAGCGCATCTTCCCAAGGGCGCAAGTCCAAACCGAAAGTCCTCTCAAGGCACGCACAATCCAAAGCAGTATTCCTTCCGCGCCTTGCAGGTTTTCCCTCCCGACTCCCTGGGCGCACGTACGACCGCTTGCAGCCAGCAAGTTCAGCGAGTTTGCAGACGAATTCGTATCGAGACGTCTTTCCCTTGTTAGCCACGGCATAAACCCCATATCCAGTTTCGGGCGACGCTCCTCGACGAGGAGCGACTCCATGGCAGGCCAGGAGACCATGTCCGTCATCGGGTGTACGCGTCATGCGCCCAATGGCCATTGCAACATCTCGGGCATAGGTTGGAGATGTCCATTGGTCAGCCGGCGCAGTTACGCATTCCCCGCTTCGCAGGGCGCTGACGGTGTTCAGAATCCGGTTGTCACCCGTGCGCCCTTTCCCTCCGAACAGGATCGGAACACGGAGGATGAAGTACTTGTCCAATAGCGATTTGACTTCCTCCTCAGCCATAGCCTTGCTTCTCCCATAGACGTTCAGAGGATTCTTCGGATCGTCTTCGGTATACATGGTATCTTTCTTTCCATCGTACACCGCTTCGCTGCTGATAAAGACCATTAGGGAATCGCAAAGCCCTGCTGCAAGGGCCACATTCCAAGTCCCGAAGTAGTTAACCATGTAAGCATTCCTTGGATTGCACTCTGCGGCATCCATATCACGCTCTGCCGCGCAGTGCACGATGAAATCCGGCTTAACCCTGCGCATGAAGGAGACAACAGCCTGAGTATCGGCAATATCTAACTCGTCTCTTCCACGTAGGCGAATGACTTGGTCGCCCTCGTTGCCCTCGAGCCAATCCACTACCTCTTCACCTAATAGACCTCTTGCACCTGTTACAACTGCTCTCATAATACAACCACTCCAACAATGACGTTTATTCGGCCTATCCGGCATCCAAATATGATCTCCAGGAGTTTCCTGATGAATTCCTGCTGGGCAACAAGGCGTGGCAAAGCAGGCTAGCGCCGGCATGGCAGGCAAACCATGCACGACCTCCAACGCCCCCTCGCGCCCCATCACTCTCTAATTACAGCGGCGCCACAGGAAGCTCCAGTGTGGCGATGTATGGAAGATGATCAGATGCCGTCGAATGGCGCACTCGCGCTGCCCCCGGTTCGCCCACTACTCGTATGTCGAAAGACGAGAATATGTAGTCAATGCGACGATTGGGGTCATACGGATCTATTGTATACCCACCCTTCAAATAATCCCTTTCGAAAAGACCCCCGGCGACCAGTTCAGCGCTGTCAGTGAGCACTCTGTAGACTTGGTACGTATCGTTATAGTCGTGCAACATCAGCGAGATCACCGAAGAGGTGGGGATGGTGTTGAAGTCTCCCATGATGATTCGTGGAGACTCCGTTCTAGAAGCTATTTCAAGCAGCTTCTGAGCCTGCACCATTCGAGACTCATGATCCTTGACCTCCAGGTGGGTGACGAAGACATTGAGCAGAACCCCCTCCACATCCACCTGGGCTTCAAGAACTGCACGCCTCTGGTTGTCACCTAGGACAGGCAATTGGTGAGTCTTGCCGGAGACGATTGGGTACCTGCTGAGCAATGCGTTCGAGAAATATCCGCCGTCCTTGCGGGCGAAAATAGGCCCGTAAACATAGTAGAAGCCAAGCCGTTCTGCTATGTGCCCGGCCTGGTCCTGGTAATCGAAGGTTTTGGTGCACTGCTCAACCTCGCACAAGCCGATTATGTCTGCCCCCTCCTCCGCGATCAAATCGGCTATGCGGTCCAAATCGTACACGAAGTCGACTCCCACTCCAAAGTGGATATTGTAGGTCATGACAGTGATCCGCTTCGGCTGAAGAAAATCAGCCCCCAGTGCCCCTGCCCCTTCGCCGCCAGCAGCAGTACATGAGCCTGCCAGAAGCAACGCCGACCCGCAAATAAGCAGAACAAGAATGAGTGTTACCGAGCCCTTGCAGAACCTAGCATGCAACATACGACCCTCCCCCCCTCTCGTCGATTACGTGATAATAGCCGGCTCCCCGCGGCTCATCTTTGGCCAGCCAATGAATGCAGGGTTCCGGCAACCAACCCGATACCGATGAGTCTTCCTTTCTGGGCACCCGTTTTCCTTCTGATCGGTCCACATTTCTGGCCAGAGAGTGTACGCAAAGGTCATTCGAGCTCCTAGAGCGAACCCTTAATATTGAAGCCTAAAGCTTTCATGGAAATTCGCCGGTACTTCTCCATCCTGCTCCGTCAATCGTACTGGCCTCCATACAACAGGAGGGAATAACCTATGACCCCATCAGGTGTGCCCAAACCTGAAACAACGAAGAGCCCAGTCTTGGACAGCGAGCAAAGGGCATTTGTCGATCACTATCACCGATCCGCAATGCTTCATGCACCTGTCGGCACCGGGAAGACCCTGGTCCTCGCAGAAAGAGCTGCCAAGGCCATATGCCACGGCGTCGATCCCAGGAGAATACTATGTGTCACTTTCACCAATAGAGCCGCAGAGGAACTCCGCCAACGGATCGCACTCAACTGCGGAGGCGATGCAAAGAGCGTCGTGGTTCGCACCTTCCATAGCCTTTGCGCCTGGATGCTTCGGATTGAAGCAAAGCAAATAGGGCTTCCCGCAGACTTCGTGATCTTCGATGAAGACGACTCCATGGAAACCCTGAAGCAATGCGCAAAGGAGACTGACATTCACCTCGTTCGCGTAGGCTATGAAGATGAGGCTAGGGACGCGCAGAACGCGATATCAACCGCGAAGAGGGAGGCTGATGACACCAAACTCTCTCTAAATTCTGTCCAACCAGCCGCATTTGGCGCCCTCCGCCCGAAATGGCGCCAGCTGGCCACAGCGTACCAGGACGAGCTGGCTTCATATCACGCCCTGGATTTCGACGACCTCGTCTACTTCGCCAGAGCGATGCTCCATATCAACCCTGCTATTCGCCGTCGCTGGTCAGAGCGCTTCTCCATGATCCAAGTAGATGAAATGCAGGACACACATATGTCGGAGTACAAAGTCCTGCGCCAGCTCGGCCAGGGCTCCCGCAACCTGACGCTAGCAGGCGATTTTGACCAGACTATCTATGAATGGAGAGGTTCACAGCCAGATAGAGTGCTCAACCTGTTTGAGAAAGACTTCCCGGAGTCGCGCCACTTCTCGTTCCTCACCAACTACAGAACTACCCAAACCCTGGTGGACGCAGCCACATCTGTCGCTTCACGCTACAGCAACTTCAAGAAAGTGCATTCATGCAGCACGGCTAAGGAAGGCGATCCGATAGTCGTCCATTTTGCCCCCGATTCGCAGTCTGAGGCGAAATGGATCGCAAGAGAGACGCTAAGGCTAAAGCAGTCAGGCACAGAGCCTGGCAGAAGCGAGCCCGTTCGCCTAGGGAGGATTGGCGTACTGACGCGGACAAACCCGCGAGCAGAAATGATCTCGGAGGCTTTCACCAACGCCGGGATTCCCCACCTCACCGTAGAGCAGTTCCAATTTTTTCGCAGGCAAGAGGTTAAGGACGCCATTGCCTACCTGAGATTCCTATGCAACCCCTTCGATGGTCGAAGCCTGCAGCGAATGCTTCTCAGGCCACCCCGGAACATCGGACGGCGGACTGTTGAGCAAATCATGAGTGCCGAGGAGACAGGCTTGAGGCTGGTCGACATGGTTGCCCAGTCCACCATTGAACTGGGCGACCCCTTCGCCCGACTCGTCCATGAGCTCCGCCATGGATCGGTCGCAGTATTCGATACCGAAACCACGGGACTCAATCCCGCCCATGACGAAATCGTTGAGCTTGGTGCCGTACGCCTCGAGCGCGGACAGCCCGTCGCAACATTCCACCGTTATCTGCAAAACAGCGTAAGCGTCGGCGACTCCTATGAAATCCACGGGCTTTCAGACGAGTTTCTTGCAGCCAATGGAGAAGATCCAA
>JAQVXE010000084.1 GCA_028709305.1 Bacillota bacterium | reverse complement strand
TGAGAGGCGCTACACAACTTGCTTGAGCGCCAGACGGGGTCCGGTTATCCGTCGAATGTATGATCGACCGTCTCTGCCCGATGCAGGTGCATTGAGATCCAGGAAAGTCGCGCTTGCGTGAAGGAGTCTTGGACTTGGCGGATAAACTTGTATTTGTGCCAAACAAGGGAATTGAGCCCTCGCATGTAGGGTATAAGGAATGTCAAGGCCAGCTGCGGGTCTTCCGTTGGACGGCATTGGGATGTCGGGTTATTGGGGGGATGTTTCTTGAAGTTCATTCATACATCCGATTGGCATCTGGGGCGGATCTTCTACGGCGTTCGCCTCACTGATGATCAGGCTTACGTCCTCGATCAATTCGTGAACTTGGTTCGGGGTGAATCGCCAGACGCGGTAGTGATTGCAGGCGACATATATGACAGGACTGCACCTCCAGTAGAGGCGGTGCAACTTCTGGACGAGACATTGTCGCGGATAGTATTAGGACTTGAAGTGCCTGTTATCCTCATCGCCGGAAATCACGATTCGCCCGAACGCCTCAGTTTCGGTTCTTCGCTCATGCAGACCCAGGGGCTCCATATTGTAGGGCTACCCGACGTATGCTCTCCGATTGAGATCCGCGATGAACATGGACCAGTGTGGTTCGTCCCTGTTCCATACGCTGAGCCGGCTGTGGTTCGCGAAAGGCTTCGCGCGCCGGAGGCCAAGGACCACAATGCCGCAATGAAGGCGCAGTTCGTAGCGGCGGCTGAGGCAGCTGCAGCGGTCCTCGAAGAGAGTGGGGAGGCAGAGGCTTCGGCATGCACGGCCGACGACGAGATGTTGATCATGGCATCGCTCTTCGATGAGCCTGCCGATGTCGACTTTGACCCATACCCCATCTTTGACGGTGTTCGCACAGTCGCCATTGCTCACGCGTTTGTTAGCGGCGGTACGGTTTCAGAGTCTGAACGGCCTCTCTCGGTGGGGGGCGCGGGCGTGATCGACATATCCCATTTCCTCCCCTTTACATATGCAGCCCTGGGTCACTTGCACCGCCCGCAGACCATGTCTCAAACTGCAGTGAGATACTCCGGCTCTCTGCTCAAATACTCATTTGACGAGGCAGACCATTCGAAGTCCGTTACAGTTGTGGAAATAGATGCGGAAGGGACGGCATCGGTAAGAACCGTGTCTCTTACGCCACGGCGCGATGTTCGCAAGATCAAGGGCCGGTTCGAGGAAGTGATGCGTGGGCCTGGGCCTGACGAATCGAAAGAGGATTACATATCAGTCTGCCTCACCGATCGCGAGGCTATCTGGGATGCCATGAATCGGCTTAGGGCCGTCTATCCCAACGTCATGCAGATCGTACCCAGCGAGGATGCTATGGCCGATGTGGCGGAATTGGGTCTAGTTGCCGCAAGGGTGGATCACAGGAAAGTTACCGACCTGGAGCTTTTCTGTGACTTCTACTCGCAGGTCACCGGAGATACGATGCGGGACGACGAGAAGGCGGCTTACGTGGCCATTCTCGAGAAATCTCAGGCAGAAAAGGAGGCGGCTGTATCATGAGGCCCATTCGTCTGTCGATGCAAGCATTCGGGCCCTATGCCGGTGAAGAGGTTGTGGACTTTCGCGAGCTTGAAGGCAGGAGTTTCTTCCTGATTCACGGCCCTACTGGGTCCGGCAAGACCGCCATCTTGGATGCTATCAGTTTTGCTCTCTACGGCAAGACGAGCGGAGCTGAGCGAGATGGCGGCGACATGAGATCCCACTATGCCGACGATGGAACGCCGACCGTGGTCGTTTTCGATTTTGCCGTGGGCCAGAGGAAGTATCGCGTGCAGCGAAGCCCATCATACGAAGTGGCTGGGAGGAAGACCCCGATAGGTCCTGACGCTACGCTTTGGGACATGACGGGTGTTGATGATGGGGATGGCGCCGGCTGCGAGGGACGGGTCATTGAAACGGGCGTAAGGGCGGTTACCGCTCGAGTCGAGGAGACTCTGGGGTTTCAGGCTGACCAGTTCCGCCAGGTTGTCCTGTTGCCGCAGGGCCAGTTCAGGCAGGCCCTTACTGCTGATTCGGCTGAGCGTAGAGAGATCATGGAGATACTCTTTGGAACAGAGCGCTACAGACAGATTGAAGCAGCTCTCAAAGAGGAAGCAAGGTCCCTTCAAAGCAGGCTCGAACAGGGGCGGGACCGGCGTGATACGCTCCTGAAACAGGCGGACGCGGAGTCCGTAGCAGAGCTGCAGGAGTCGCACGAAGAGGCATGCAACAAAATGGCAGAGGCTCGTGAAGCTGAGAAAGCCGCGAAGGATGCCGCCAAGAAGGCTGCCCAGGCTTTGGAGGTGGGAAAGAAGAACGCCGAGAAGCTTGAAGAAGCTGCGGACGCGGCTGTAGCCCTGGCTGAGCTCAAAGCGAGGGAAGAGGAGATTGCCGCAAAGAGGGCTGAGCTTGATGCAGCTCGGCGCGCATTGTCCTGTGCCAGCGCTGAAGGCTTGTACGTGGTGGCGAAGGAGATGGCCAAGGAGGCTGAAAAGGAGGCTGCATCGGCCGCCAGGAAGCTGGCCGAGGCAGAGGAGCTTGCTAGAGAAGCCGGGGAGAAGCTTGACGAAGAGAAGTCGCCCGCCCGGGCTGAGGAACGGGAGCGCGCAGCCAAGGACGTCATTCACCTTGAGTCGCTGAAAGACAAGGTAGATGCAATCGATGAGGCGAGGGGCAAAGCGGCAGAGGCGTCGATTGTGGTGAAGAGCGCGGATGAACAGGCGAAAGAGGCGGCAGGCAAGAAGAAGGAGGCCGACACCGAGCTGAAGGAGGCAAGAGACCTGCTTGAGCTCACGCGCAAAGAGGCGTCCGAGCTTCCGCGCTGGGAGGCTGCTGTCAAGGAGGCTCGGCAGATCCTGAAGAGGCTGCAGGAGAGGGAAGAACTTGAAGCAGAGCAGGCTAAGAAGCAGGAGGCTGCGAACAAGGCAGCTGATGCTGCAGAAGCTGCGGAGAGCCGGTTGGCGAAGGCGAAGGAGGCTTCCGGGAGGCTGCAGGATTCTTGGATGTCGAGCCAGGCAGCTGCGCTGGCGATGTCGCTCACACCGGGGCTGCCATGCCCGGTGTGCGGGTCGCTTGACCACCCCAAACCTGCGTGTCGGACTATCGGGAAGGAAGAGGACAGAGAGGACACGCATGACCGTGTTCCGTCTCAAAATGAGATTGCAGAAGCCCGGAGACGAGTGGAATCGCTTGAGGAGGAGTGTGGCCGTGTCCGGAAGGCGGCCGCAGATGCAGCGCAGTCCTTAGCCACTACAAAAGGGCGCCTTGAAGCATTGGAAATGGATGTTGAAATAGAGGAGGGCGAAAGCCTAGCTGACCTGATTCTCCGACTCCGGGATGATGCCGCTCAGGCTGTGGTCCGTGCGGAGAAGGCTGCAGAGGCCGAGGAACAGGCGGAGCGGCTAGAGCAGCAGATCGTGGACCTGGAGCAGAAGCTGTCGGATCTTGAAGAGGAGCTCTGTGTGGCTGAGAAGGCCCGATCAGAAGCAGAGGCGAAGTTGGCCGCAGCTAAGGCTAAGGTGGAGGAGAGGGAGGCGGGTGTTCCCGTTGAGCTGCGCGCCCCGGATGCGTTGGAACGGGCTTTGGCAAATGCAAAGGACATTCGGGACAGCCTGCGCAGGAAGCTGGAGGAGGCCGAGAAGGCCGTAACCGCTCGGGAGCAGGCATCGGCCGTGGCCAGGTCTGAAAGGCAGGCGGCGAACAGGGCCGCTGATGAGTCAGGAAGGACAAGAGACAGGCGACTGCGGGAGTTTGAGGCCAAGGTGGCTACGGCCGGGTTTGGGGATCTAGAGGCCTACGAAGCTTCGAAGCGACAGGAGAGTCAGGTTAGTGCCTTGGAGAGAGCCATTGATGACTACGGCCGGCAGTTGCATGCAGCCAAGGTTCGCCTGGAAAGAGCAGGAGAGGCGGCCGCCGGAGTTGAGGAACCTGATCTTGAGGCTTTGGAATCAGAGGCGAAGCGCCTGTCGCAGGCCTCGGTTGATGCAGTGGCCACCCGTGCCCAGCTGGAGAGCGAGGCGGAGGCCAGGAAGAGGCTGCTAGGGGTCTTGGATGAGTTGTTGCGGGAGATGGCAGACCTGGAAGAGCAATACGGTGTAGCGGCCCGCATAGCCGACGTAGCGAGCGGCAGAAAACCTAACAAGCTGGGAATGAATTTCGAGACTTTCATTCTCGCTTCAATGCTCGACAAGGTGGCGGAGGCTGCTACGCGCAGGCTTCAGGCCATGAGCAAGGGGCGGTATAGTCTCAGGCGGACGCTGGATCGCAGGACCGCTAGGAGTGCCGGGGGGCTCGGCCTGGAAGTCTTCGACATGTACACAGGACGCGAGCGTAGCGTGACTACGCTTTCAGGGGGCGAAGGGTTCATGGCTTCGCTCTCATTGGCGTTGGGGCTGGCAGATGTAGTTCAGTCCTATGCTGGCGGCATCCACTTGGACACCATGTTCATAGATGAGGGTTTCGGCGCCCTTGACCCTGAATCTTTGGACCTGGCTTTAGACACCCTGATCAATCTGCAGCGCGACAGCGGAAGGCTTGTAGGTGTGATTTCCCACGTCCCTGAGCTTGAGGAACGGATAGATGCCAGGCTTGAGGTGAACATGACCGAGACTGGGAGCACAACGAGGTTTGTAGTGGGCTAGATGTATTGCTGATCTGCTAGTGGGGCGATTTTGGGGTGTTGTGCGACCTGTGGACCTGTGACCCGTCGACGGGTTCGCAAGGGCATTGAAGACGAGGGACAAAGCCAGAGTAGAAATGTGAATCTAGCGCAGTCTGTAAGTGTGGTTACTCAGTGAGCAAAAACGCACATGCTGTCCAATTGAGCATGTGCGTTTCATCGGCTATGAGTGCCCCAGCTCACCCCGTCGTGTTGACACTCCTGCCATTCGGAGAAACACTACGAAGAAATCGCAGTATCGACCATGAATCGTCTTTGCCCCAAGCTCTCGAGCCCTGCTATCTACTTGCCTGTTATAGAGCAACCCTCAATCTGGACATATGGCATTCTTGACCCGCCGACATCGACGTATTCCCGTGACACATCCACAACCTGTTTCAGAAGCTCATAGATGTTTCCGGAGATCATGACTTCCTTGACCGGGCACACGGTTTTGCCGGCTTCTATGTAATGGCCGCCCTTCACTACACCTGAGAAGTCGCCGCTTACAGAATCCACATTGCCTGAGAATCTGTTCACCAGCAGTCCCCTGGAGCATCCTGCTATCATGTCGTCAACTGAGCGTTTGCCTGATGCAACAACGAAGTTCGTTGTAGAAATGCCAGGAACAGTATGGTCCCTGCCTGATGCGCGCCCGTTCGACACAATTCCGTCTTTACGTGCTGCATAGCAGTTGTAGAGATAGTGGTTGAGTGTGCCCTCGTCTACAAGCTGCAAGGTGGCAGGCGGCACTCCCTCCCGGTCGAATGAGGTGGAGCCTGCTGCTCCGGGGATCCTGGGATCATCGGTAATTGAGATCAGGGGTGACATCACCTGAGAACCCAGCTTGCCCGCCCATTTAGATCTCCCGTTCTGCACATTCTGGGCATTGCACGCGAATAATACAGGTTCAGCTATGAGATCGTAGGCTGCATAAGGCGTGATGATAACGTCTCCTTTGAAACTCGGCACGGTTGTAGCCCCGAGGGAGGATACGACTTTCCTGGCCAGCTTGAGCCCGGTGGCTTCAGCGTCGATCGCGTCTTTGCTGCATGTTATGGCAATCTCCGCATCAAACGGCGATACTTCTTCTCCGTCCCTGGCAAATCCAAAGGCAATACACGTAAAGACTGAGTCTCGCTCAGTGAGCCTGATGCCCTTGGAATTGGCAATGGCCTTCTCTGTGACCTCGACCATGTACTGTGCCGTATCCATCATGACTCTGGAATCGAAGGACCGGGCCGATTCCACCAGTTTCAATCCCTGCTCCACGGCATCCTCAAGGCGCATGCTTTCGACGGACTTGTCGTATCTGCCGGGCACTGGCTCGACTTGCGACGGCTCTGGCATCCAATGGTTCGGATCTTCAGGCGACGCCTTGGCTATGGTTATGGCTGCCCGCAGTGTGTCCTCGAGCGAGTCGGAAGATAGCATGTTTGTCGCGGCAAAACCCTGCTTTGCTGCACCATTGCCATGGAGGAGCACACGTATGCCCAGGCCCTCATAATCATCGCCCTTTGGCACCTGCAGGTCGTTTTTCTGGAAGACTGCTCCGAGTGTTCTGGACTTTACATAGAAGACTTCCGCATCGTCGGCGCCCATCTTGCGCGCGCGTTCGACCAGGCTGTCACATAGCTCCAATTGTTTCAATCTGCCATTCCCTCCTCTACTCATGGCGTCCTCCTACAGTGACACGGCAACGCAGGTAAGGCCCGCCGGCGTCGGTCTTGGCCGGCTGGAACTTGCCGCAGTGTCCTGCCCCCACTGGCATGTCGAAATCGGAAGATACTGCGTCGACGCTCTTTAGGACATCGAATGCCTGGCCGGAGATGGTGATCCCTTTGACCATCTCTCCAACCTTGCCGCCTGTGATTCGGTAGGCCTCGGCGACGCCAAACATGAACTCGGCGGTGGCGTCAGCTTGGCCGCCCTGCCCCAGCTCTTTGAGGAGGAACCCGTCGTCTATCCCCGCTATCATCTTGTCTAGACTATCTTCGCCGGGCAGTATGAAGGTGTTGGTCATTCTGATTATGGGCTCATCGCGGTAAGTGAAGGCCCGTGCATTGCCATGTGGCTCCACTCCGAATGCTGCCGCCGATTCCCGGGAATGCAGGTAGTTCCGGAGGATGCCGCGGTCGATGATAACCGTGCGCTGGCCGGGCACGCCCTCATCGTCCACCATGACCATGCCGGCGGCTCCGTCCACAGTCCCGTCATCCACCATGGTTACCAGTTCCGACGCTACAGCTTCACCGATCTTGCCCTTGACGATGGAACCGCTCAGCACGAAGTCGGCTTCCACAGTATGTCCTATGGCCTCGTGCGACAGGACTCCGACAAGCCCCGGGTCGAGTATGACTGTGTACTGTCCGCCTTTGGCGTAATCTGCATCGAGCTTCTTGATGGCAAGATCCACAGCGTCATCTACGAGGGTGTTGAGATCGCCCTTTTGCATCAAGTCGGCCCAGGAACCGGTAACACCTGCGCTCTTTATTGCAGTTTCCAGCTGTCCGTCGCGCCCCGCGGTGGCAAATACGTGGAAACTGGGCTTATTGTCGAGCACATGGGCGGCCGACCCGTCTGAGGTGACTATGTACTTCTCATCCTCATACTGCGTATATCTTACGATGCTTCCTACAACAAGCGGCGAACGATCGCGGATGCGCTTTTCAGCCTCGAGGACCGCTCGGATCTTCTCTGCGATGTCAGGCTCTCGGGCTGCATCATAATACACAAGCTCGCCTCTGGCGGGCTCGGACGGGGCGAGTTGCGCCTTTTCCTTTCGCACAGCCGCTCCGACTCGGGCCGCGGCTTGGGCTTCGGAAAGCGCTTTCCGCAGCCCCGATTCGGTCACGTCATTTGTGGAAACAAACCCCCACCCGCCGTCTACCAAAGCTCTAACTCCCGCTCCAGCCAGGGTTCGATGTTCCACTTTTGTGAGAGCGCTATTTCGGGCTTCGATGATATCCTGAATGCGCTTGTGGTATCTGATTTCTGCGTAGTCGTCGCAGCCTGAGATGACTGACTTTAGCAAGTCTAGCATTACATCACCCTCCTTGAATAACTGCTGTCTCCAGTTCGGGGCGCAATAGTTGGAGATGAGCGGGTCGAACTGAAGCTGCTGGGAAGTGCCGAGTAATTTCAGGGACTGTTTGGGGCTGCCCGGGACTTTCTGAGGATGCCCACGACTGCTTGGAACTGCCCCGAATTGCTCTAAACTGTTCGCC
>JAQVXE010000083.1 GCA_028709305.1 Bacillota bacterium | reverse complement strand
TCCAACCTTGCCCGGTGTAACTGGCGCAAACTCCTCTTTGCGCCGGGTCAGGGTATTGTGAATCTTAATCGCCATGGTACAGGCCTCCCTCCAAGGTGCATGTCACAACCTCTTCGCTCAGTCCACCTGGCACTGGGATGAGTGTTGCAACAGCCAGGGCTGCGATGCCTTCGCCCGATCCTGTAAACCCCAGTCCTTCAGTGGTCTTTCCCTTAATATTAACACACTCATCACGCAGATTCATCGCCGATGCCAACCGCCTGCGCATCTCGGGCACAAAAGGCGAAATCTTCGGACGTTCTGCAATGACCGTAGCATCCATCCCTGTGACCCGGTATCCTGAACGCTCTGTCAACACAACAACATGCCGCAACAGCTCGATGCTGCATATCCCTGCATAAGCAGGATCAGTGTCAGGGAAGTGCATACCAATATCGCCAAGACACGCCGCTCCCAGAATCGCATCACATATCGCGTGAGTCAGCACATCCGCATCTGAGTGCCCGGATAGTCCTTTCTCATGCGGCACTCGCACCCCTCCGAGAATCAGTTCTCGTCCGCACACTAGCGGATGCACATCGTAGCCCTGCCCTACTCTAGCAGTCATAGCCACCTCACTCCGATCGCGCGCGTCTTCACGAGCCAGCAAAATCTCTGCCAACGCAAGATCATCCATGGTAGTAATCTTTATGTTCTCATAGGAGCCTGGCGTCAGAGCAACGGGAAGCCCCAGCCTTTCGACGAGAGAACAATCATCGGTGCCAACATAGCCTTCTTCTTCTGCACGCTCGTGAGCGCGCCTCAGCGTCAACAGGCGGAAGGCCTGCGGCGTCTGAACAAGGCAGAGCCGCGACCTGTCAGGCGTCATGGCAACAAGCCCATCATCACCCACAAGTTTCACCGTATCTTTAGGGGGCACTGCGCACGCGGCGGCGCCATGGACCTTTGCTGCCTCCACAACAGAGACAATTTCGGCCTTCGATACCAGAGGACGAACTCCGTCATGGACAAGGACCATGTGGGAGCTCTCCGCATCCTGGTGCTCAAGTACCACTCGAAGGGCTCTCCACACCGACTCCTGTCGGTCGGCTCCGCCGGCCACTACAGTGCATTTGCATAACGAAGAGAGGGAGTATCGCTCTACGATATCCCTCTCGAAAGCCTTCTCGTTGCCAGGCGGGACAGATACGACTATCTCATCCACAGCCCGCGAAAGCGCCAATCTCGATATTGTGCGAGCTACTATTGGAACGCCCCTTAGCTGCAAATACTGTTTTGGAACGGTTGCGCCCATTCGCGATCCAGATCCTGCCGCCGGCACTATGGCCCAAACCCGTAGTTGCCCTGCCATCCAGCCACACCTCGCAAGGGAATGATAGTTGGAAGCCTTGCCTGTTTCAGCCGACTCGCTCGGCCGATTTCATCTTGGCAAATATCATCCTGCCTGCAGATGTTTGGAGTACACTGGTGACAAGCACGTCCACATAGTCGCCAATATAGCGCCGCCCGCCATCAACAACAACCATCGTCCCGTCATCCAGATAGGCTACTCCCTGACCTGATTCCTTGCCGTCCTTGATCACGTGGACTGTCATTTCCTCTCCCGGCAGCACAACCGGTTTGAGGGCGTTCGCCAGCTCGTTGATGTTGAGCACGTCTACGCCGTGAAGCTCAGCGACTTTGTTCAGGTTGAAATCATTCGTCAGGATAGTCGCATCCATGGCCTGAGCCAACCTTATGAGCTTGGAGTCTACTTCCTGATCGTCAAAGGTCTTGTCAACAATCTGGACCGTAACGTTCTCATCCTTCTGCATCCGATTCAGTATGTCGAGGCCCCTACGACCGCGATTCCTCTTCAGCACGTCTGACGAATCCGCAATATGCTGCAATTCCTCCAGCACAAACACGGGAACAATCAGTGTCCCCTCGATGAAACCGCTGTCGGCTATGTCGGCAATTCTGCCGTCTATTATCACGCTCGTGTCAAGGATCTTCGGCCTTGCCTTGCCCACATATGCCTTGCTCGCCGCACGATCCCGAGCTCCTGCGCCAAGTCTGACGTGCTCTGCGCTGCGCGGCAGAGGCGCAAGTATTGGAATAACCTCTTCACGCTTATGATACCCCACAATCAGCCCTGATACGGCAAAGAAGACGTTGAGAGCAATGCCAACATAGCTTCCGAGTTCGGGTATGGATGCGACCGGAATCACGAGTAAGTTAGCTATTATTAGGCCCACGATCATTCCGACAGCACCCGAAATAACCCCATGAGTCGACACTTTCCGGATCCTGGAGTCAATGTGTCTGCCAATCCACGAACCGAATCTCGAAAGCATCGGGGCAACTGCAAAACCTACTAGCCCGCCCCCTGTCATCGCTCCGACCATCACGCGCAGTTCGCCGCCGGCTGCAGGCAAAGCTGTTACAGTCTGGGGCATTGACCTGTATATGAGATAGCCGAAAACAACGCCTGCTCCAAGCATGAGCATCCGCGTAGTAGCATTGCGCACCGACAACCTCACCTCCTCGCATTTGGAAGGCGCTCACTCCTTCCATCGTAGTCTAGTCTCCCCCGGGTTGCCGGGAGTATGTGGGGTCCCCATTAGCTGAGTATCTCGTCAATATTGCTCGCTACTTCTTCCAGAGCCCTCTCTTCAACCATGGCAAGTTCGCTTGCAAGTATCTGCTTCGCATTGTCCAGCATGCGGCGTTCTCCGGTGGAAAGCCCCTTTTCCCTGTCGCGTATTCCGAGATTTCGAACAACCTCAGCAACGATGAAGATATCCCCTGTCTTCATCTTCTCCATGTTCGCGCGATATCTTCGGTTCCAGTTCTGGCTCATCGGCGTCGCCTCGTCCTTGAGCACTTCGTAAACCTTTGGAACCTGCTCAGAATCTATGATAGGCCTAAGACCGACTTCATCAGCGCTGCCCCGAGGCACCATCACCTTCATGTCGCCCATCTGAAGACGCATGATGTAGTAATAGTCCTTCTCCCCGAGGACTTCTCTCTCCTCAATAGCCTCTATCAATCCAGCGCCATGCATAGGGTAGACCACCCTATCCCCCACACTGTACACCTCTTGCATCCCTTCTTCCTCGGAGCGCCTTTAATGAATTGTACCATTGGCTGGCAAAGCAGTCAATTCCACTGCACCGGAGCATGTGAAAGCCAGACGATCCCATGTAACAGGCGCACCTAATTTACACATGACTTGCGTGGTTACACAATAAGCAGATTGACAATGCAACCGTCCAAACGTATAATCAAGGTGAATTTTCCGCGGCCATATCACCTGCGTTTTCTGCATTTGGAGGTGAATCGCTTTGGCCGACCTATCATGCAACGAGTTTCAAGAAATGGTCTCTGAATATCTCATCCGCCACAGGAGCGTGCTTGACGTAATGTCAAAGTTTCAAGAAGCCGCCGCTAGAGCCAACAGGGCGGTTGCCAAATCGGTGACTTGCTGTGGCTGCCTCGAGATCTCCGCACAGAAGCAGAAGTTCCCGGAGAATGCGTCTTTGACCGACCTGAAGCGAATGATCGACTCGCACGTCACCGGCGAACTCTGCCCCGACTGCAGGGAAGCTCTTGAGACGGAACTGGGCCAGACGCTGTTCTACGTTGCAGCGTTATGCGCCATCACAGACCTGGATTTCAGCGAAATAATGGTGAAAGAGCATGACAGGCTGCGCATGCTAGGCCTATTCAATCTCACTTAGTAGTAGCGGAGGGACAGAACTCAGCCGACGGGCCCAGCGTGCGCACTATGGTGCCTAAATGACCAAGTCGCGCACGACCTGGTCGCGAAGGCGGGCCAGTCCCTCCCGAACTGCCCTTGCTCGCACTTCACCGATCCCTTCAATCTCGTCGAGCTCCTCGACGGTTGCATTTCTTATCGCCTTAAGCGACCCGAATCCTTTAACTATGTTTCCGATCACCGACAATGGCAGCCGCGATATCTTCGATAGCGCCCTGTAACCCCTGGGCGACACTGACGACTCCGTTGTAGCAGACGGATTTTGCGTCAGCGCCCGGGACAAAGTAGCCAGATCCAGAACCTCGTCTACTACCCAGCCGGCGATTTCATCCATCAACTCTTCTGCCTCAGACTGCCCTCCATCAGGCATATAGTCCATCGTTACGAAGAGAACCTCCTCAGACATCCCGCTCACTACCTCGTCAGCCTGGATCTTCACTAATCGTCCTTCAGACCCCAGCTCGGCAATGTAGTCGGACACCTCTTCCCCAACTCGCCTCATCAACTCATACCTCTGCACCACTCTGGCCACATCAATCAGAGTCACTTCCTCTATGAACTCCAGTGCAGTCAGGTTCGTGAGCGCCTTGACAAGCGAATCACGGTAGTTGGCCATTGTCTGCAAAGCCTGATTTGCCTTGGCCAGCACAACACCTATGTCACGCATCACATACCTGGTATGCCCATAATAGACTGTGATCACCGAGCGTCTCTGGGAAATGGCGATGACAAGTTGCCCGGTCATCTTCGACACCCGTTCCGCAGTGCTGTGGCGAAGGCCGGTTTCTCTCGAAGGTATGTCGGGATCCGGATTGAGCGTGGCGTTAGCGTACATGATTCTGTCGACATTCTCCGAGAGGATTATGGCCCCATCCATCTTTGCAAGCTCGTACACAGCAGCCGGGGTAAACTCGGCGTCAAGCCGGAAGCCCCCATTAACGATCTCCATCATCTCAGGCGTATCGCCTACAACAATAAGCCCTCCGGTCCTAGCTCGGAGGATGTTCTCCAGCCCATCATAAAGAGCAGTGCCGGGCGCAACCATCTGAAATATCCTACGCATTCTCTCTGACATCAGCTGTCCACCACCATGAACACCGCCTCCAATGCATCTCGCAGTGTGGAAGCCCCTACTACCTCCACCCCAGATCCCTTAAGTTGCTGCCTTGTCATGTTCTTCAGATTGTGACTTGGCAGGACGCACCGCCTAAAGCCAAGCCTTCGGGCCTCGCTGACCCTCATCTCAGCCTGGCCTACTGCGCGCAATTCTCCGGCAAGCCCCACTTCACCAAAGACCACAGTCTTGAGCGCCGCAGGAACGTTTCTGAAGCTCGACACAATAGCCGCAGCTATGCCAAGGTCAGCCGCAGGCTCCGTAAGCGTCACTCCTCCAGCTACATTGACGTATATGTCCTCCGTGCCAATTGCGAATCCTGCGCGCCTATCCAGCACGGCAATGATGATCGCAGTCCTGTTGTAGTCCACGCCCGTCGTGGTCCTTCGGGGGGTTCCTGTAACAGAGCGGGCCACCAACGCCTGAACCTCCACAAGCAGAGGGCGCGTGCCCTCCATGCTTGCAACTACTACAGAACCTGCCGCGCCTCCAGGACGCTCCGACAGGAGCGCCTCAGACGGGTTCTCAACCTCCGCAAGCCCCCGATCTGTCATTGCGAATATCCCCACTTCATTGGTGGAGCCATATCTGTTCTTCACTGCTCGAACTATGCGGTGAGCATGGCTCCCGTCTCCCTCGAAGTATAGGACGGTATCCACAACATGCTCCAGCGCCTTGGGACCTGCGATCGCGCCTGACTTCGTGACGTGCCCCACAAGAAAAACGGGAATGCCCTCTTCCTTGGCTGCTCGCATTAGCCGGCCTGTGCATTCGCGCACCTGCCCTATGCTTCCAGGCGACGAATCAAGGCTAGCATCCTCCATTGTTTGGATGGAATCTATGACAACAAGGGATGGGTCCAGAGCAAGGATTGTTTCCACGACTACAGCTACGTCAGTCTGTGCCAGTACCATCAAAGAATCTGACGCTCCTGCCATCCCAAGCCTCGCCGCTCGAAGGCTGACTTGTTCCACCGATTCCTCCCCTGTCACATAGAGCACAGTGCCACGGGATGCCGCTACGTTATGGGCAGCCTGAAGGAGGATTGTGGACTTTCCGATTCCGGGATCGCCGCCAATCAGCACAACCGACCCTGCCACAAGCCCTCCCCCAAGCACACGGTCAAACTCGCCTATCCCTGTGGAAAGGCGTATCTCCTCGCCGGCAGACACCTGCCCTATGGGAACCGGCGCAGAGGCTGCGCTCGCCACGCCCCATCTGGCACCGCCAGAAGCCCTCCCCCGCGTTGGCCGCGTGGCCCGAGCGTCGGGACGGCGTTCCTCGGCGAAGCTGTTCCAGCTGTTGCAGGCCGGGCACTTCCCCATCCACCTTGGAGACTCGTATCCGCAATCCTGGCACACGAATGCCACCTTGGCGCCTTTCATACCGATTCCTCTTTCTCAAGAAATCCGAGCTTGCTTCTATTACTCCCGCTGAAGCTCCAATGCCTTGAAGATCAACTCCCCCTCAGCCTCATCCACCTCAACGCTCTGCCCATCTCTCACATTTCCTGCGAGGATCTCATCTGAGAGACGATCCTCAACCATTCGCTGTATCACTCGCCGAAGCGGCCTGGCCCCGTAGTCGGGATTATAACCCTCCCGAACCAGAAGTGCCTTTGCCTTTTCAGTGAAGCTCAAGTGTATGCCCCTAGGCTCCAGGTGTACCTTTAAGTCTAGAAGCATGAGGTCGACTATCTTCTCCATGTCGTCGCGTCCGAGGGCGTGGAAGACTATCACTTCATCGACGCGGTTTAGGAACTCCGGCCTGAACGTGCGCTTGAGCTCCGAAAGGACCTTATCGCGCATTCGCTCATATGAGTCTCGTTCGTCCGCTTCTGTCCGGAATCCTAGCACCGTGTCACGGTGTATTTGGGCGGCCCCTACATTGGACGTCATTATCAGCACGGTGTTCCTAAAATCTACCGTCCTGCCCTGCCCATCGGTGAGCCTGCCGTCTTCTAATACCTGAAGAAGGATGTTGAAGACCTCCGGATGGGCCTTCTCTATCTCATCGAAGAGCACTACCGAATAAGGGCGTCTTCTTACCTTCTCAGTGAGCTGCCCCGCTTCCTCGTATCCAACATATCCCGGAGGAGCACCAATAAGCCTTGACACAGTATGCCTTTCCATGTATTCAGACATGTCAAGACGTATCATGGCTTCTTCGTCTCCGAACAACGATTCCGCCAGCGCTCTGGCCAACTCAGTCTTGCCTACGCCGGTGGGTCCCAAGAAGAGGAAGGATCCCACCGGGCGCTTCGGGTCCTTAAGCCCGGCATGCGCCCGTCTCACCGCTCTCGCAACTGCGGCAACAGCTTCGTCCTGAGAAATCACCCGCTTGTGAAGGATATCCTCCAACTTCAAAAGACGCTCAGCTTCGCTCTCCTCCAGCTGTGTAACTGGAATGCCTGTCCACGAAGCGACAATCTCTGCAACCTCATTCTCAGTCACAACAGCACCCTCCAGGTACCGCTGGTTCTGCCACTCCTTGCGCTGCTCCTCGATCTTGTCGCGGATACCCTGCTCATGGTCGCGCAGCTCCGCTGCTTTTTCGAACTCCTCGTTCTGTATGGCGGCCTCCTTTTCAGCCCTGACGCGCTCAAGGTCCTCCTCCAGCTTCTTGATGTCGGGAGGGGCTATTTGGGCCGCCAGACGCACCCTTGAGCCCGCTTCGTCAATGAGGTCTATTGCCTTGTCAGGCAGAAACCGGTCGGTGATGTACCTGTCAGAGAGGACCGCTGCTGCCTTCAGTGCCTCATCAGATATCTTTACTCTGTGATGAGCCTCATACCTGTCGCGAAGACCGGAGAGGATCTCGACTGTCTCCTCCACGCTGGGCTCGCCCACCTGTATCGGCTGGAACCTCCGCTCAAGCGCAGCATCTTTCTCAATGTGCTTTCTATATTCGTCGATCGTTGTTGCCCCAATACACTGCATCTCGCCGCGGGCTAGCGCAGGCTTCAGGATGTTAGCAGCGTCTATAGCTCCCTCAGCGGCGCCCGCCCCGACCACTGTGTGAAGTTCATCTATGAAGAGAATGACGTCACCGGAGGCAGTCGTCTCATCTATCAGCTTCTTGAGTCTTTCCTCGAACTCTCCGCGGTACTTTGTCCCGGCGACGAGAGAACCCATGTCGAGCTGGATCACTCTCTT
>JAQVXE010000082.1 GCA_028709305.1 Bacillota bacterium | reverse complement strand
CGTCCGGCGACCGGGTGGATGGCCACCTTGACCTCTGCCCCGCCGGCCTCAAGTTTGTCCATGAGAGCCTTCACATCGGCCTGGGCCTGGCCCAGAGCCATGCCATAGCCTGGAACCACAATTACCTTCTTTGCGGCTCTGGCAATGGAGATATGGTCGGGCTCCTCGACACGAGGTTTTTCGGAAGCAGGCGTCTTCCCGCTCACAGCCTTCTTTGGCTCCGACACAGCTTTCGTGCCGCTTGTCTTGAGGTGCGCTACAGTGGTCTTACCCGTGAGCACCTGGCCAAGGCTCCTGTTCATCGCTCTGCACATTATCTGCGTGAGGATCAGCCCAGAGGCGCCTACCACTGCTCCTATGGCTACCAGCAGAGGATTGCGAATTGCAAGACCGGAAACGGAAGCCGCTACACCCGACAACGAGTTCAGCAAGGATACTGTGATCGGCATGTCGGCGCCGCCTACGCGTATCGTGAACAGAATTCCGTATGCAGATGACGCAACTAGTGCGATGATGCTCGGCCACATAGCCCCATCGCCTGGAACCATGATGGCCCGCACTCCCGCAGCCACCGATATGATTATTGCCAGAGTATTCACAAACGTCTGGTTTGCAAATATTACTGGCCTCTGGTTTATCTTGCCGGCAAGTTTCCCGGCAGCAACAAGGCTTCCTGAGAGCGTCACCGCACCAACAAGAAGCCCAAGAACAGCAGTTACCTTTTCGAATGGTCCAATTGTCACCGGGCCCAGCAGCGTCAGGAGCGAAACAATTGCTGAGCTGCCGCCGCCAAACCCGTTCAGCAAGGCGACCATCTGAGGCATCTGGATCATGGCCACCTTAACAGCGAGGGCATACCCTAGCGCGCCACCGATTGCCATCCCCATCCAGAGAATCTGTACACTGACTATGTTCTCTGAAACCAATGTAACAATGATAGCGCCTGTCATACTGAAAGCGCCCAGTAGATTGCCGCTCACGGCAGTCGTCGGGGAGCTCATCAGCCTAATGCCCCATACTGTCCCTATGACAAAGATCAGCCCCAGTAGGTCTGCCAGGCTAAGCCCGAGAAAGATTGCAGTGTTCCAATCCATCAGATCATACAGCGGTCAGTGCCGCTGAACCCTCCCTACTTTTTGAACATCCTTAGCATCCTGTCGGTGACCAAAAAGCCCCCGACAACATTGATCATTGCCATTACTATCGCTATGCACCCGAGGAAAGCCCCTATGGCCGAGTTTCCCTGGGTTCTGGCTACCGCAGTCGCACTGAGAGCCCCAAGCACAGTCACTCCTGAAAGGGCATTAGTGCCCGACATCAAAGGCGTATGGAGCAAGCTGGGGACCTGGCTTATCACCTTGTAGCCAGCAAACGTTGCGATAGCGAAGAGGATTACAAGTGACAGTTCAGACACGGACGTCACAACTCCCTATTTCATGTTCATTGCCTCAAGGGCGCCGGCATGGACGAGCTTGCCATCACGGGTAACCAGGGAAGACGCGATGATTTTGTCATCCATATTCAGGTTGATCTTGCCGTCTTTTACGAGATTCGCAGTGTAGTTGTATATGTTGTTTGCAAACATCCACGTAGAAGCAGTCGGTACCATTCCTGGAATATTCTTTGTTCCATCAATGCTGACGCCGTATTTCTCCGTTATCTGGCCGGGCTCGGTGATCTCCACGTTTCCGCCCTGGTCGATCGCTATGTCCACAATTGCAGAGCCAGGCCTCATGGCCTTGACCATTTCCTCAGTCACAATGACCGGAGCCAGTTTGCCCGGAATCAGTGCAGCAGTAATGACTATGTCGGAATCGATTACTATAGGTCTGACTCTCTCGCGCTCTTTCTCAAGCCACTCGTCCGGCAGCTTGGCAGCGTATCCTCCGTCGGCAATGGCAATATCAGCGGGAACGCCCACATCTACAACCTTCGCCCCGAGGCTCTTGGCCTGCTCATTGGCGTCAGGCCTGATGTCAACCGAGTTGACTACAGCACCCAATCTCTTTGCCGTGGCAACTGCCTGAAGGCCTGCAATGCCTGTGCCTATAACCGTAACTACTGAAGGCTTAATCATGCCGACTGCGGTACCGACCATTGGCATGAACTTGGGAAGCCTGTTTGCTGCCATGAGGCACGCCTTGTAGCCTGCAACAGTGCTCATGGAGGTGAGGGCATCCATTGCTTGAGCCCTTGATATTCGAGGTATTCCATCGAGCGTGAGAGATATGACGCCTTTGGCGGCCATATCCTTAACCATCTGGTGGTTGGCTGGAGCTGCAGGATGTAGGAAGGTGATAAGGCACTGGCCCTTATGCATCAATTCCACTTCGTGCTTCTTCAAGGTCTCATTGAAGATTGGCTCTTTCACTTTGAGAATGATGTCAGCCTTGGCAAAGACATCTTGGGCTTTCTCAACGATCTCTGCCCCGGCTGCCTTGTACTCCTCATCGTGGAAGTAGGACCCTTCTCCGGCTCCCTTCTCCACTAGCACCTTTGCGCCTTCGGCTACCATCTTCTTGACAGTGTCAGGCATTGCGGCAACTCGCCGCTCCCCCTTCATGATTTCCTTGGGGACTCCGATTACCAAGCCTTGGAATTTCATCTGTAGCCACTCCCTGTCACATGATTTGGTATGTCATGGGACAGCGCCTGCCGCCTTGCGGTCCGCTATCCCTAGGTCACTACGGCGGCTAACCAAGATCTTCCGACTTCACCATACGAACACCCGCGGCTGCCATCTTGGCCAATGCGCGCTCTATGTCGCCAGGGGCAACTTCCACACCCCTGCATCCGTCCTCTATGAGCCAAGTTTCATAGCCCAACGATACTGCGTCAAGCGCAGTGTACTTGACGCAGTAGTCAGTAGCCAGGCCCATAACATAGACTGTATCTATCCCCCGCTCTCGTAGATACTCATCGAGACCGGTGGCGTTTTGCCTCCCATTATCAAAGAACCCGCTGTAGCTATCGATGCCTGGATCCATCCCTTTTTGGATCACCTTTGCTATCTTCGCCGTGTCGAGTTCTGGAGGAAACTCGGCTCCATCGCTATGCTGAACACAATGATCGGGCCACAAAACCTGAGCAAGCCCGGAAAGTTCAATAACATCTCCTGCCTCTCGGCCTGGATGCGCAGAAGCGAAACTTCCGTGGTCAGGCGGATGCCAATCGGCTGTGGCTATGACCAAATCGAAGCACTTCTGAACCCGGTTGGCAACAGGGATAACCCGGTCGCCCTCGGGTACACCCAAGGCTCCTCCTGGCAAGAAATCGTTTTGCAGGTCAACAAGTAATAGGGCATCCACAAGAAGCCACCCCCACACTGTGAAACTTTCTACATCACAACCAAATATCCTGTTAGAGCAGCGTGGCATTTGCCTGACGCGGTAGGCGCAGACATGCCATCGCTCCAAAACAAGCAGAAGCGTTCTTCAGTCTAGTCAGCTGCAAGATACCCAGCCAACTCCTTGAGGAACCACTCAACGTCGCTGACAATCCCGATAGCCTGGAATGTTCCCCTATCCGCAAGCTTGGTTACTACAGCAGGATTGATATCTACGCATATGGTCTTTACTCGAGCCGGAAGAAGATTGCCGGTGGCTATTGCATGCAACATGGTCGAAAGCATGAGCGCAATCTCAACACCCTTAAGGTTCTTCCTCATAGCATCCTGAGCTTCAACTGCATCGGTGATCACGTCCGGAAGTGGTCCATCATCCCTGATGGATCCTGCAAGAACGTACGGAACATCATTGGTGATCAGTGAATGCATGACGCCCTTCGTTAGCACGCCCTGCTTGACAGCAGGCTTGAGCCCTCCCGCTTTCCGAATGGCGTTGATAGCCCGAAGGTGATGTGTATGGCCCATTGGAGCAGAAGTGCCGTCGTCAAGGCGAACGCCGAGCGAGGTGCCTAGCAAAGCCCATTCCACGTCATGCGTGGCCACGGCGTTGCCGGCATAAAGAAGGTTGACATAGCCGGCATCAATAAGCCTGGAAAGATGGCAACCGGCGCCTGTATGGACTACAGCAGGACCCGCAATCACCAAGATCTTTCCGCCGCGGTTGCGCACCTCCTTCATCTCGCTGGCTACTTGCTCCACGATCAAAGCCTTAGGCCGTTCACTCGACACGTCGCTGCCCATAAAGGAAAATACCTCGGTCGCCCGAGCCGAGGCCATGGAAGCTACTCTGATGCCGCTAGCTCCAACTACCACATGTTGGCCGCGGACTACCCGTGCAATCGGACAACATCTGGCTGTCCGCTTCCGAGTATCCACCACAATCGCGCAGTCCATCTCTATGTCATCCACAGGCACCCACTGACCGTCTAAACAAACGTAAGTTTCAATATTGGTGCTTGCATAAAACCCGTCGGGGCACACACCGTCTTGCTCAACGATGGCCAGTTGTACGTTCTTTCCATCGAGCACCTCAGCGCCTAGCTCCTTGACCCTGCTCAGGATCTTGTCGAGCCCTTCACATGTATCAGCTCCCACCTGAATGATTGCGCGGCCCTTCTCTGCCTTTGTCTTCCCAAACTCGGTCTGGAGTATCTTGAACTCGCCCCCAAGGTTTGCAACAGAATCAAAGACCTGCAGTAACAGACCTGAGTCAATGAGCTGACCCGAAACCGAGATGTTGGTAGTGTACACTGGCGAATCACTCCTGCCAAAAAGTTTTCTTTGTTCACAAAAGATTCCTGCAGCAGCGGGGCATTACCTACGCTTGCACCTTGAAAATAACTGGATAGCATGTTGCAGTATTATGTATACATTATGCATACTCTATTACCATTACATGATATCATTTCCCCAGATATCCGTAGCCCATAGTATCAGACATGGCAAGCCGGAACAAGCCCGGCTTTGGAGCTCTTTCGACCTACTGCAAGGCTCTGTCATGACGCTTGCATCAAGCCTTCCATGCGACCCCAAGATTGGGCTATAGTAATTGTAGTTGGACGCACCCCAGCCATCCACCTGCATTGATCATTTGACAGACATAGCAAGGAGGATCACCTGTGGATCTTGACATAACCGATCACACAATAGCAGTGGCCATGAGCGGTGGCGTAGACTCATCAGTCGCAGCAGCGCTCCTCGTATCCCAAGGATGCAAGGTTTTTGGAATTACGATGACCACCTGGCATTGGCCCAAATCCATAGATGAAGACCCCAAAGGGGATTGCTTAGGAGACGAGGCGGCTGATTCCGCAGCTCGAGTTGCACATTCCCTCGGCATCGATCATGTAGCGATCGACCTGTCTGAGGAGTTCAGGGAGACGGTCGTGGCTGACTTCGCCGAAGGATACGCCCACGGATACACTCCGAACCCGTGCGTGGTATGTAATGACCTGATCAAGTTCGGACTTCTGCACTACAAAGCCGCAGAACTCGGTGCGGATTTAGTCGCCACAGGCCACTACGTAAAGCTAAGGCATGATTCAGTCTCCGGAAGGTGCCTGCTCTTCCGCGCAGCCGACGCGAACAAGGACCAGACCTACATGCTCTACCGGCTCAAACAGGATCAGCTGGCGCGCTCGCTCTTCCCCCTAGGCGACCTGAGCAAGGCCGAAGTTCGGAAGATAGCCAAAACTTTTGGGCTAGAGGCGGCTGACAAACCTGAAAGTCAGGAAATCTGTTTTGTTCCCCCTGGCAAGTACCGAGATTTCTTGTCATCGCAGTATCCTTCGCTCAACACCCCCGGTCCCATCGTCAACACTGAAGGTCAGGTCATAGGTGAACACATGGGCACGGCCATGTACACTGTGGGGCAAAGAAAAGGCCTGAACATCTCGGCTGATCAACCTCTGTATGTGTTGGAAATACGCCCTGTTTCGAACACAATTGTGGTCGGCCCCGTCGAATCTCTGTACAGCAGCTCGTTACAGGTTCATAGCACGAATTTCGTCCCCTTCGACACTCTGCGAAATGAGATGGAAGTGCAGGCGAAGATACGATACAGGTCGCCTGCATCCAAGGCTTCGATAGCCCCAATGCCCGACGGATCAGTGCGTGTGGAATTTGTAGAGCCGCAAAGGGCGATCACCCCAGGGCAGTCTGCAGTCTTCTATGACGGCGATTTGCTGGTGGGCGGCGGGATAATCTCAGGCAATCGATAAGCGAGTTCTTCGCACAGAGAAAGCCCGCGCCGAGGCGCGGGCTCAACCTGTATACGTCTTCATGACTTCGGGACGCTATTTCCCGGAGTACCTTTTCTGCATCTCGTAAAACTTATGAGAGTTCTGGTTCCATATCTCATCAGCTTTTTCGGCCCAGTGCTGCGTATAGCCTTCATCGATCATGTCCGCAAGCTCCTTGGGCTCCACGTGATGCTCTCCAAGCTGAGTGGAGCGCGCACCCGACTCCTCTATGATCTCGACAAGTTTCTCAGGGTTGTCAATGAGAGGACAGGGCCTTAGCATATTCTCGTTGAACGGCTGCCGCTTCTGATAGGCCTTCATAAGCGGCGAAGCTAGGCACTCCTTCAGAGACTTGTCGTTGATATTGTCGAGTGCGTAGTGGATGAATGCGCACGGCTCAACATCGCCATTTGCATTGATATGCAGATAGCGCCGGCCCCCGGCAATACATCCGAGCGAGAACTCTCCATCGTTCCAGAAGTCCACAATGAATATTGGCTTGCTATTGCGCCACCGGCGAACCGTGTCGTACATCAGGCTACGCTGCTCAGGGGTAGCCATTAGCTCAATGTTCGGATCTGAACCGACAGGAACATAGGTAAACAGCCAGCCGAACGCACAGCCCTTGTCAACCATCGTGTCTATGAATTCGTCGCTCGCAATTATCTCGGTGTTGTTCCGGGCATAGCAGGCAGAGAATCCAAACACGCATCCGGCTTCACGCAGCAGATCCATGGTATGCATTATCTTCTGATAAACGCCCTCGCCGCGCCTGGCATCGGTCTGCTCCTCAAGGCCCTCTACGGAAATCGCCGGCGCGATATTGCCCAGCCTGATCATTTCCGAAACGAACTCCTCGTCGATAAGCGTTCCATTGGTGAACGGGTGGAACAGCTGATTCGGATGCTTTTCAGCCAAACGGATCAACTTGTCCTTGGCAACCATGGGTTCCCCACCGGATACTACAATAAGATGAATGCCTAGTTCCTCAGCTTCGGTGCATACCCTATCCATGGTCTCAAACGGGAGTTCACGGACGCGCTGGTAGTCTCCAGCCCAGCACCCTGTACATCTGAGATTACACTTTTCCGTGGGGTCCATTAGTATTGCATATGGAACGTCCACACCCAAGTCCTCTGCCAGTTTGTACTGCTTCGGAACTCCAACGAGGGCTGAGTTTACAAAGAAGTTTACAGCAATACCCTTCGCTATGTTGGGGTGAGTTTCCGTTAGTAGCCGAATTGCAAGCTCGCGCCAATTGCTGTTTGGATCCAAAATAGCCTTCCCGACTTCACGAACCTGAACCTTATGATTTTCCTGAGTAGCTAGTTTCTCGCCGATTCCGATCAATTTCGGCAGATTCTTTACTGGATCTGCCTGTAGGTAAGTAAGCGCCTGGTTTACCAGGGGCTTAACGAAATCCGAGGTTGATATCACGTCAATCCCCTCCAATCACTCGATTTCCTCATGTTCCATTCCGATGAAGATGTCATCACGTCCTTTGACTTCGCCTCCGTAGCTGTCAAAATTGGCCTATCAGCATAAGTGTATGCATTAGTGATTGTATCCCTTCGTGGCACGCTTTTCAAACAGACGGCAATGCGACAAATGGCGAAATACCATCATGCGCGCAGAAAAGTGCAACATGCAGCAGCTGATCCATGCGCAATCGTCTGAATACTATGGGCTGCTTCTTGGATTCACGCCAGCTTGGCGCCGGAGAGCTCCCGCGCTGCCGCCAATGATGCTAATTCATATATATATTCTACATTCATGTTCATATACCTGTCAATGGCCATTTGAGAATCCCCTTTTTTGGCCATGAAAAATCCCCACGGAAAGGGCGACGGGTCTACGAGCAAGAGCTTTGCATCAGCTCCTGCCTCCTGTATGCATCTCTATCGTGGTGTA
>JAQVXE010000081.1 GCA_028709305.1 Bacillota bacterium | reverse complement strand
TTGAAGGAGCAAGGACGCAACCTGACGTTCGCGTTCTGAAAGGCTTTCAAATGCTGCCAGTTGATCGGCTAGCCTGCTCTCTTGCCACGGCGATACCTCAGCAAACATCACTAGATAGGCATGATCCTGTAGCAGAGAGCAGAGACGCCTGTGCAGAGGAGGCAAGAGGGCAAGCGTGACGCATACCACAGCCAGCGCCAACAGCGTTGAGTTGAAGGCCTGCGTTCCTGCCGAAGAAATGGCATTGCCGATCAGCCCTCCAATCAGCACGCCTAGTACATTGGCGGATAGCCCAACTCCAAATACCGTTGCCGGATTCTTGCAAAAGTCCAGCATTTCGCCGAGAATGCTCCACCAGAACAGATCATATATCCCGCAAGCGCCCAGCATCAGTGTGTTGACAACAAGATAGCTCATGGCTGAGCGGTTTAGGAACACGAATGCGATAAAGGAGAAACCGATCATTGCAAGAGCCACATACAGCATGTAGGTGCGGTTCGTTTTGAGGGCCGGGTTTCTCATAGCATAGACGGCGACGATGTACGGAATCGCCCAATACCAGCTTGTTAGCCATTGATTGTGCGCAAAGGCGGGGTTTATCACCTGATACATCAGTCCCGAGTTGATGGTGATAACCAGAATGAAGAGACAAAGCAGTGCGAGAGATCCCGCTATGTTAACGGATCCTTCTTCTGTGGTGGCTGTGGTGCCGAAAGCTGCGTCATTACCGGTAGGAAGACGCAGCGCAAATATGAACGCGCCCAAGAGCGCCAACATGGACAGAGCCAGCCCGATATGGGGCGATAGGTGAACGGCAGCCATGTTAAGTAGGATCATAAGCACGTTGGAGCATATGAGAACGTCTGCGGCTGTTCTTGTACGCTCGTTTCTTGGCGTACCACTCTTGAAGTAGAAGCCCCATGCCGCCACGCAGCTCCCGGCCAGGAACGAGCTTGTGATGACCCCCAGGCGCCATAATACAGAGGGCGGGAAAAAGAAGATTGAGGATGCAGCAACAAAGAAAGCATATGAGCACAGAAGGAGTCGCCTTGCCGCCTTCTGTGTCTTGATGAAAAAGCCGCATAGAAACAACCCGGCAAAGCTGGCAGCAATCCCGCCAAAGACCACAGGGCCTGGGCTCACGCCAAAGGCATCTGAGAGGGCATACAGTATCTGTCCTTCGAAGAGGAATGCCAGCATCCAGGAGGAGAACAACGAAACAACGATGATGGAGAGCTTCCGTTCATCCAAACTGACATGTGATGCTTCGTTGTCTCTCCCACAAGCCATTTGGCCACCTCTTTCCCGAGCAGCATCGATTCTGATAGTATGGGTGCTTCGTGGCATACCGACATTATTCGACCATAAGAGCCAGGAACCTGCCGGGAGGTTTCTCAAAAGCGGTTTCGGGCACGCCTGCCCATCTCTACTCTCCCTTCATCCCCGCTATTCCTTTCAAGTAGCGCTTCTGGAGAAGCAGAAAGAGGATTATCGGCGGAAGGCTGCCCATGACGGCTGATGCGAAGAGGTTTGCCCAATGGGTCTGGTCGGCCGCGATCTGTGTAGCTACCGCGACCTGGACCATGCGAAATCTACTGGAGAATGCGGCTATCAGCGGCCAGAAGAGCGAGTTCCACTGGAAGAGGAACATCATTACCGCTGCAGTGGCTATGGCAGGCAGCGAAATCGGCATGACGATCTGCCAGAATACCCGCCACCATGACGCCCCGTCGGTTCGTGCTGATTCAAGCAGCTCAGAAGGTATCCCCTCAAAGAACTGCTTGAAGAGGAATATGGCAAGTCCGTTCCCCACAGCAGGAAGTATCAGTGCTGCGCGGGTGTTAATCAGCCCCAGATCGCTGACTACCTGGTGAAGTGGTATCACAATTGCGTCGAAGGGCGCGATGAACGTTACGAGAATGATTACGAATACTAGGCGCTTGCACGGAAAGTCAAACTTGGCCAGGGCGAATCCGGCCATCGAGTTGACGACGAGCCCTAGCGCGACGGTGATGGCAGAGACCAGAAAAGTGTTGGACATGGCCTGCCCGAAATCGAGCTTGGCAAAGATGTTGGCAAAATTGGCGAGGGTCAATTCGTCAGGGAAGAAGGTTCGCCACGAAATAGGTATGGCGTACTGATAGAGCGAGCCCGCGGGCCTCAGGGAAGATGCGGTAACCCACCAAAGAGGCAGAAGGTAGATGGCAGCCACAGCCAGAAGCAGCGCTTCACGGGGGATTGCTCTGACTATTCTGCCTGCGATTGCACGGGATTGGGTTGTGTTCCCGCACTTTCGGCTCTGCAATTTGCTCACTCCTATCTTGCCATAGTGCTTCTTCGTGCAGCTAGCATTCGAACCGGGCGCGTGCCAGCTTGAGCTGCACAATTGAGAGAATCAATACTCCCAGGAGAGTCAATGAGGACATGGCCATTGCTCGTCCTGGATCCAGATAGACGAAGGCGCTCTTGTATGCTTCGTACATCAACAGGTTCGTGGATCCAATGGGGCCGCCCCGGGTCAAGATGAACACTGGGGCAAATGTCACAAAGTTGAACGTGGTATTTGCAACCAGCACGAACGACATCGTCCTGGCCAGGAGGGGGATGGTGATCCGCCATGCCTGCTGTTGGCTTGATGCTCCGTCCAGCGCGGATGCCTCATACACCTCTTTGGGAATAGACTCCATGCCGGCCAGGAAGAACATCATCCAGTAGCCTGCGTTTCGCCATACAGCGATGAGTATCAGGCATGCCAATGCCTGGTTGGTAGAAGAGAGGAATGGCTGCGGCGGTACGCCTAGCCTCTTTAGTATGCTGTTTGCAAGTCCGTAGTAAGGATCGAGCATGAGCCCCCAAACGACCGCCATCACGGAAAGGGAGACCGCGGACGGAAGGAAGCAGAGCGTCCGGAGAAAGGACAACCTTCGCCCCTTTCCACGCAGCAAGAAAGCCAAGCCCAGCGCCGCTGCTACTGTAATGGGGCTTGCAATCACGGCATACTTGAGCGTAACCTGTACAGAGCTCCAAAATACAGGGTCTTCTTGAAACAGGTATCTGTAATTGGCGAGGCCGACAAAGGCTCTTGCTTCCGCGCCGCTCCAACCTCTGAGGCTTTCGGCCAGCGATCTTGCAGCCGGCCACAGTCTGAAGAAGCCCAGAAGGATCAAGGCGGGGGCAAGGAAAGCCACTGCAGCTTTTGAGTCGCGAGAAGTCATAGCACCAGTCCGTCCGATTAGCGATATTTCCTAAGCTCCCGGTCTATCTGCTTTGCGGCACTATCGAGTGCGGCTGCGGGATCCGCGCCGTACTGGATTGAGCTGAATGCCTCTTTCAAGACCGACTCATACTCGAGATAGCCAGGTGTTACAGGCCTGGGAGATGCTGTTTTCTCCATTTCGTAGATGAGAGTTTGCCACATCGGATTGGCAAACACATCCTTCATGCTGGCATATACGTCGCGTCGGGCTGGAGCATTACCAAAGAGCTTCGCCCATGTAGCGACCGCATCGTGCCCCGTAATGTACTTTGCAAACCTGAGGGCAGCATCTCGTTTGGCCGTTTTGGAGCTGATGCCCACGTGCCAGCCGCCTGTGGGCGTGAGTGCGCGTCCTCCTGCAAAGTATGGATGGGGAGAGAGTCCGAATTCAGAGTCCGAGAAGTTGCGAAGCTGGGCAATGTTCCACTCCGCGCCGAGCATCATGGCGGCCTTGCCATTGCCGAAATACTCGCGCGCAATGGGCGCCTGCATGATCCCTTTAGGGCTCACCTTCCAGTCGTTGAAGAGCTTCCAGTAGAACGTCGCAGCCTCCACAAATGCCGGCGAATTGACGTATCCTTCAGATGTGGTTCCGTCGGGCGAGAGGGGGCGTCCTCCTTTGGATTCTGCGAAGGGCACAACCTGGTATGGCCTGTCGCATTGCTCAATTATCAGTCCCCAGACTTCCGGTTGCCCATCGCCGCTAGCGTCTATGGTGAGCCTCTTGGCGATTTCGGCCACCTGTTCCCAGGCAAGACGATGGCCTGGATCTTCAGGGAGCAACTCTACGTTGTACCTGCGGAAGATGTCCTTGTTGAAGTAAAGCCCTACCGAAGAAGTAGCATAAGGCAGAGTGTACAGCTTGCCCTTGTAACGGCATGCCTCAACAGATGCGGGGAACCATTGTGACAGCTCCCGGCTGTCAAGGTGTGCGTCAAGGGGCATCAAGTATCCGCGCTCGGCGTAAGATGCCGTCATTGGACCATCTACTATGAAAACATCCGGAGGGCGACCAGATGCAAGGCGGACTTCGAGTGTCTGAAATAGCTGATTGAATGGGACCAGCTGGACATCGAGAACGATATCGGGATTTGCGCGCCTGAAATCCTCCAGCTGCATGTCTACGAGGTTCTTGGGCCATCCCATCCATACAACTTCCAATGTAGTAGCTCCAATGGCAGGCGCTGATACTGCAACCAGCGCTGCTGCCGCAATAATGAGCGCAGTAAACCTTCTCAACTCGCACTCCTCCGATCTAGCTGCGTATGCTCAAGGACAAGTGTACATGAAGGCAGACTGGGCTGCAACCAGAGCGCGATCCAGCTCGAGAAAGTGAAAGACGGCGCGATGCTAATTGCACGCGCCGCCTGAGTGATCCTAGACTATCTGCCTCTATTGCGTTGCCCTAGGCTTTGGCACCTACTCCTTCGGCTTGTCCTTCGGAAGAACAAGGTTCAAAATGGCTCCGACTACTGTCGCAAGGCTCATTCCTTCAAACTCAAACGAACCAATTGGCACGACTACCTTGGATATGCCGAACACAAGGACGGCAGCGGCAATTATGCGGTTCCTGGTCGAGTTCATGTCTGCTCCCGAGAACATCGTGGAAATTCCAACGGATGCGATCATCCCAAATAGCAGAATGCTTATGCCGCCCATCACTGGTTCGGGTATAGACTGGATGACCCCTCCGAGCTTGCCGCAGAAGGCAATGATGATTGCGAAGACTGCCGCTCCTCGGAGTATCTGAGGGTCATAGACTCCTGTAAGGCTCAAGGTGGCGGTATTCTCGCTGTATGTGGTATTCGCGGGTCCGCCAAGAGCTCCCGCCAGCATTGTTGCCAGTCCGTCGCCGAGAATGGTTCGCCACAGCCCGGGCTTTTTGACGAAATCTCTGCCCACAACTGCGCCGTTTGCGTTTATGTCGCCCCAGTGTTCGATGAGGGTGACGATTGCCACCGGAGCGATGACTGCAATCGCTTGCCAGCTGAACCTGGGGAACGTGAGTTCAGGCACGCCAAACCACGCTGCGTTGGCTATGGGGGCGAAGTCGACTATGCCTGCGATGAGAGATATGACGTAGCCTGACACAACTGCAATTAGTATGGGCAGCATCTGCATGAAGCCCTTGAATGCCAGGGTTGAGATGGCTGCAATTGCAAAGACTGCCAGGGCTATTGGCCAGTTTGAGCTTGCCATGCCTATAGCCGTGGGGGCGAGGGTCAGTCCGATTACAGTGATAACACTGCCGGTGACCACAGGCGGAAAGAGCGTCTTGAAGAAATCATGGCCTATCAGCTTCACTAGGATGGCGACAATAACGTAGATGGCGCCAGCAGCCATAATGCCGCCCATTGCATAGGCCATGCCGTATTCTGCTGCTACGGTTTGGATCACAACTATGAACGCGAAGGAAGATCCAAGGAAGATAGGAATCTGACCGCCTGTGATAAGGTGGAATAGGAGGGTTCCTAAACCAGCGGTGAGCAGGGCAGTGCTGGGGTTGATTCCTGTTAAGTAGGGGACTAAGACAGTTGCTCCGAACATTGCTATGGTGTGTTGCAGTGAAAGCACTACTTTTTTGCCGGTATTCACTTGTACGGCCTCCTCAAATCGAGTCTCTCCGGACCCGTTTATTTGGTGAGAAATATGCTTCTACAACTCTAGCACAAAGGCATTCATGCAGCAAGCAAAGATTCGAGAAAATCTGATCCGGGCGGGCAGTTCTCAGGACTTCCGGCAGGGCTACTGATAGGCACTGATCGGCGTCTGAAGGTGCCGAATACTGCGGGCGTTCTAATGTGGGGAAAGGAGAACCTCGCCTTGTGGGCGAATATCGGTCTATTGAAGAGACCTGGATTCGAAGAAGGGATTTGCTGGCGGGGAGTGGAACGAAACAGTTAACCCTATCAGGATAAGATCGGTATTATAAACCATCAAGGTTAAATCATCCGTGCGGGGGAGGTGGCCCCTATGTACGTGCCCCCATCCACAGGCGCGCTTTTCTTAGGAGCTCTCCTGATTGGCCTGGAATACTGGATGAAGTCCTTTGTCTCCGGCCTTCCGAAGATCGCCGGCAGGCAGGATGGCAAAACCTATTGGGTTCTGCGCGTTTGCAGCTGGATTGCGGCAACGGTCCTTTTGGGCCTGGTGTTTGGTTTTGACGAATGGGCCCCACTGCTTGCTCTGGCCTATGCCGCCATAGCAAGTATCGAACGACCACTGGCCAGGCTTCAGAGGCGTCTCGCCGCGCTCACGGGTTCGCGCCTGCCCTGGTTGCAGATCCTGCCCATGCTGCTTCTGGCGGTGTTTGCTACTTTCGCATCTGGGCTTGCATGTTCTCTTTCGGAGCTGCTGGGCGAGTTGATCGCTGCGCTCGTCTGGCTCGTGCCGGCTCTCGGTGGATCTGCAGTCTGCCGTCAGCGGATCATAGAATATGCAGCAGTTTACATTCTCGTCTCGCAGCCCGCAAACCATCTGATACGCACCTTGCTGGGCAGGGGGTTTGACGTGGAGTCAGAAGTCATGCATTGGGGCCAGGCGGGCGAGTCGGCAGATTCTGCGACACTTTCATCCTTCAGCGAATTTGCGGAATGCGGTAACGTTTATGCGGATGCGCAGACTCTCCGGGCGGGCCGGGTCATCGGCATTCTGGAAAGATGGATGATCGTGACCTTTGTGGTGTTGAACCAGTTCGGTTCGATCGGCCTGATCCTTACAGCCAAATCAATAGTGAGATTCTCAAAATTCGATAAAAATCCTCAGTTTGCAGAGTATTACCTACTGGGGACTTTATACAGCATGACCGTAGCTTTGCTTGCCGGATTGGCGCTTCGGGGGTGAACTAGATTGAACGAGGGTCAAAAGTACGTAGCTGTGAAGATAGACTTGCGGTCATCCAGACGCATTTCTGACAGAGCGGAGGCGCAGGAACGGCTGTTTGCGACGATGAGGGCGCTCAACGAAGAATTCGCCGATGCCGTGCAGTCCAGGTTCATAGTGACCCACGGAGATGAGGCCCAGGGCCTTTTAAGGGCGGACATGGCGTCAAGTGTGGTCCGGGTCATGGAGCGCGCTGTTGATGGCATGCGCCCGCAGATGCTGCGTTTTGGCATAGGCTTGGGCACACTGGCTACTCCTATTCAGCCCGATGCTATTGGAATGGACGGAGAGGCGTGGTACAGGGCGAGTGAGAAGATCGCTGATGCCGCAAGGGAAAGGAAATTCGTCTTGTTCAGCGGATTCGGCGAAGAGGCAGACAACCAGTCCAGCGCGATGGCCAATCTCTTGCTGTATCTGCGATATAGATGGACTGATGATCAGCAGAGAGTAATAGAGCTTGTCGAAGCCTGCCCCACGCAGGCAGTTGCAGCTGAGCGCCTTGGCATCTCCCAGGCGGCAGTCTCAAAGAGCCTGAGGATATCTGGATGGCGTTTTTACAGCGATGGGCAAGATGCATTGGTGCGGATATTGAATTCTGCATCAGGCGCATCGGGAGATCGGAGCTTCTAGGGGCTTGGTAGGGTTCTGCCACCCCACCTATGCTTGGAATAGCCATCAAACCAGGTGGCACAGGGTTCGAAGCCGTTGGAGACTATCCGCTAGGCAACCGCCGGGGGACCGGGTTTGCTCAGAGGACTATGCTCGTGCACCTATATTTGTGAGGACATGTATCGCACATGCTATACCTTGTGAGGTGGTCAGGAAGGTCTGACCCTAAGGGGCAGACCAGCGAGGTCGATTTGAGCGGCGTCATGAGCAGTGAGTCGCTGAGGGTCACCCCGATGGCATCTGCACCAAGCAGCGAGAAGAGAGACCTCTGGGCCTCAAGCGGCATCGCTTCGCATCCAGGCGCTATTCGAGGTCCAACTTCCATTCCACGTAAAGCTGCACGCTGGGCGAAAGTCTGCCTGATGTGGGATGTAAGGCTTCT
>JAQVXE010000080.1 GCA_028709305.1 Bacillota bacterium | reverse complement strand
CAGTTCGGGGGTCGCGGATTGACAGTGACGGATGGGTATGATAACTTTTAGGGGTAACTATGGGCGCTCCGGGCACGGAGCGTCGCCTGTGTCTGCTCTAGCCTTCTGGCGACAGGGACACAAGTGAGCAATGGGGAGGCCTAGCGAGATGCGGGAGGGAATTACGCTTCAGTGTAACGAGTGCAAGAACCGCAACTATCAGACCGTTAAGAACAAACGGAATGACCCTGACAGGATTGAGCTGAAGAAGTACTGCAAGTTCTGCAGGGCGCACACTTTACACAAGGAGACACGCTAGGATATAATCTAGGCGTGTTTGACAGGGGAGGGATCTATTTCATGGCTCAAGAAGCCAAACCGACTCTCTCCACGCGCATGAAAGGATTCTTCGGCAGGATTGGAAAGTTCTTCCGGGAAGTGCGTGCTGAATTCAAGCGAGTTCAGTGGCCTGGCCGGAAGGAGACCTGGTCTTTGACTCTAGCCGTAGTCGTATACGTGCTCATTGTAACCGTGTTTCTGGGTCTAGTTGACCTGGGGCTGTCCTTCGTAGTCGAGCAGATCGTCAAGGCAGCTGCATGAGGGAAGTGGGTACTGAGAAGATGGAGAACGGCAGAGGCTGGTACGTGGTTCACACGTACTCAGGCTATGAAAACAAGGTAAAAACCAATCTGGAACGGCGCGTGCAGACCATGGAGAAGGAAGACAAGATATTCCGGGTGCTCGTACCGACTGAAGAAGTCACAGAGTTCAAGGATGGGCGAAAAAAGGTTGTCCAACGTAAGAGGTTCCCCGGTTATGTCCTTGTCGAGATGGTGATGAGTGACGATTCTTGGTATGTCGTTAGGAACACGCCAGGAGTCACCGGTTTCGTGGGCTCCGGCAGCAAACCGATTCCACTTACGGAAGACGAGATGCGTACTATCCTTCGCCAAATCGGGGTGGAGGAGCCCAAGGTCAAGGTGGCCTTCGAGATTGGCGAGACTGTTAGGGTGGTCTCGGGCCCCTTTGAAAACCTGGATGGAGTTGTCCAGGAGGTCAGTCCCGAACGGGGTAGGCTGCGTGTACAGGTATCTATGTTCGAACGCGAAATCCCCGTGGAACTCGACTTCGCAGATGTTGAGAAATACTAGTGCTCGCCGGGGGGGAGGTGTCAGCTAATGGCGAAGAAAGTCGCGGCAGTAGTCAAGTTGCAGTTGAATGCGGGAAAAGCCAGTCCCGCACCGCCTGTCGGCCCAGTGCTGGCGCCCACCGGAATTAACATCGTTGAGTTCTGCAAGAACTTCAACTCCAAAACTGCTGATCAGGCAGGCACGATAATTCCGGTTGAGGTTACGGTGTACGACGACAGATCATACACCTACATCTTAAAGACGCCTCCAGTATCGTTTTTGATCAAGAAGGCGCTTGGGCTTGAGAAAGGTTCGGGTGAACCCGACACCAACAAGGTGGGCAAGCTAACCCTGGATCAGGTTAGGCAGATTGCAGAAGTGAAGATGCCTGATCTCAATGCAAATGATATCGAAGCTGCTATGAAACTAGTCAAGGGCAGTGCAAGAAGCATGGGAGTAGAGGTCGAAGAGGCCTAGTTTGACACCCGTGCGCAAGAGCCCGCGCTTTGATACGGCGGGCTATAATCGTGGGAGGACAGTGTTCCGCTAGCACCACGTGGGAGGTAAACTCTATGCCAAAGAGAGGCAAGAAATACAGGGATTCCGTCAAGCTAATCGACAGGATGGCCTTGTATGAACCGGCCGAAGGCGTCAAGCTCGTACGTGAGGTCGCTAAGGCCAAGTTTGATGAGACTATTGAAGCCCACATTAGGTTGGGCGTAGATCCCCGTCGTTCGGACCAGCAGGTTCGCGGAGCCGTTGTGCTACCGCACGGAACCGGTAAGAGCAAAACGGTCCTGGTTTTTGCAATGGGCGAGAAAGCGCGCGAGGCTGAAGAGGCTGGCGCCGATTTCGTTGGCGGGGAAGACATGGCTGAGAAAATACAGGGTGGATGGCTCGATTTTGATGCCGCCGTCGCCACCCCCGACATGATGAGTGTTGTGGGAAGGCTCGGAAGGATTCTTGGCCCGAGGGGCTTGATGCCGAACCCCAAGGCGGGAACGGTCACATTTGACGTAGCCAAGGCAGTCAATGACATCAAAGCAGGCAAGGTTGAGTACAGGGTTGACAAGAGCGGGATTGTCCACATCCCCATCGGCAAAGCATCATTCGAAGAGGAGAAGCTCATGTCCAACCTTGAGGTTTTGGCCGACGCTATTGTGAAAGCGCGGCCTGCAGCTGCCAAGGGAACCTACATCAGGAGCGTCGCATTGGCGCCTTCGATGGGACCTTCAGTTCGCCTTAACCCTCAGCTTTTTGCGCAAATGGTGGTCAAGAAGTAGAGCTGTTTGCTTTGACAATAGAGAGATGTGCCTGGCCCCAGACAGCAGGCGCCGCGCAGTGTGGCAGTGCCGCACGACCAAGCGTGGCCTAAGTGACGAGAAGTCAGCCCGCCGAGGCTGGAGGGAAGCCTAGCTTCCGGACGCAAATACATCGATGCAATTTGCGGGACCTCCGGCCACATATGAGCCGAGGTCCCTTTCTATTGCCGGTTACCAAGTAAGTCGTATGCGTGTGAATGGAGGTGTGAAAGTGCCTACACCGCAGAAAGTCAAGACGGTAGAAGAGATTCAAGCCAAACTCAGTTCATCCAGTTGCGTCGTGCTGACTGACTTCCGCGGCCTGAATGTAGCGCAGTTAACTACACTCAGAAGAAAGCTGACGGATATGGGCGTGGATTACAAGGTTTACAAGAACACGCTCGTCAAGATTGCAGCAGATAACGCTGGTATCGAAGGACTCGAACCGTATCTTGCGGGCCCGACGGCCCTAGCCTTTTCCAGTGATGATCCAGTTGCTCCAGCCAAGATACTTGCGGATTTTGCCCGAGAGAGCAAGATTCTGAAGGTAAAGGCAGGGATTCTTCAAGGGGAGACGATCGACAAGGACCGGGTCGCGGAGCTTGCGGCCTTGCCGCCCGCGGATGTAATTATCGGCAAGGTTATCGGGGCGATGCAGGGTCCAATATTCGGCCTCGTCAATGTGCTTGCTGGGCCGACGCGAAAGCTAGTATGGGCATTAGATGCCATAAGACAACAGATGGAAGAAGCCGGCGGAGATCCGCAGACCGTTCAGGCTCAATAAAAGGGAGGAAAAGTGCAATATGACTACTAAGGAAGAAATCCTTGCTGCTATTAAGAGCATGACAGTTCTCGAGCTGGCCGAATTGGTCAAGGATCTCGAGGAAGAGTTTGGCGTAAGCGCTGCAATGCCCGTGGCTGCTATGGCCGCGGCTGCAGGCCCTGGCGCCGCTGCTGCTCCTGAAGAGGAAGAAAAGACAGAGTTCGACGTGATCCTGGTCTCAACGGGCCAGCAGAAGATCCCTGTGCTCAAGGTAGTCAGGGAGGTCACTGGTCTTGGTCTTAAGGAAGCCAAGGAACTTGTGGACAACGTTCCCAAGCCCATCAAAGAGGGCATCAAGAAGGAAGAGGCAGAGGAGATCAAGACTAAGATCGCTGACGTCGGAGGAGAAGTCGAGATCAAGTAGCCTGCTGGGGCAGGATGATAGGGAGAGCCAGCAATTCGTGCCGGGAAGAGGCAGGGCCTTCACAGCCTAGTCTTACTCCCGGCCTTCTTCTTTCTTGTGCCCCGGAATCAGACCCATTTTCAGAACCGCTGCGATTAGCTGGTGCGATTTGACTAAACATATAGTCTATGGTATCATCATAGAGTGTCACAAGAGAACGGGCATATTTGATGCGCTGTGATTTGCTGAGGCCTAGCCCTTATCAAGCTAGGAGCTGCGCCCGGCTCAGGTGACTATGAATAAGGGCACTGATGGGACAGCATGACTTGTATGCTGTCCGCATGTTATCTGTTAATCTCAGCGCGGCTTTGACCTGAAGTTATCTCCCAAAGGTCATGAAGGTCCGCGCTATTCAGTATGTCCGGAAATCTATGAGAAGGCAGGGTGGGTTGCAGTGAGATTGCTGATAGACCGATGAAGCGTGAGAGGGTTCCGTTTTCTAGAATCCCCAGTGTTATCGACCTCCCAAACCTCATCGAGATCCAGCAGAAATCCTACCGGTGGTTTCTTGACGAGGGCTTGCATGAAGCGTTCCGCGACATCTCGCCAGTCCAGGATTTCACCGGAAATCTTGTACTTGAGTTCACTGGGTACGCTCTGGGCGAGCCTAAGTATACGGAAGCAGAATGCAAGAGGCGGGATGCTAGCTATTCTGCTCCGCTGAACGCCAAGGTTAGGCTGATCAGCAAGGAAACCGGAGAAGTCAAGGAACAGGAAGTCTTCATGGGAGATTTCCCACTGATGACTAGGACAGGCACGTTCATAATCAATGGGGCTGAGCGCGTTGTCGTTAGCCAGTTGGTGAGATCTCCGGGTGCCTACTTTGAAGCTGACAAGAGCTCGTCGGGAAAGAGGATATACAAGGCTGCCATCAGGCCGAACAGGGGAGCATGGCTCGAATTCGAGACTGATGCTTCCGATATTGTTTGGGTTCGCGTGGACCGCACGAGAAAACTTCCCGCTACAGTTCTGCTGAGAGCGGTGGGGCTTAGTTCTGATGAGGAGATCATCGATGTCTTCGGTGAAAACGAGTATATCCGTAACACGCTGGAACGTGATAATACAAAGAACGAAGAAGAGGCCTTGATCGAGATCTATAAACGACTTCGGCCGGGCGAACCGCCTGCGATCGAAAGCGCCAAGTCGCTATTTGAGTTTCTCTTCTTTGATCCCAAAAGGTATGACCTGGCTGGGGTTGGCCGCTACAAGCTAAACAAGAAGCTGGAGCTTGCCGACAGGCTGATAGGTCACACGCTAGCTCAGCCTATCTATGAAGGCTTAGGAGAGGTGGCAGACTCGGCCGGAGCTGTTGTGGATCCTGAAACAGGCGAAGTTTCATGGCCGGGTCCAACCGTCGAACCAGTGATTAGCGCGGGAGAGAAGATCACTGCCAGACGGGCTGAGCTTGTTCGCGAGCTTGAACAAGGGGGCCAAACAAAAGCAGTGATCCTGAATGCGCCGGATAGTGCGCCTACAGAGCACATCAAGGTTATTGGGAATGCTTACCCACCAGCACACCTGATGGTTATTACTCCCGCAGACGTAGTGGCTACAGTGAATTACCTCGTCAATCTTCCGTACGGAGTCGGGACGATTGATGATATTGACCATCTAGGCAATAGAAGGCTCAAAACCGTTGGCGAGCTGCTCCAAAATCAGTTCAGAATAGGCCTGGCACGGATGGAGCGAGTGATACGCGAGCGCATGACGATTCAGGATGTAGATGCTGCAACACCTAAGGCGCTGATGAACATTAGGCCGGTAGTGGCTGCAGTGAGGGAGTTCTTCGGATCCAGCCAGCTGTCGCAGTTCATGGACCAGACTAACCCGCTGGCAGAGCTCACGCACAAGCGCCGGTTATCGGCGCTTGGCCCTGGCGGACTCTCCCGGAGGAGAGCCGGGTTTGAAGTGCGCGACATTCACCACTCTCACTATGGCAGAATGTGCCCGATCGAGACGCCTGAAGGGCCGAACATCGGGTTAATTGGTTCTCTTTGCACGTACGCTCGTGTTAACCAGTACGGCTTCATAGAAACACCTTATAGGAAGGTGGAGGACGGGAAGGCAACTGATGAGATCAGGTACCTTACGGCTGATCTAGAGGATAGGTATGTGATCGCTCAGGCTAATGAGCCACTGAATAAGGACGGGTCTTTCGTCAGCCAGAGAGTTGTGTGTCGCTTGGAGGAAGAGATCGTAATAGTTCCAGCCGATCAGGTGGACTACATGGATGTCTCGCCCAAGCAGCTCGTCTCTATTGCTACTGCCTTGATCCCGTTCCTGGAGAACGACGACGCGGGCCGAGCGCTCATGGGGTCAAACATGCAGCGGCAGGCGGTTCCGCTCCTGAAGACGAAAGCTCCCCTGGTGGGGACGGGCATGGAGTACAAGTCCGCAGTCGATTCAGGTGCTGTGCTCATTGCCGAGCATGGCGGGCACGTCCGTCGGGTCTCTGCCAACTGCATCGTCATCGAGCGAGATGATGGCATGGTAGACAGGTACAATGTCACGAAGTTTGCCAGGTCGAACCAGGGCACATGCATGAATCAGAAACCCGTCGTCAGAGTTGGGCAGCGAGTTGAAGCGGGCGATATCATTGCCGACGGCCCATCCACTGACATGGGGGAAATGGCGCTTGGGCGAAATATTCTCATAGCGTTCATGCCATGGGAGGGCTACAACTACGAGGATGCTATCCTCATCTCAGAGAAGCTTGTAAGCGATGATGTGTTTACTTCCATCCATATAGAGGAGTACGAATGTGACGCCCGCGACACCAAGCTTGGCCCTGAGGAGATAACGCGAGATATCCCCAACATCGGCGAGGATCCCCTGAAGGATCTAGATGAGGAAGGGATAATCAGGGTTGGCGCTGAGGTGCAGCCTGGCGACATGCTAGTCGGCAAGATTACGCCAAAGGGCGAGACTGAGCTTACCCCTGAGGAGCGCTTGCTTCGGGCCATATTCGGCGAGAAGGCACGTGAGGTGAGGGATACCTCGCTTAGGGTGCCGCACGGCGAAGCAGGCAAGGTAGTGGAGGTTCACGTTTTCTCACGCGATAACGGAGATGAAATTGCGCCTGGCGTGAACAAGCTGGTCAGGGTGTACGTAGCCCAGAAGCGGAAGATTTCCGAAGGCGACAAGATGGCCGGCCGACACGGGAACAAGGGGGTCGTCGCCAGGATTCTCCCTGTTGAGGACATGCCGTTCTTGCCTGATGGGCGTCCTGTGGAGATAGTCTTGAACCCGCTGGGAGTGCCTTCGCGAATGAATATCGGCCAGGTGCTCGAGACCCATCTAGGATGGGCAGCCGCTACCCTGGGTGTTCACATGGCCACACCAGTATTCGACGGCGCCAGCGAGGATGAGGTCTTTGAATACCTGGAGAAGGCTGGACTGCCCAGGAACGGAAAGACGGTGCTCTACGACGGGAGGACGGGCGAACCTTTCGATCGAGAGGTCACGGTAGGCTATGCGTATTTGATGAAGCTTCTCCACCTGGTGGACGACAAGATCCACGCTCGCTCAACAGGGCCGTATTCCCTAGTTACCCAGCAGCCGCTGGGCGGCAAGGCCCAGTTTGGAGGGCAGCGATTCGGGGAAATGGAAGTATGGGCACTGGAGGCATATGGCGCAGCCCATACGCTTCAGGAGATGCTTACCGTCAAGTCTGATGATGTTGTGGGCCGTGTGAAGACCTACGAAGCGATTGTTAAGGGCGACAATGTGCCTGAGCCCGGGGTTCCCGAATCCTTCAAGGTGATGATCAGGGAAATGCAGGGTCTATGCCTTGATGTCGAGGTCCTTCCGGGGGATGAGGAATAGGTGTTTGTATGGAACGTGGGGGCTGGCAAGGCAACTTGATGCGGCCCCTAAGAAACTCGAAAAATTAGTCTTGACGCGGCCATGCTCTTATGGTAGCATAATAAAATGTCACAAGGGGACTGATGCCGGGTTCGGTGCCGTATGCAGAGGCTGAGGCTTCTGCCGAGTATCGCAGCGTAGGCGCGCCCCGGTGGCAGAGCACTGAGGTATAAGGGGACAAATGAACACACATGCTACTTGCAGGTATGATCTATTAGTCTCAGCGCGGCTTTGACTGGAGGAGATGCGCCAAAGGTCATTAATGTCCGCGCTATTAGTTATGCCCGGGAATCTACAATCTACAAGGAAGTAGGGTGGGTTGTATGGACATTGCCGCGAGACCGATGAGGCGTGAGAGGATTTCGTTTTCCAGGATTCCCGACGTTCTTGGAGTGCCGAACCTCATCGAGATCCAGCAGAAGTCCTACCATTGGTTTCTCGAAGAGGGCCTCCTCGAAACGTTCCGAGATATTTCGCCAGTCCAGGATTTCACAGGCAACCTTGTACTCGAGTTCATAGGGTATGCGCTGGGTGATCCCAAGTACTCGGAAGACGAATGCAAACAGCGGGATGTTACCTATTCGGCCCCGCTGAAGGTCAAGGTCAGGCTCATCAACAAAGAAACCGGAGAAGTCAAAGAACAGGAAGTCTTCATGGGCGATTTCCCCCTGATGACTGAAACAGGCACGTTCATAATCAACGGGGCTGAGCGTGTTATCGTCAGCCAGTTGGT
>JAQVXE010000079.1 GCA_028709305.1 Bacillota bacterium | reverse complement strand
CGTCTGGCATTGAGAATCACTCCCCTGGATAGAGTCCACTGCACATTATGCATGCCGCCTGCAGTCTGCGCCGGCGCTATGGGTACATGTGCTGTTGTCAGACCCTACAACAGAAGATCTCCTCCCCGCAAACGACAAGGCCCATTTGATCCAGGTGCTTTGAAACATCGGAAAAATGCCGCCCCACATCACTGGGCCTGTGGGCATCGGACCCAATAGTCACACGCCTGCCCCCTACCGCCTTGTAGAGCTCTAGTATCTCCCAGCTGGGGTAGGGTTCCGAGAATCCTCTCCTTATGGCTGATGTGTTGACTTCGAGTGTGGCTTCGTTCTCAACGATCAAATGGAGTATGTCGGTGATGTAGTTCTCCCATCTTTCGAGCTGAAACGGGCCATACTCCTTGGGTCTGTTATTCTTTATATAGTCCATGTGGCCTACTCTCTTGATAAGGCCGCTTTCCATCATGGCGATCATCTCTTGCCAATAGGGTTCATAGGCCTCCTGCTCAGTCTTGCCGATGAAGTGCTCCTCACTTCCGACAAAAATGTGGTCTATGAGGTGAATCGAACCGAGAACGTAGTCAAACTGGTGCTCGTCGAGGAATCGTCTAACATCATCTGCGTAATCAGTCAGATAGGTGATCTCCACACCCGACCTGACAATCAGGCGGTCACCGTATTTCTCCTTGCACCTTGCGGCATCTTTCATTATCTTGGCGTAGTCGTAACTGCCGTAGGAATAGTAATGCGGATCCAGATCGACATGCTCTGTGAAGCATATTCCTTGGAGGCCTGCGTCGATCGCAGCTTCGCACATTTCATCCATGGTGGCGTGGGAATCGGGCGAATATATAGAATGCATATGACAGTCGATCAATTCTTGTAATAGGGCACCTCTCTTTCTGCAATACAGCTTTTAGTATAGCACAGGCTGTCGACAAAAGGCGACCTATTCGGCCTGCTGTTCAGCGTAAACCCACAGCAGGCATTCCCTGCTTCGATGATTGCCGTGAGCTGTTGCTCCACATGTGGATTACGATGTCACAAGGTTCGTTCAGGGCTTGACCGAATCACGGGCGTCCGTGGCGATGCGTTCCGCCTGAGTCGGATAGTCGCCGACGGCTTCGAACCCTGTGCCACCTAGTTTGATGGCGATTTCAGGCACTTGAATGCACATGTGAGTGCGACCATGGGAGTTTGGGATTGGGACTTGGCGATGAAGGCAAACTACTTAGCCGGCAAATCCCCTGAGCGAGGTATTTTCTCCCATATTGCTTGCCCATAGGCACGCCCAGTCAGAGATCCCCTCCGTCCAAATCTCCCAGTGCAAACATGAGCTTCGCCTCCGCAACCGGACTCCCATCCGTCAGCTGGGCGGTGGAACGGGCTCGGCCGAAGTTGCCCCATGTGCCCAGCAATTCCGTTTCCAGAGTAAGCGAGTCTCCTGGACGAACTGGCCGGCGGAACCTGACTCCGTCCACCCCCGCAAACAGCGGCAGCACGCGCCCGCCCTCCACGGCTTCTCTAGGGTTCTCCCAAACACCCTCTCCGGTTCCTGCCAGCAGCGCCACTGCGCCCACCTGAGCCATGGCCTCGATTATCAATACTCCGGGCATAGTCGGTCGATCTGGAAAATGCCCGGGAACCCAGAATTCATCAGACCTGACTCGCTTGATTCCCACAGCTCGAGCACCGGGCTCCAGATAGACGATTTCGTCAATGAGCAGAAAGGGCTCCCTGTGAGGAAGAAGTGAAAGCGCGTTATCTACCGAACGCAATGAACCCGTCTCACCCATTTCCTTCGCCTCCGCCCGATCCTGCCTCGTTCGATTCGTCTCCGTCCCACCGAGCCAAGACTATGCAGCAGTTGTGTCCGCCGAAGCCAAAAGAGTTGCTCATGGCGTTCCTAACCTCCATCTTGCGGCCCTCGTTTGGCACATAGTCCAAGTCGCATTCGGGGTCGGGCTCTCTGTAGTTGATCGTCGGCGGCACGAAGCTCTCCATGATAGCGCCTACACATGCGATAGCTTCCACGGCACCCGCCGCGCCCAACAAGTGCCCGGTCATGGACTTTGTTGAGCTCACCGCAAGATCATAGGCATGGTCACCAAAGACCGCCTTGATAGCCTGGGTTTCATAGAGGTCATTATACGGCGTACCTGTGCCATGAGCATTTATGTAGTCGATGTCGTCCGGCGACAACGACGCATCGCGCAGCGCCTCCTGCATGGCGCGGGCGGCTCCCTCCCCGCCAGGTGGAGGGCTTGTGATATGGTACGCATCTGTGGAGAACCCGCAGCCTACAATCTCCGCATATATCCTGGCTCCACGAGCCAGTGCAGAACCGAGCTCCTCAAGGATCAATGCGCCGGATCCCTCTCCCATTACGAATCCGTCGCGCCGCCGATCGAAAGGGCATGGCACAGCCCCAGGGTCGTCACTTGTCGACAAGGCCTGCATGTTGGCGAACCCGGCCATGGCAAGCGGAGTAATCACTGCCTCAGCGCCCCCTGCTATCATGGCATCAGCCCGTCCCTCTGCTATAAGCCTGTAGGCATCGGCAATACTGTGCGACGACGCCGCGCATGCAGTTGTCTGACATTCGCTCGGGCCTTTTGCGTTGAACATTATCGCAATATTCCCAGCCGCCATGTTCGCGATCATCATCGGAACGAAGAATGGGCTGACCCATTCAGGTCCACGCTCCATAAGCCGTGTGTGCTGCTCTTCGAATGTTTCCATACCTCCCACGCCCGAGCTGAACGCCACGCCCAGTCGTTCAGCAGCAGGTGCCCCATCCCCCGCTCCCCCTGCCGAAAGACCTGCGTCCTCCATTGCCTGTGCCGCCGCAACTGCAGCGTACTGCGTGAACCTGTCCATTCGCTTTCTGTCCTTACGGCCAAGATACGGGTCTGCATCGAACTCCCGCACCTCGCCTGCTATCGTGGCCGGGCATGCGCCGGGATCGAATCTCTCAACCCGGCGAATGCCTGATCGTCCAGAACTAATGGCTTCCCAAAAAGGCCTCCACCCGCATCCGACGGGCGTAACTGCACCCATTCCGGTAACCACAACTCGTCTTCTCATTAAAAACACCTCAATTGCGCCCTATCGGCAATAGCACAGCCCATCCGAAGGGCGCCATGGAGATACTTGTCTACAAAGTGAGCCCTCCGTCCACTCGAAGAACCTGGCCTGTTATGTAGCGGGCCTCTTCGGAAGCAAAGAACGCTACAGCGTCCGCTACTTCCTGAGGCAACCCGACCCTTCGGAGCGCAGCCCGGGCAATGCACGAGTCGCGCATCTCATCCGGAAGCGCTCTGGTCATGTCGGTATCGATGAACCCAGGCGCCACCACATTCACGGTGATCCCCCGCGACCCAAGCTCGCGCGCGAGTGACTTGGCAAGCCCCACAAGACCGGCCTTGCTGGCAGCGTAGTTCGACTGTCCTGCATTACCATCCAGCCCCGCGATTGACGAGACAAACACTATCCTGCCTGACCGCTGCCGCAGCATGGCCCGGGCCGCCTCTTTGGCGCAGATGAAGGCGCCGAGGAGATTCGTTTCGATCACGTCCATGAAGGACTGAGTTTCCATTCGCACAGCCAAGTCGTCACGGGTTATCCCAGAATTGGCCACCATGATATCGAGACGTCCAAACTCCGACATTGCCTGCTCGAACATGCGCCCAACCTCTTCATGGTCTGACACGTCCGCCCTGTAGGCCCGCGTTTTCGTCACAACCCCGGCGTCTGCCCTGGCTCCTGCACACTCTACAGATACGATGGCATTTCCCACCACTTGAGGATCTGAGGACCGATAATTGATGGCCACATCCGCCCCGTCCGCCGCTAAGCGTTGGGCAATGGCAAGCCCTATTCCGCGGGCTGCTCCAGTCACAAGAGCCACTTTGCCGCCGAGTCTCGGGCAAGGCCGCACGTCGCTCCCGGCATCCAGCCCCATCTCGACCTGCGCGTCATGTCGCTCCCTAGTCATCGATATGCCCCCCTCGAAGAGGACGCGAACTCGGGCTCGGGTTTTGTTCTGTACGCGACGTCCCGCAAAGACGCAGGTTGCGTGGGGGACGCTGTGGCTGCAACTTGGGCCACTTGAGACGGGAGATATCCGCTCTCTGCCAGCGCACGCTTGAGCGCATGGAGAGAGGCCAAGTCCTCCACGTTCATCGCCGTAGCATGGGGCAGAGTCTTCCTTACGAGACCAGTAAGGGTCCTGCCTGGGCCAACTTCGATGAAAACGTCTATTTCAGCCTCAGCCATGTTGACAATCGTCTGCTCCCACAGAACCGGACTGGCTACTTGCCTCACAAGCAACTCCCGAATCTCATCTGGATCCGTTGCGGGTTTGGCCGCAACATTGGAATAGACCGGGATTGAGGGGCTCACAATATTCACCTGCGCAAGTTCGCTACTGAGACGCATTCCTGCCTCCGAAAGCAGGCTCGAATGGAAAGGCCCTGATACATTCAGCCTTATCACCCGGCGGGCGCCTCTTGCCTCAGCAAGCTCAGCCGCGCATTCTACCGCTGCCGTCTCGCCGGAGATGACGATCTGCCCAGGGCAGTTGAAGTTGGCAGGCTCTACGATGCCTGCACCTGCCTTCTGGACGTCAAGGCATATGTCTATTACAGAATCGCGGTCGAGCCCGAGCACTGTAGCCATTGTGCCAGCACCGGCCGGACATGCTTCCTGCATAAATCGTCCGCGCTTGCTGACAAGCATCACGGCAGTGGCAAAATCAACTGCTCCTGCACAAACAAGCGCCGAGTACTCGCCAAGGCTTAGCCCGGCCGCTGCATCCACTGGGAGATTCATAGTTTCGTGCACGGCCGCAAGAACCGCACAGCTCGCAGTCACCAACGCGGGCTGAGTATATTCTGTCAGGTTCAGCCTGTCGCCTTCCTCAAAGCACAGGCTCTCCATGCTGTAGCCCAAAGTTCTACTGGCCGTCCTGAAAACTCGTCGCGCCGACGCGAACTCCTCGTATACTTCTCTGGCCATCCCCATGTACTGAGCTCCCTGTCCGGGAAAGAGGCAAGCTATCTTCAAGGGCATCACTCCCCTTTTTGACACAGTCGTAATGACTCCAAGACGCGAGCGGCGTCTTCCATAAGACCGCACACGATCTTCTCGGCCGTCTGCTCTGCATTCACAAGCCCGGCGATCTGCCCGGCCATCACAGAACCCCACTCTACGTCTCCATCGCGCACAGCCGCTACGAGTTTGCCCATCCCATAGGCCATGATCTCGTCGCTATCTGCGCCTTCACGCTCCATGCGGGCGAATTCGCGCGAGAATCGGTTCTTCAAAACACGCACAGGATGCCCCAGGCTGCGCCCGGTGACAAGGGTATCTGAATCCTTCGCCTGCAGCACCCTGCGCTTGTAGTTGCTATGTACTGTGCACTCGCGAGCCGTCAAGAATGCCGTACCCACCTGAACGCCTGAGGCGCCCAGGCAAAATGCGGCCGCCACGCCGCGACCATCAGCGATGCCGCCTGCAGCTACCACCGGCACATCCACTGCGTCAACCACCTGCGGCGTCACAGCCATCGTGGTCAGCTCGCCCACATGTCCTCCAGCCTCGTAGCCTTCAGCTATTACAGCGTCGGCGCCAGCAGCTACAGCGCGTCTGGCCTGTGCCGTCGAGCCCACCACCGGGATGACCACAATTCCGGCACCCTTCATCTCGCTTAGTAATTCGCCTGGATGGCCGGCTCCGGTCGTTACAACTTCGACCTTTTTCTCACAGCACACTCTCGCCGCATCCAGGGCATTCGGGCTCGCCAGCATTATGTTGACTCCCAGCGGATGGCTTGCAAGGCTCCTGGCCAGTTCGATTTCTTCTCGGAGCTCATTGAGGGACAAATGAGCCGATGCAATGATCCCCAGTCCGCCGGCGTTTGACACCGCAGCCGCCAGCCGCGCGTCAGCCACCCAGGCCATCCCGCCCTGAATCACCGGGTACTTTATGTCGAGGAGACGCGTCAGTTTCTCTCCCAGGCATCTTACTGGCATCCTTCCACCACCCGCTTCCTGGCAACTCGATGCAGCCAGCAGCGCCTGCTTCCGGCAGCACCTGCTTCCGGCCGCGCCTACTTCGCCAATTCCTTGTTTGCCTCGATGTAGGCGACCACATCTCCCACAGTCATTAGATCCGCAACTTTCTGTTGCTCGATGCGGACTCCCAGCCTCTCTTCGATCGACATCATCAGCTCCACCATGTCGAGGGAGTCGGCCCCGAGGTCCTGAACGAATCTGCTCCCAGTCGATATCTCATCCTGGGAGACCTCCAGCTGATCCGCGATGATCGCCTTTAACTCGTCCAATGTCATATGAAAACCCTCCTCAGCCTTGCGGCTTTCTCTTCCTTTTCATTTACTTAGCTGCGGCCCTTCTATGGGGCCTATGATTGCCGCGTCCACCGAACTATGCTTGCACCCCACGTCAACCCGCCGCCAAACCCCACAAGCGCCAGATGCATTCCAGGGAGCAGCAGGCCCGCTCGATTCATCTCATCCAAAGCCATCGGAATGCTGGCAGAGGACGTATTCCCTCGGTGATCGAGGTTCGTGAAGAATTTCTCCCGAGGCATCTCCATTCTGCCTGCAACCGACTGGATGATTCTGTTATTAGCCTGGTGGGGGATGATGTAGGAAATGTCGTGGAGGCTCAAATCTGAAAGCTCTGTGGCGCGGCGTATAGACGATTCCATGGCCCGGACTGCAAACTTGAAGACTTCCTGACCGTTCATGCAGATCACGCTCTGATCGTGATTCAGCGAGCCCTGCCCTGCCGTCCCAGCGCGTTCAGGGCTCCATGGGTTCATCAAGGGGACGCCGCCTATTGTGAGAACTTCGCCTCGGCTGCCGTCAGAGCCTGACACGTGAGAGAGAAGTCCGGGCTCACTGGATCTACCCAAGACCGCTGCACCGGCCCCATCGCCGAAGAGGACACATGTGGCCCGATCTTCCCAGTCGACAAGCTTTGAAAGGACTTCAGCGCCGATCACGAGTGCACGCGAGAAGAAACCGGATTTCAGCAACGAATCTGCCGTCATGAGCGAAAAGATGAACCCTGTGCAGCCTGCCCACAGGTCGAAGCACGTAGCCTGCGAAAGCCCCAAAGCTTTCTGGACTTCACATGACACAGTCGGGGTGAAGTTGTCAGGCGACACTGTGGCCGAAATCACCAGATCGATGTCGGCCGGCTCAACACCGGCATCAGCCAGAGCATTGGCTGCTGCTTCCGCAGCCAGGTCTGACGTGCTCTCGCCGGCAGATATCCAACGCTCGGATATTCCAGTGCGTGAGGTGATCCACTCGTCTGACGTGTCGACGAGCACTGCCAGCTCGTCATTGGTTATGCGCTGTTTAGGCAATGCGCTTCCGGTTCCCAAAATCTCTGTATACACCTTGCATGCCCCCGCCATCCTGCGCAGCGCGCTACCCGCCCATTAGCGGCCATTGCACGGCAAAACCCTAGCACGCCACATGATTTGATTTGGACATCAAACTGTTAGTCATCCAAAGTTTAAGGCCAAAACAAATCGTTGTCAAGCGCAACCGATGGGGGGAGCGCGCAGGCGCAACGAAACTGGCTTATGGCTTAGCGCCGTTTTCCAGAAGCAAGTCTTCAGGCTTCACACGCTCGAAGAATTGATACAGCTTCTCAGCAGCCATTATGATGGCATCCTGACTCTCCTCATCAAGATCCTGAAGTATGCCGCTAATCATCCGCCTGTGAAAGTGCTCGTGGATGGAATGCGCGAGGCGTCCGTCATCAGTTAGCGTAACGAGAACAACGCGTCGGTCTTCCTTTGGCCGGCACCGGGATACGACGCCTTTGTGAACCAGTCTGTTAACGGAAGCAGTTAGAGTGCCCAGTGTGACGCCTAGGCCTGAGGCGACTTCCGACATTGACTTGGGCTCATCAGTGCCGATAGCCTCAATGACATGGATCTCAGACATTGTCACCCCCAAGGCGGCAGCCTTGGTTATGGCCTCTTCCTCGATCGCCAGTATCTTGTTGAAGAGTTTCACCAGTATGTCGTTTAGAACTTCAGCCTTGTCACTCACTCGCCTGACCCTCCTCATTTTGATATCCCTCATAACTATTCTACCGTACCAAGGGCTGCTACAGAAAGCTGTCATGCCACATGTAGCGACCTTCATGCTCCTCAGTTGGCGCCGGCAGGGCTAATCCAGAGAAGCCTTGCCGCCCCGCCCCTCCCCTTTGCTCCCCTCCGCGCGCTTGACAGAAAATTCTTCTGCACGATTGAACCGAAACCGTCCGCAGCCCGACTCATATAGTGAAGGGGCTAACCGCTGAAAGGAATCGGCCGGCGCTCAAGAGAAGACTACCCGGCGGGATTCATGTTCTGTCCTCTGCTGCCCCGTAGTGCACGGCAGCAGTGTGCCTGCCGCGGCCCA
>JAQVXE010000078.1 GCA_028709305.1 Bacillota bacterium | reverse complement strand
GGTGAGGTGAGGCGCAAGTGTATTCTACATTCGGTGGATTGGAGACTGCACGCAGGGCTCTTTATGCCCAGCGGGCGGCGATAGACATAACGGGGCACAATGTGGCGAACGTGAACACGCCGGGCTATAGAAGGCAACGGCCTGTTATGTCGGCGACTCCCCCTGCGCCCGGCGGCCTTAAGCCTGGAACAGGCGTGAAGGTGGCCGGAATTGAGCGAATGCGCGATCAGTTTGTGGATACCCAGATAAGGCATACACTTGCCTCGCTTGGGCGGTGGGAGGCGCGCCGGGAGATTCTCGAAGAGGTTCAAGAGGTTTTCAAGGAGCCGAGCGACATAGGGATTTCGGCGATGATGGACCGGTTTTGGATATCCTGGCAGGAACTTTCCGGCAATGCCACTGATCCGGGCAGGCGGACCGGTGTTCAGCAGGAGGCCATCTCGTTGGTTTCAGCCTTCAATCTGGCCGCTGGACAGCTGAGCGAGACGATGGATGACATAAATCAGAATGTTCGTGCGCTTGTACATCGGGTCAATACTACTGCCTCAAGCATTGCAGAGATCAACCGGGAGATCGTTAGGGGCAATGTGGTTGGCGAGAACGTTGCCGACTTGCTTGACAGGCGCGATTATCTTGTGCAGCAACTTGCGTCTGATGTGGACGTTGCTGTAGTGGAGGATAACAGCGGGCTGGTCCATGTAACCGTCGGAGGCAGGATCCTGGTTGCCGGGACAGATGCCAGGGAGCTTGCTCAGGACGCATTGATCACTGGCGGAAGGATAAAGGGCCTGAACGAGGCGGCAAATATGATAATCCCCGGCTATCTCAAGCAGCTGGATAATCTAGCCAATGCGCTTGTTGAGAAGATCAATGAGCAGCACATGGCAGGATACGACCTCTTTGGGAACCCTGGGGGCGCGTTTTTCGAAGGCTCCGGCGCCGCGGGCATTCGTCTTTCAAAGGAAATAGAAGAGAATGCGGGATTGATAGCGGCGGCAGATGAGCCTGAGAGCCCGGGCAACGGCAGGAATGCTTTGGCCATGGCCCAGCTTAAGGACGGGCTCACTATGGCTGGAGGCACGGCAACCTTCCGTGACTTCTACGGATCAGTGCTGACAGGACTTGGCCTGGAGACGCAGGAGTCCATGAGGTCAACAGAGGTCTATGAGGGAGTGCTAGAACAGCAGAAGGCGAGGCAAGAATCGGTATCCGGAGTCTCATTGGATGAAGAGCTGATCATGCTGATGAAGTATGGATCAGCTTTTGATGCAGCATCGAGGCTGGTGACTGTTGTAGATGAGATGCTCGACAGGCTCATAAACGGAACTGGTCTTGTAGGCAGGTAGATGATTGGCCTAGGGCGCCAGGTCGGAGCGGGCCAGCTAGGGAGTGCTATCTCAGGGGCTTCATACAGATACGAAAGGGTGTAAGCCATGCGGGTCACAAACAATGTGATGATGGAACGTGCAATAAGGAATGTCAACGTTTCCTTTCAGAGATACGTGAAACGCCAGGAGCAACTGGCGTCTGGTCACTCGATAAACAGGCTTTCTGATGATCCGCACGGTGCTGCTAAGGCTGTGAGGCTTCGATCTACGCTCAAGGGGTTAGGACAGTACAAGACGAATGCAGAGGCTGCTGATACGGCGCTTAACGCGTACGATGGCGTGCTCGACAAGGTTGGCAATGTGATGAACCGCCTTCGAGACTTGGTGGCACGTGCTGCCAGCGACACTGTGACTTCAACGGAACGCGATGCGATTGCTGTAGAGGTTAGGGAGCTTTTCGAAGAAATTGTCAATGCCGGGAACGAGATGCACAACGGCGAGTACATGTTCGCCGGGCACAAGGTGGGGAGGATTCCCTTTGAGGTTGCACGAGATGCAGATGGTGAAGTCACGGGAGTGTTGTACCACGGGGATTCAGGCAAAAGCGCAATTGAGGTAGGTCCGGGCATCGTGATCTCAACGAACTTGGTTGGGGACGAGGTTTTCATGGCCGACGGGGCAAATGCATTCGACACAGTGATAGATATAGAGAAGCACCTGCTGGAGAATGATGTAGCGAGCCTGTCGGAATCGGATTTGGGACGCATAGACGCAGTGGTCGACAACATCCTCAATTGCCGGGCGGAGATTGGAGGAAAGGGCAAGCGTCTTGAACTTGTCATCGACAGGATAGAGAGAGATTCCATATCCATTGAGAGTCTTTTGAGCAAAACCGAGGATATCGATTTTGCAGAGGCGATAATGCGCCTGTATGAGCAGGAGATAGTGTATCATTCTGCCCTGTCAGCTGCTTCCAAGTCGGTGCAGATGGGTTTGCTTCAATTTCTGAGATAGGGGGCGTCATTGGTGGAACACGGGTTTGACGCGGAGGAGGTTCAACTCGTCGTCTTTGAGCTGGCAGATGAGTCCTATGGCGTGGAGATCTCCAGAGTGCAGGACATAAACAGGATGCAGGAGATAACGGAGATACCCCATGCGCCGGAATCGGTGGTAGGCGTCATCAATCTCCGCGGGCGGGTAATACCAGTAGTCGACCTTAGGACGAGGTTTGGGATGCCCAGTGCGGAACATACCAAGTCCACCAGGATAGTCGTCGTGCAGATGGGCGAGGAGCCGATAGGGATGATTGTGGACGCAGTCTCTCAGGTTCTCCGCATACCCACCAAGGTAATTGAACCGCCTTCGCCGGTCCTTGCCAGCCTGGATTCGAGATATCTTTTGGGCATAGCAAAACTCGAGGAGGAGCTTGTGGTCCTGCTCGACTTGGATTATGTGCTCTCCAAGGATGAACAGGAGTTTATCAGCGAGGCAATGGCAGAGAGCGTATAGGGGGCAGTCCGATGCTTGAATTCCCAGGCATGACGGCAGATGACATTAAGGTATTTTTGATAGACGCAGAAGAGCAACTCCAAGCTCTAGAGGACGGTCTGCTCGAGTTGGAGCAGGTAGGCGAGGACGAAGAGGTAATTGGGCAAATCTTCAGGGCTGCACATACTCTCAAGGGTTCGTCTGCTACGCTTGGGCACGAGAAGATGGCCAAGCTGACGCATTCTATGGAGAGTCTGCTCGATCTGGTTCGAAAATCCAAGCTGGAGGTCGGCCCGGATCTTATGGATGTCCTCTTCGAATGCCTGGATGTGCTCAGGGTGCTAAACCGCGAGGTTGAGACGGGCCAGGAGAGTGGAGAGGACATTACTGTGTTGACTGGGCGGCTGCTCGACATTATTGCCTGTGCAGAAGAGGAAACGACGGAAGCTGATTCGGAGGAAAGCTGCGCGGGAGGCCGAGACCGAGGCGAGCCGGCGCCCCGGGAGGGCGACATGGATGGAACGCTCATGCACGGACCTGGCGATGTTGAGCTTGCTGTGGCTTTTACGAAGGACTGTCCAATGCCGTCGGTCAGGGCTTACCAGGTTGCAGATAGGCTGTCGGTGATGGGCAATATCATATACACCGTCCCCTCTATGGAGCGGATAGAGGCAGGCGAAGATGTTGCGGAACTGACTGTTGCCATCCAGTGGGATGGAGATTCGCCGCAACCTCTCGTTGAGGCGGCGATGGCTGTTTCTGATGTTGAATCGGCTGTGGTTGTCCAGGTTAGGCCCACAGGCTCCCTCAGGGCGCATTCGGAGGCTTCCGCGGCCGCCGAAGTCTTTATGGACGAGGCGACTGAGAAAGGCGTTGCTCCGGCTGCCCGCGGCGACGACGATGGAGGTTCTGAGGCCGGCGCGAAGGCTGCAAGCGGGGCATCGGCTGTGGCGGCCAGGACCACTGCGAGCGCGATGCCGACTAGAGCTACTACTGTGAGGGTCGATGTGGCCAGGCTCGACGTTTTGTCGAACCTCGTTGCAGAGCTGGTTATCGACAGAACGCACTTGGCTCAGCTGGAGTCGAAGCTTGCGGAGAAACATGGCGGGGACGGGCTCGTGGCGGAGCTGAACAGGACCTCCACCCACATAGGAAGGCTTACCACTGAACTTCAGGAGGCCATAAACAAGGCCAGGATGTTTCCCATAGCCAACGTTTTCAGGCGCTTCCCGAGGATGGTGAGGGATCTCGCTCAGGGACAGGGCAAGGAGATCGACTTCATCATAGAAGGTGAAGACACAGAGCTCGACAGGTCTGTTTCGGAAGAGATAGGGGATCCTCTGATCCACTTGATTCGCAACGCAGTGGGTCATGGAATAGAGAGTCCGGAAGATAGGGTTGCCGCCGGCAAGCCGCGAAAAGGGACAGTGAAGCTTTCCGCCTTCCATCAGGAGAACTACATAGTCATCCAGATTGCTGATGATGGCAGGGGAATAGACCCTGACGCGATCAGGGAATCTGCTGTGAGCAAAGGGCTGATTTCGGAGGATACGGCGGCGAGGCTGTCTGACCGAGATGCGGTGAATCTAATCTTTTCGCCGGGGCTTTCCACCAGCAAGCAGGTGGATGACGTTTCCGGGCGCGGCGTCGGCATGGACATCGTCCGCAAGAACATAGAGCGGCTCAATGGGACGATTTCCATAGATACGGTTATGGGCGAGGGCTCGACTTTCACTGTGAAACTTCCTCTGACATTGGCGATAATCAGGGCGCTTTTGGTTGGCTACGACTCGCGGATCTACGCCATTCCGCTGGCCTCAGTGATGGAGATCACTATGATAGAGCTGTCTGACATTCATACGGTCCATGGCAGTGAGGCCATTCGCCTCCGGGGAGACGTTGTCCCCCTGCTCTGGCTGGGCGACGTCTTTGCCCGCGATGGCGAGGATGACAGGGCGGATCAGTGGGAGCGGATGTTTGCCGTGATCACCTCTTCCCATGAAGGCCAGGTGGGACTGGTGGTCGATTCTTTGGTAGGCGAGATGGAGATAGTCATCAAGAGCGTGGGCTCTTTCATCGGAAATATTCCGGGCGTGTCGGGCGTTACTATCCTGGGAGACGGGAGGGTAGCGCTGATACTGGATGTTCCGAGCCTTGTCAGGAGAGTTGTGGAGGAGAGGAATGACACTAGACGAAGCTAGAGACGTAGTGCCGATCGGCATTGGCGAGATGCATGTGTCGGATCAGCCAGGCGATGTCCTTGTAGCGTACGGGCTTGGATCGTGTATAGGCGTAGTTATCCATGATCCCGTGAGGAAAGTGGGGGGAATGGCCCACGTGGCTTTGCCCGAGTCGCTTTCAGCCAGGGATAGCGGGACGCGCAGGGATTTGAAGTATGCGGATGTTGGGGTTCCCATGCTCATCGATGAAGTCTTGAAGCTTGGCGCCGAAAGGGCGAGACTTGTTGCCCGGATTGCCGGGGGCGCCAGGATGTTCGATGTCCTTCCTAAACTCGAGTTCATGGACATCGGGGTACGCAATGCTGAAGCCATCAGGGGAATTTTGAAGACTATGAGGATCCCTATTGTTGCCGAGGACATTGGCGGGAATGGTGGGCGCACTTTGCGCTATTTTGTCGGCCGTGAGAAGGTTCTTGTTCGGCGACTGGGGATGGCAGAAGAGGAGCTTTAGCTTCAGGTGGGGGTGTTAGGCAGGTGCCGACTGTCCTTGTTGTAGATGACGCTGCGTTCATGCGGATGAGGGCCGGGAAGCTGTTGAGCCAGAACGGTTACGAAGTCATTGAGGCAGAGAATGGGCTTGATGCGCTCAATCAGTACACAGAACACAATCCGGACTTAGTTCTTATGGACATAACCATGCCGGTCATGGATGGCCTCACTGCAGTCCGCGAGATACGTGGGGTTGATCCTGAGGCCAAGATAATCATGGTGTCGGCCATGGGGCAACAGGCTATGGTGATCGAAGCGATCAAGTTGGGGGCCAAGGATTTCATCGTAAAGCCGTATGAACCCGACAGCGTCCTGGCCTCAGTTAAGAAGTTGATAGGTTGATGATGCCTATTTCAGTGCTCATCGTCGATGATTCCGCGTTCATGCGCAAAGTCATATCCGGGATGATTGCTTCCGATCCGAAGCTTGCTGTAGTGGGCACGGCCAGAGACGGTAGGGATGCCATAGAGAAGGCCAGATCGCTCAGGCCTGATGTGATTACCCTGGACGTGGAGATGCCTGTGATGGACGGGCTAGCTGCCTTGCCTACGCTCGCCGGGGAGCTGGGCATCCCCGTGGTGATGCTCTCCAGCCTGACGCAGGAGGGAGCGGAGATTACGCTCCGCGCGCTGAATCTTGGGGCCATCGATTTCGTGCCAAAACCTTCAGGTGCGATCTCTCTCGATATTTCCAAGGTCCGCGATGATCTGCTTGCAAAGGTGAAGGCGGCTGCGAAGGTGTCAGCTGCTCGTGTACGCCGACTTGCTCGGGATTCAAGGGCTCTGTCGAGAGGTTCAGGTCGTGAGGCTAAGCCAGCCAAGGCTTGGAGGGACGGCCGCCGCGCAGAAAATGTTGTTGTGATCGGGACGTCTACAGGAGGCCCGAGGGCTCTTACACAGGTAGTGCCATGGCTTCCTCCAAACCTGCCTGCCGGAGTGCTCATTGTGCAGCACATGCCGGCCGGCTTCACGAGATCTCTGGCTGACAGGTTGAACCAGGCGTCGAAGATAAGGGTGGCTGAGGCCCAGGGCGGAGAGGTCATAACGCAAGGCGAGGCGCTTATTGCCCAAGGCGGGCTTCACATGGCGGTAGAGCCTGACGGCACTGTGAAACTGGATTCCAGCCCGCCCATGCATGGTGTGAGGCCTGCCGTGGACATAACCATGAATTCCGCGATCGATCTTTACGGCAGGCGGACAGTGGGTGTGATAATGACCGGGATGGGATCTGATGGAGCCGATGCCATGGCGCGGATAAAGCGGATGGGCGGCAAGACTGTGTGCGAGCACGAGTCCACTTGTGTCGTTTACGGGATGCCGAGGGTAGTTGTTGAGCGAGGATATGCTGACCGTGTAGTTCCGCTTCCTGAGATTGCCGATGAGATCGTAGATGCTGTTCTTTCATTATAATCACTGAAGTTATGCTTGAGTGAGCCCGTGAGGTATTGTATATGAGCCTTGTTGACAACGTAGATTATGAAGTGTTTCGCAGGAAGGTTCTTGAGCTGACCCGGATAGACCTCGGACTTTATAAATCCCAGCAAATGCAGAGGCGTATAGGGAGCCTGATGGAGAGGGCGGGAGTGCCCACGTTTGCCGCCTATGGCCGCCTGCTGGAGCGCGATCCCGAAGAACTGGACAAATTCTCTGACTACATCACCATAAATGTGTCGGAGTTCTTTAGAAACCCGGAAAAGTTTGACGAGCTTGAGCAGAAAGTCCTGCCTGAGCTGCTGGGAAGGTCCCGGAACCTCAACATATGGAGCGCCGGGTGTTCCAATGGTGCGGAGATTTACTCGGTGGCGATGATTCTTGAAGACATAGCGCCAAGAGGATACCATCGCCTGCTGGCGACGGATGTCGACAGCATGATTCTGTCTAAGGCTTTGGCAGGAGTGTACGGCCCGCAGGATGTGCGAAACGTGCCGTCGGCCAGGCTGGAAAGGCACTTCAAGGTAAATGCAGAGCAGTATGTGATCTCGCCTGAGATGAGGTCGAAGGTGCAGTTTAAGATGCACAATCTGCTGGCTGATCCCTTTCAGAGTGGTTTCGACTTGATACTATGCAGAAATGTTGTTATCTACTTTACAGATGAAGCGAAGCAAGACCTTTACAACAAGTTCTGGCAAAGCCTGAAGGACGACGGCGTGCTGTTTATCGGAGGGACGGAGACTATTCTCAACGCAAGAGATATAGGGTTTGCGCCGATGTCGTCATTCTTCTACGAAAAGGCTCCTCGCGGGAAGGAAGTTGGCGTGGGATGAGAAGGATAGCTGCGGAACATATGAAGCCAGGAATGGTGCTGGCCGAAGGGGTATACAACGGCTCGGGCGTGACCCAGATGTCTGCAGGTTCGGTCCTCAAGGAGGCCGGGATTGCAAGGCTCCGGGAGCTTGGCGTCCCCCACATATTCATAGAGGATCCTAGGACAGACGATTTGGATATCCAGGATGCCGTTCCGTGGAATGTGGTTTCAAGAGGCAGGCAGATGTTGCGGGAATTCGCAGAACATGTTCGGGAGGCCGGGGACCCGAGCCGGGTTAGGGTGCCCTTCGACGACCTGCTCGAGCTGGTCCACGATATCGAAGACGGGATTCAGGGGATTGGCTTGAATGTCATTGAGATACCCCCGGTGATGCGCGCGGAGGACTACCGGTATTCGCATCCCATTAATGTTGCGACGCTGTCTATGTTTGTTACGGCCAAGGCGGGGCTGCCGCGGCGCACAACCGACGTGGGTCTTGCAGCGCTCTTGCTCGACATAGGCATGGCGCTCGAGCCTGATGAGCCTGAGAAGCATCCGGAACTGTCCCTTGCGGTGCTCAGGCAGGAGGAGCGGTTTATGGCCTACAGTAGGGCCATAGTCTTCCAGCACGAAGAGAGGCACGACGGTAGCGGATATCCCCGTGGAATTGCAGGCGATAACATCGACCCCCTGGCGAAAATCGTATCAGTTGCCGATATGTACTGTAGCCTCATCTCT
>JAQVXE010000077.1 GCA_028709305.1 Bacillota bacterium | reverse complement strand
CGGCCTCAGTTGTTCTATCTGCCCGCGCCGTGATGGAGATGCCCGGCCTTGGCCTCGCATTGAACAACTTCGGCGCCATACTCCGCTTGCTGGGAGAGATCGCCGATTCAGTTGTCGTGCTTACGGCAGCCAGAGAAGTTGACCCCGAGTCTCCCATGATACTTACGAACCTTGCCAACTCCATTCGCGAACTTGGCGACGTGCGCATGGCTGAAACGTTATACCTCCAGGCACTTCAGACCAGGAACGATTTTGGCCCCGCCCTGTCGGCCTTGGGAGAGATCTACATGGCGCAGGAAGACTACGAAAACGCAATTGACATGATGATGCGCGGGTCGAAGATGGGGTTCTGCACTCGAGTCAACGATTCTCTCGCAGATGCGCTTGACGAGGCCTACGGCGACTCTGATCAGGTGCCGCCTCGTCCACCTGTCTGGGATAGTAGCGACTCACTGGCATCGGTGGTTTCGGTGGCGCCCCTGGTGGCTCCGCACAGCCACGCCGTTCTGATGCTGCCGCGTTTTGGTGACTGGGGAGGCATTGATTCGCTGGCCGGTTCAATGGAACCACTATCGGAAGTCATGGGCATAATTATGGTCGAAGACTTCTCTGCAGTACAGCAAAGCCTCAACCTTAAACGCCAGGTAATAGTGGCAACCAGCCCGCAGGATTACGACATCCCCGGCGAGTTCCCGCTCAGATTTGAGAAGCAGCTCTTGCACCTGCGGCTAATAGAGGATTACTTTTGGAAAACGGCGGTTCAGGCTACAGATCAGGCCAGCAAACAGGCCAACCTCGACGCCAGCCTTGAGAGATACACTTCCATGGTGCAGCAGTATGCACAGCGGGCATTAGCCGCGGGTTCAGAAGAGGAGGCAGAGAAGATTGCGGCCGAGTTCTGCGCGGAGGCCGCGGCCTTTGCCAGAGGTGAGTTTGCCAAGAACAAGCCTATCTGGGCTGCAATGAACGGGGTAGTGGTGGCCGCAATCGAGGACTACTGGGCCTTCTCTCAGCCAATACTAGATTCCATATACGACCCAACCACGTATAAGCTGGCAGAGCTAGACCGCCGAATTACAGCACACTCCATGATCAAAATGGCGTACGATCACACCGTGATGTTGGCCTCGATGCCCATATCCCACTATGAGTGCCCGCGCTGTGGTGGCACAGGCAAGGCAGAAGCGCCGGTTGGGGACGCGAGCGTTCCTCCCGATCCAGACGACAAGTGCCCGTTCAAGGGAGGCAGCAAGTTCAGCCTTAGCCTGGGCCCGGTAGACTACAGCGTGACATGCACCACGGTTGAGATCGGGGTCTCGGCAGGCGCCACAGCCTCTCTGACATGGGACTTCAAGAACAAGCGTGTCACCCAGATCTTCGTGGGAGTGGGCGCCCAGGGCGGCGCGGGTCCCGTCAAACTGGGCGGGAAATTCGGTGCGCAGGTCACGTTCGATGCCGATGGCTCAGTGTCGGACATAAGCGGCACTGCATCGGGTTCTACTGGTCTTGGTCCAGTGTCGGCCGGGGCAAGCACGAACGGAGGGCTAGTAGTGGGCGCGCCCCTTATAGAGATTCCAATGGGACGATAGGTGAGTCTCGACAAGTTTCTGTGCAGATGACCGTTAGCGCGATTGAGCACGGGCCGCGCGGTCACAAAATCTCCAGCACCCTCACTCCTGCGCCACAGGCCGCATACTCATAGAGCAAACCCATATTAGGTCAAGCCATAACAGGAGGACAGATATGATGAACATGTATCCTCCGATCGTGAGGGTGATTCAAGACTGCGAGGCAGTATGCGACCATATGGTGACACACGTAGGGAGAATGCCAGATGTGCAATCAAGAGCGGCACAGCTTCAGCTGCTGCGTGACTGTGCCGACGTCTGCGCTCTTACAGCGCGATACATCGCAAGCGACAGCCGGTTTTCGAAAGAATCGGCCACATTTTGCGCGGATGTATGCGAAGCCTGCGCCGCAGAATGCATGAGGCACGCCGATCAAGCGTCCCAGCACTGCGCCCGCGTATGCTGCAATTGTGCCAGAGAATGCCGGGCGTACGCAATGGCATCCCCTTACGTGTCGCCTCGTCCAGGCCAGACATTCAGCCCCTACTGGTACATGGTCCCCACCATGTAGCCGTCGCGGAAGAATCACTACTGGTCTATACAATACGCCGACGGTACACGCCGGTGACCCCGCCCATCAAGGCTGGGCGGGGGTCCGCAAACAGCCAGTTATCCGTAAGCCTCAAGTAGCCCCCACCTGGATATCAAACGGGGGCTAGGACATGATCTTGTTGATATCGTTTCACCCGGCAGGCGTCGGGAAGGTCTTGGAGTATGGCAGCAGCTCATCGAGTGCAGCCAGGTCATATCGCAGCTCCCACCCGAGAGTTAGATGGGCGCTGTTTGACGCCTACAAGGCCACGTTCTGTTTGGTAACGCAGCCCATCTCGGCCAGGATTATTCATGTTCCCATTCCTACATATGGCTGTGCAACTTCTGTCCGATTCAACTAGCCTAAGTTTTAGTCATTTTGAATTCACTTCAGGCTAAAGGTTAGACTGGAGGGGTATAAAATCTAGACTGCCGGGGGCTTGTTGTGAGCGTTTATCTCATTTACATGCATGTTCGCCCCATCTCCTCCACAGTTAGCCTGTTCATTATACGTATTATTCCTATGCACGGATGTATGCCGCCTCCTCCGCAGCGTGTTTCCGCGAAAAGGACTAGATTTTAGCCGGGCCCGGTCTCGAATTTGATCACTTTGGTTTCGAAAATGACTAAAAACTATACGCTTTGCCACGATTCATGTCGCCCCACGGGACTTCTCCGTTTTCCACGGTGCATGCTGCCCCCCTTCACCCCCCAGCCCCTTCAGTTTCCGAATTCCGGATTCCGGATCTGCTCCCCCAGCTCTGCTACGGAGATTATCCCACGCAGAACAGTGGTTGACTATGTGGGCACTATTTGACGCTTACGTATAAGAAAAAACACTACGAAAAATCGTAGTGTCGCTGGCAGTCGATGGATGGATGCCTGGTCGTCACCGAAAGCATCATGATTTCACCTTGAGGTTGTCTACGTATAGCTGCCGCTGCTACTGGGCTCCAGTCCAAAACGTCTACTCTCACTTCGCCACCGGGGCAAGCTCTGCAAGGTAAGCGCCTCTGGCGGCCAAGAAATATGCCGTCTGCGGAATCAGAAATGCCACTGCCGCCACGGCACCGTAACTCCACACGCTTGTGTCGATGGCAGTGGCAAAAGACCTCAGAGCAAAGGTTTGATGCAATGTCGCCACTACCCAGGGCATGAAAAAGAGCACAGCCATCTCCCTGGATACGATAGCCCGGATCTCTCGCCACGACAGCCCCAGCCTCCGTAGGGCAGTGTATTTCTCACGATCCTCGCGGAGCTGGAGAAAGAAGCGAAAATACAGCATTGAACTGGATGCCAGGAAGAAAAGAAACATCATAAACACTGCTACGAACATCGTAACACCATAGTGAGTGTTCTCTTCAGCGTATGTGCTAATTATAGATGTGTAGTCGGCAAGCCTGTCTTCTGGCAGAAGCGTCCGGGCCGCCTGTTCAGCCCGCTCAGCAACCTTCCAGTTTTCCACATCACATGAGAATATCACCCCGTCGCCGCCGTCTGAACCAAGGCCAGCAATATCCTGAATGTCGCCGGAGTCTATGGCAATAAGCGAAGTCCACGTCCGGTACCAGTAATTCATGGAGCTCGCAGCTCTCAAATCCGTACGCATATGCCCGCAATAGGTCAGTTCGGTCTCATGTCCACCTCTTTGTATCCTAATGGCATTGTTAGGCACAGCCTCCATCTTGCCAGCTTGGTCTCCAGACGCCACAGGCATCAGTTCCACGGCGCAGCCTGGCTCTATTTGAATTGGTGAAGTTCCAGCTCTCTCTGCCCATTCGTTGTAGTCATCCTCCGAAATGAGAAACGCCGTTTTCCTCTCTGGATCACCGTTATCAATCTTCTCCACCTCTGCATTCAGATACGGGATCCGAGCTATGCCATCCTCAAGCCTGACTCCCCCCGCTTCGAGAGCCCGAACGTAACTGTCTACAACTTCCCGAGCGTCGTCAGGGCCTGCCAGTGCAAATGAAACGGATCTCACAAAGTGGGACTGCACCTCTCTCAGCCCTATTTCCCCCATGCTATACACCACTCCGGAGCTGGTAAGAACTATGGCGCTCAGTATAGTCACGGCCGCGAGCACCCTGGCGTTGTCCTTCATCTGAAACGTAAGGTCGGAAAGGGTTATCAGGTTGATGTTTCTGTAGTACAAGCTCTTGCGATCCGAAAGATGTCTCAGAACTACCACGCTCACCTGTGTGAAAAAAAGGTATGTCCCGACGCATACTACCGCCGTAACAGGAAACATCGCGTGCACAACCTGCCAGGGCGTCAACGTATACGCCACATAGTACCCCCCAGCAAGACAAGCTACCCCGAGGACGAACAGAATCGGGGACGTGGCAGGTGGTGATTTCGGCTTCTTCGGTGCCCGAACGAGCTGAATCACCTGGCTCGTTCTTACAGATACAGTATTGAGCAGACTGATGGCCGAGAATAGTCCCGCATAGATCAGAGCTGTCCGCCAGATTGAATGAAGGTTGACAGCAAGGCCCGCCGGGGCCGGAATATCCAGTCTGAGCATCTGCAGCGTAGCCATTGCGATGAGGCGTGACAGAAGCGCCCCTACAGACAGTCCGGCCACAATCGATGTCAGCCCGATAATGGCGTTTTCCAAGAGAAGCATTGAACGAACCTGGCAAGGCGTCGCGCCGAGCAGGGCCATTATGCCCAGGTCGCGTTTGCGCATCTTAAGAAAAGCAGAGTTTGAGTATAGCGTGAAGAAAAATGAGAACACCGCTATGACCCAGCGCGCCACGTGAAGGCTTCCATCCAAGGCCATGGCGCCCTTGTATCCTCCTGCGGCGATCTCGGGAGCAGTCGCGATGGCGTCGAATATGTAGAAGACCATTACTGAAAAAGCGAAGCTTGCAAAGAAGCTGACGTAGCTTCGCCTATTCTCCCTTACGTTGCTGTATGCCAGCTGAAATAGGGACATTGATGTTGCCTCCGTTCATGTCCATCTCTTTCAGGCTCGGGAACGAGCGGGATCTCCGTATTCGCCTCCGAGCACGCTCAATGTGTCGAGGACCTCCTGGAAGAACGTCTGCCGCCCATCCTTCTTCCTTAGTTCAGAAAAGACTTTGCCGTCCTTGATGAACACGATCCTGCGGCAAAAACTGGCCACAAAAGGATCGTGGGTGACTACCAGGATAGTAGCGCCATCGGCGCTGTTCAGATCAGCGAACGCCTCCATGATGTCTCTCGATGCCTTCGAATCGACATTTCCAGTGGGCTCATCGGCCAGTAGTATTGCAGGTCTGTGAACGATGGCCCTTGCTATGGCAACGCGCTGCTGTTCCCCGCCGGATATCTCGTAAGTACGCTTGTCGAGTATGTGGGCGATTCCGAGCCGAGCCGCCACTTCCCCAACACGGCGGCGGATCCCATCTGCCTCCACGTTGTCAAGGGCTAGCGGCAAAGCGATGTTGTCGCGAACGGAAAGCGTGTTCAGAAGATTGAAATCCTGAAACACGAAGCCGAGCTTGCGGCGCCGGAAAAGCGCCAGCTTATTTCCGTGCAGCTTGGCCGGGGACACGCCGTTTATCTCAACACTCCCGGACGTGGGCGTATCGATGGTTGCAAGTATGTTGAGCAAGGTCGTCTTCCCGCTTCCGGAAGGACCCATTACCCCGACGAACTCGCCCGTATCCACCTCGAGGTTGAGCCCGCTGAGCGCACGGGTGGCAGTGGTTTGTCTAGACGAACCATAAATCTTGGTCAAGCTCTGCGCAGTTAGAACCGGCATATTGGCATCCCCCAATCTATGCATGAAAACACAAAGCCCGGATACGAGCCGTATTCATCCCGTCATCTGAAAGTATACAATGTCGGGTCATGTGCAACCCGTGATCAACCTTGCAGGAGGGAACGTGAAACCTTACATTGTTGAAAGGAATGACGGCACAGACGACGAAATGCCGCACTTTGCAAATGCGGCACTCCCCATGAGCATGGTTCCCAGACCCGCGCCCTTACTTGACCGCTATGCCAGATGTAATCACCCTGCTGGCGAAGGTTATTGTCATAGCCGTGCCACGCCCACGCTCTGATCGGACAGTGAGGCTATGGCCGAGCTCCCTCGAGATCCTGTTTGCCAGGAAAAGCCCCATCCCGGTGGATTCCGGCGCAAGTCGCCCATTCTCGCCTGTAAAGAAGGGATCGAAGATGCGCGGGAGGTCGTGTTCGGGTATGCCGACACCCCAGTCCTCTACGGTCAGCATGACGGCGTCCACGCTGGCGCTGGTGCCTGCGTCAGCTTCAGCCTTGATCTTGTCCTCTATTCGAATGAGCAGTCTCTTGTTGTCATCCGAAGGGGCAACCCTGGTGTACTTGATGGCATTGGATAGCAGCTGATCTATGACGAATGCGATCCACTTCCTGTCCGTTTCTACGCAAGCGTTCCCAGCTGTGACTTCGATCCGAGGGTATATGGAATAGCGGATGAACTCCTTCTTGTGTTTGTTGATCACCTCACGGGCAAGCTCCGCAAGGTCAACCCGTTCAGGAAAGAGGTCGACTGAGAACCGTTCCTGACGCGCCATGCCCAGCATCATGTCGAGCCCATGGGCGATGCGTTCGTTTTCTTCCTGGATGCTCTCGAAGAGAGCGCACATCTCTTGCGACTCTGTTTCCCTGGATTGTTGGACCAGGAGATCGATTACTGAAACCGGGGTCTTCATAGCGTGCGCCCATCTGTTCGTGAAGTCTATGTGGAATTGTGAACGCTCGTCGCGAGTAAGCATCTCGGAGGTGTAGTGGCTGTAAGCTGAATGTGCAAACTCGCCTGCAATGCGCTGCTCCGCTGTTTTCGCCCCTGGAAGCAACGGCACGTGATCGAGAGGGTCGGGCGCCTGGGCGATCTCGCGCATCCTCGTGTAGAAACGATTCTGCTTTGAGTAATCCGCTGCAAGCGCAGGGACGAGCATTGCCAAATGAAGGAGAGCGATGTATGTAGACGAACCACGGGTTAGCCCGAGCCCACCGGTGGAAAGAAGGTCCAGCTGGATTACGGCGATGCACAACGCGCCGGCGAGAAGGTGTGCAACGACAAAGCCAAGCCGAGCCGCGAGATACTCCCGGATCTTCATCGATTATCCCTCCACGAACAAGTAATGCGGTACCCCTGTCCGCGCACGGTCTCAATGGCCCCTTCTATACCTAGCTCTTCGAGCTTGCGCCTGACACGGGTGACATTGACAGTGAGGGTGTTGTCATCGACGAAATCCACGTCATCCCATAGAGCCTCCAGAAGCTCATGTCTGGAAACCACCTGTTCGGGGCGGTGCGCCAGGATACTGAGGAGTCGAAACTCCGTGGGAGTCAGGAATACTTCACTGCCTCGCCACTCGGCACTGCTTCTTGCGCGATCGAGATACAAGCCTTCCAGCTCATACACGTCCTGGCTGGCGCTGGCTCTGACTGAGTACTCACCATACGCCCGTCTGAGCGCGGCTTTGACCTTGGCGATAACTATATCTACGGAGAATGGCTTCGTGATGTAATCATCGCCGCCATGTTCCAAGGCTAGCACCTGGTCCATGTCCCCCGAGCGGGCGGAGATGAAAATCACTGGCGCTTTGGACACGGTGCGTATCTGTCGGCACCAGAAGAAACCGTCCATGTAGGGGAGGTTGATGTCGAGCAGCACCAGATCAGGAGAGATGCTCAGAAAATCTGACTTCACGTCCTCAAAGTTTGACAAGCGAACGGCATCGTAGCCGTACCTGGCAAGATAGCCACAGAGAATCTCTGCGATCTTGGCGTCGTCTTCCACAACCATAAGCTTGTACACCTGCGATAGCCTCCTCTCCAGCATGGCTCCCCCAAGCACGTAGCCGAGCTTGGGTACTTCGGATCTGCCCAGCTATGTGCTGCAAAAGGACAGAGGCGCACGAAGTCCACTGCACCCCTGCCGCCTCCATGATAGCATGAACTTGTCTGCCTTCGCTCAACTGGTCAACTGCATTTAGTCGAGGACAAATTCGGCGGTCTGCCCTTGTGCGATACGCTTCCTCTGTCCGGCGCACTCAATGATCACCGACTCGTCCCCGTCCCCCTCGGCATCCTGCGCCTCATTGGCTACAGCGACGCGATAGCGAGTGATAATCGTCCGCAGGCGCCTGCCCCGGCACTCGAACGGCATCTCCAACCTGTCCCAACTCTTCGGGAGACGCGGATTGATGGATATGACCGGGTCGGCCTCTTCCTCGTCCCCGCGGCACAGCCCATCCTGGCCCGCAGAATCGGGCAGACGTATTCCTCCGAACCCGCACGCCACGGCCTGCCACATCCCTCCCAGGTTCGCAGCGTGTATCCCGTCCTTAAGGTTCCCTTTCTCATCCTCTAGCTCGATAGAGATACACCGCTC
>JAQVXE010000014.1 GCA_028709305.1 Bacillota bacterium | reverse complement strand
ACCCAAGATCAGGGCCTGCCGCCGCCACCTCGAATAAGGGCTTTACAAGTGCGATGATTTCCGGCTCGACCCCGAACTCAGACTTCATGAGCAACCTGGCTACAGTTGGAACCGCAATCGACAGCGACAAGTAGGACAGGTCGATGACTCCCATGTTGGGCGCAGGGTCAAGTTCTCCCGGCACAATGTCCCCAATGTTGGTCTTTTCCATGTTAGCAACACGAGGATGCTGGCGCAGCTTGCCTGTAAGCTGGCCGAAGCCTACATCAACTGCGTATACATACGCAGCGCCTCGCGATAGGAGGCAATCTGTGAATCCGCCTGTGGAAGCGCCCGCATCCAGCACTATCCTGCCCTCAACGTCCACGCCAAACGCGTCAAGGGCAGCCGAGAGTTTCAGCCCACCTCTGCTGGCGAACGGGATGCCCTTGCCCCTGATCCTGATACTTGCATCGGCCATTACAGGCGTTCCCGGTTTGTCTTCCCGCACTTCATCGACGATTACGTTTCCCGACATGATCCACGCTCTTGCGCTTTTCAAGTCCTCGACTAGCCCTCGCTCAACGAGCAAGTCGTCGAGCCTCACTTTCTTCGCCCGCTTCCGTGACACCGATAAGCACGCCTCCAAAAAGTCCTGTATATAGCAAAAAGTCCACGACTATGCGTATGGGACGCAAGTCGTGGACTACGTGGTACCACCCATTTTCGCCGTTAGGCCTCTTTACAGGCACGCTTCATGCCCTGCCTCTGTAACGGGAGGCTCCCGTCGGCGCCTACCAGGCCACATACGTGTGCCTTTCAGCGTGCGGTTCAGGAGTGAATTCGCGCCGGGCATCCCCAGGGGCGCTTTCAGTCGCGGCGCACCCTCCCTGCCTGGGCAACTCCCAGCCTACTACTCTCCATCATTACCTTTATGGACCTATGAACACTTTTCAATGACTGGTCGGGGCGACAGGATTTGAACCTGCGACATCATGGTCCCAAACCATGCGCTCTACCAAACTGAGCTACGCCCCGAACAATACGAGTTTACCATACGGCTAGGCGCGCGTCAAATGCTCAAGGCCTCTTCAACCATTGGAACAGACTTGGCAAGAGCCCGTGCGCGATGGGACATGTGATTCTTGGTTTTCGCATCGATTTCAGCAAATGTCAGTCCCAGTTCCGGCACGAGAAAAACGGGATCATAGCCAAACCCGCCCTTCCCCCGAGGCTCTCTTGTGATAGCCCCTTCTACACTCCCCTCTACAGTCCACGTCCGGCCTTCCGGGGTCGCTATTGCCACCACACACATGAACCTCGCTGTGCGCTGGTCATCCGGCACGCTTTCCATCGCTGCGAGGAGCTTCCTGTATCTGTCGCTGTCGGAGGCTCCGGTACCTGCATACCTTGCCGACATGACTCCCGGAGCACCCCCCAAGGCATCCACAACAAGCCCGGAATCGTCTGCCAAAACAACTTGTTCTGTGTGCTTTGCGACAGTGATCGCCTTCTCGAGGGCATTTTCTCTGAAAGTCTCTCCAGTCTCTTCTATTTCCTCAATGCCCGGGTAGTCGGACAAGCTTTCAACGGAGATGTTCAGATCCGACAGTATCTGCCTGATCTCCTCAAGCTTGCCACGATTCCTCGTGGCTATTACCAGCCGCCTCACTTGCTCTTCTCACTGCCGACTATTCTTTCAGCAACCACTCCCAGCGCTTCACGCTGATGCGCGCACAGCTTCTTGATGCCCTTTTCAGCCAGCTTGAGCATTGAATCAAGGTCCTCTTTGCTGAACGGCTCGCCTTCAGCCGTTCCCTGAACCTCGACAAACCTGCCCCCTTCGGTCATTACCACGTTCATGTCAACCGAGGCACGGGAATCCTCAACATAGCATAGGTCAAGCATCAGCTCCCCATCTACTATTCCAACGCTTATCGCCGACAGGAAATCATGGACCGGAAGAGGCTTCCCTGCCCATTGTTCCATAGAATCTAAGAGGTCTATCAGGGCAACATATGCTCCTGTAATAGAAGCCGTTCTCGTGCCGCCATCTGCCTGAATAACGTCGCAATCTATCCATATCGTACATTCGCCCAGAGATTCCATGTCAACCACGGATCTAAGGGATCTTCCTATCAATCTCTGTATCTCTTGGGAGCGTCCAGCGATTCTTCCCCTATTCCTCTCCCTTGGCGTCCGATCAATCGTCGCCCGAGGAAGCATCGCATACTCCGCAGTAATCCAGCCTAGCCCTGTGCCTTTGGTGTGCATCGGAGGCCTCTCCTCGTATGTTGCAACGCATAGAACCTTTGTGTCACCCATCTCCACCAATACTGAGCCTGGGGCGTGCTTTATGTAATGCCTCGTTATGTTGACAGGACGCGTGTGGTCCAATCCTCTTCCATCAGATCTCATGCTCATCCTCCATTTCCTCAGAAGGCGGTGCGTTCAGGGCATAAGTCTTCCCCATGGCAGCTACTTCTACCTCTCCGCCATATGCTTCGCTCGCCTCTCGAACCGACTCTTCCAGCAGATTGGCCGGGTGCAAATGAGTGAGCAGCAATCGGCCCACTCCATGCTCTGCAGCAACCCTGCCCACCTCTGCTGCACTGAGGTGGCCTGGCACTTTATTCCGCAAGTCCCCGTCCAGCAATGACGCCTCAGCCAGAAGTGCATATGCGCTTCCGGCCATTCCATCCAATGATTCGCAGGGTCCAGTGTCTGATGTGTAGGCAAGGGGCGCCCTTGCACCATCCACAGGCTTGCCGGCGTAGACAATCCCTCCAAAGCTCGGAATAGCATGGCTCATCTGCCTAAAGTCCATGATCAGCCCGGAATCTCGGCCGCCTGCCCTGAGTCGGGTTCCATGTTCTATGGGGACAATTTCGAACAAATGCCTGTAGCCCGTGGCGACAATCTCCTGCAAGAACCATTCCATGCCGACCAGAGGAAGCGCCAGCGTCACAGGACGATTCATTCCTCCGCTTGAGTCAATGTAATGGAACGCATAGCGCATGGTCAAAAAGTCGGAGTAGTGATCTGGGTGATAATGGCTGATGACGATCGCGTCCAGGGAAGGAAGGTCGATCTGCTCCTCGAGCTTTGACATGACTCCGGGGCCGCAATCTACGAGGACTGAAGCGTCCTGGGATCTTACAAGGTATCCCGAGCATGCCCCACCCGGGCCCGGATACGGACCCTGGTTTCCGAGAATTGTGAGCCTGAGCACGGCCACAGTAACATGCCTCCCAACACCTCTATGCTCGATCTGGGCGACCTAGCATGTCACCTTCCCCCGCATGAGCCCCTATCGCGTCGAGATTTACATGTTCAACCTCTTGCATCTTCCAGCCGAGCAAAGTACTGACCAGTTCAGCAAAGGCGCTCGGGTCTCCGCTGGTCACGAAGGAAGGCAGTCCCGTCTGCCTAGATCCATCTTCTCCAATAGCTGCCTTGACAGCCGATGCAACTTTTATGGCGGGATCAACCAGGGCGACTGAAGCGCCGGCCATGGCCCGTATTTCAGCCTCCAGAAACGGATAGTGGGTGCAACCATAGACGATCGTGTCAACATTCGCTTCTAGCAGCGGTTGGAGGTATTCTGAAAGGGCATTCCTAACATCAGGCCCAGAGACTTCCCCGCGCTCAACCATGGGCACAAGCATTGGACACGCCTGCTCCACAACACGGGCAGTCGGACGCATGCCCCTAATTGCCCTTGAGTAGGCTCCGCTTCGCACCGTATTGGCTGTTGCGATGACGCCTATTCGGCCTGAACGCGAAGCCTCCGCAGCTGCAGCTGCGCCGCACTCAATCATTCCTACCACAGGCACATCAAAATCGCGTCCTATGACAGGCACAGCGATCGCAGATGACGTATTGCACGCCACCGCCACTGCACCCACGCCACGTCCAATAAGGAACTCTATTATCTGTCGCGCATAACGCATTATCTCCTCGGGTGGCTTATCCCCATAAGGCATCCGAGCAGTATCTCCATAGTAGATAATGTCTTGGCCCGGCATGGCTTCCATAATCGCCCTAGCCACAGTGAGGCCGCCTACTCCCGAATCAAAAACGCCTATACTTCTGTACTGCATGTGATTATTATACTCTTACATCGCCAGGACTTACAACGCCGGCTATCAGACTTCATTTGCTCTTGGCCTCTTCTCGCCATTTGGCAAAGATATCGCTGTCAAGGTAGGCTGCAAGCCCGTTAATCAGCCCCTGAGCGGCTTTCTGCCTGAACTCAGGTTGACGCAGCTTCCCATTTTCCTCCTCATTCGACAAATATCCTACTTCCACAAGCACAGCCGGCACGTTTGTTACGCGGAGAACGTAGTAATCCTTGCGCCGGACCTTTCTGTCCACCAACATGATCTCCTTGAGCAGACAAGAGTGAACCTGCGTGGCCAACTCCTGGCTATAGGGTACCATGTTGTAGTAGTATGTCTCAGTGCCACATGGGAAGACATTAAGCACTGAATTGCAGTGGATCGACAGAAATACATCAGGCTTCATTTCATTGGCCATGACTGGCCTGTCGGCAGGCGGAATTGCGGAGTCGTCTTCGCGGGTCATGACAACAATCGCTCCTGCTTCCAACAGAAGATCCTTTGTTCGCAACGCAATATCCAGGTTGATGTCCTTCTCGAAGAGGTCGCCATGGACGGTGCCCGGATCCGATCCTCCATGGCCCGGATCCAACATAACAGTACGTCCGTATATAGGCGAATTGCCCACTCGAATAGTAACCTCCGTCTTATCTGCCGAGACCTGCACAGAATGTGCCCACCTGGCAGCCTGGGGCGAAAGATCCAACACTACCCTGCCAATATCGGCGGTATATTGAGCAAATCTCACCTGTTGGACCCCAGTCGACCCTACAGAAAGAGAGCCGCATCCGCCTGCCCACACCCCGGGCAAATCAACTCCGACGCGTTCGGGATCCGGGAGCCTGAATGACTTGAATTCCACCGGCCCCGACGTGGCAATCCTCGTCACAGTGCATCCCTGTTCATCGTATATCTTTATCTCCGACACAGTAAGGGCTATGTCAAAAACCAGCTCGCTCCTGTCGGATCCGGGAGGACGCAAAATAGGCGAATATCCTTCCTTCAAGCCAAGTTCAATTCTCGCCGTGCCCACGTCGAGCTGAGAGGCCTTCACCCAGTCAACTGCCCCAATCTCCCCGGTGATATTGGTAAGGCTTCCTGCAATTGTGGCTCCTGTAATGTTAGTATGCCAAAAGCCATCCTCATCTCTTGCCGGGGCGGTGCACGATATTGGACCATCACCTTTGACTATCAGCCTTGGAATGCTAATACCGGGATCAACAAGCATTTCGCTTATTCGTATGTTAAAGCGTATCACTAATTGCGCAGGCGGGCCGGGTTCAAGAGATATCGAATATCCTAACGGAGCATTAAGATCCACGACCACGCGAACAACTCCCGGCCTGTTCATGGCCGCCCTCACACGTTCCACAGCGCCACAGGAAACAGCGCATTCCTCAAATGATGGGGACAGAACGGAATCATGTATGTCGACGACGACTCGGTCAGGTTGAATGAGCACGAAGTCTGAATACTCGAACCCATAATCAGCTTCGACAATGATTGCGACCCTTCCATCCTCCACCGACCAGGAAGCAGAGGTCACGGAACTTCTCTGATAGGAGACTTCTATGACCTTAGCGTCGCTGTCCACATTTGCCTTGAGGCCGATCAGCCCCAGGTCATTTATGCTTATTGCCATTCGGCCGGTGGACAGATCAGGTGGCGCCGAAAGCTCTACTGACTGCCCGTTGATATGCGCGCTCTTCTGGCCTGCCTTGAAGACCGCTACCACCCTATCTGTAGTAAACACAGATTCCTTGGTCGGCTCTATCCAAGTCAGGTTCCCTCTAAAGCCTGCAGCAAGTGAACGCATCATAACAAAAGGCTCATTGCCGACGAAGACTATGCCGTCCTTCGTTTCCGCGAAGCCCTCGCCTTGCTCAATACGCAATAGCCATGGTTCGCCAGCGTCCACACATCCTGCAAAGCAAACAAGCGCCACAATTACCAGAATCGGCGCAATCAGACAGCTCGCAATATGACGCACCCACCCAGCCTCCTCAGTGAATATCCTCCTTCTGCTTTTTTCTACTCTTTTCGTCGTTTTCCTTTGAGCCTGACCCAAACGGCTTTCATGGCCTCTTTGTGAAGCCCATATTTCGGCAGGCACAACAGATGCACAATTGCGCAATTCAAGTGACTATTTCCTGCTTCATCTGGGCATTCTACCTAAAAGGAGGCGATGGGAATGAAAGTCGGGTTTTCAGGGAGGCCTTCGCCGCCCAAGGACATGCGTGCGCCTATAGGCTCAACACCTCGAGAACGGATGCAAAGATATGTGTCAACCTGTTCCGAGCTGAAACTCGGATGCCTCGAAGTACCAGCTACCCTTCTATTTGGCAGAGGTGACTGGCGCAATCAGTTTCTCTCTGCATGCACAGAGCCAGTACGTGCAGAAACGAGACAGGGTCCATCTTCCGTCGATGTGCTTGTGCGAGTCAGATTCGCCGATGGAGTGGACATTCCCGCTTCAGGCCCCAGTCCTTGCCGAGGAGCCAGCCTCGCTTATGCCAGACACCTGATTCGCCTATTCGGCGGCACCCTTGTCACACTGCAATTTAAGGCCTCACATGCCTCAATAGTCGGAGAAAGCTATCTGCCTCCCGGAGGGTCTGGAGCCGCAAAAGTGGGCCTTGTGGTGAACTTCGCCGATCAATCAGCAGTTCAGGCAGCTGCCAGAATCGTCAGGAAATCAAGGCACTACATGATGCTTCCCCTTCTTCCGATCGGCCCAGACAACATGGCAAAGACAGGGCGCCAGATCATGCGGGCCCTGACAGTATGCCACAACGAAAATGGCGGAGGTGGAATCTTCGTCTACCTTGCTCTTCCACGTGCCCGCTCGGGATCGACTCCCATATCCTCACGCAATTGCGAAGCAATACTAGAGACCACAGCCAATTTCCAGCGTTCAAAAGGGTCTGATGCGGGCCTGCTCTTTTCAGGCCCCGGGGCGGAGCAGCTCGCACATGGCGTAGCCAAGCTGGCTACCACCCTCTACCCAGCCTCAGCAGGACTGGACACCGAATCTGATCTCGTAACCAGGATCGGTTCCACCGTGAGAATACGCGACGTTGAACTAGGGTTGGACATGGAGTACTTCATAGTCCCGCCTGAACAAGCGTCTGCCATAAACGGCCTTCTTTCCAGCGAGTCGCCGGTTGGGCGCGCAATCATAGGGCAACCCTCAGGATCCACGGTGCAAGTAGCAGCGCCTGGGGGTCCAGTCACATACGAGCTACTTGAGGTCCTGAACAGGTGAGATGTGAATGCCCGCCATGACAGGACCAGCCCACTCCCTGAAACCCGACTCAGGTTCAGGCGATGAGGCCGACAGATGTCGCATGCCTCAGACGTCGTATACTGCTGACTTCATGCCAGAAGCCATGTCGTAGAACAGAGCTTCAATCCCAAGGTAGGCTTGCCAGCCATCATCAGTGGTTTCCGACTTCAGCACAGCCCTCAGGCTGGAAAGCATGTCTGAATGTTCAAGCCGCCGTGCAAGGTCAGCCAGGTATGAGATCTCCACAAGAAGCTTGCGCGCTCGCCTGTGTGTGTTCCAGGGAACATTTCTCCCGTTGAGCACAATGTCCAGGTTGTTCGCCACGTCTTGGAGTTCAATGCAGGCTCCGGCCCTTTGGTCACGGCTGCCAAAGCATATTCTCTCGCCAAGATTCTGGACCTGCGTTGACAACTTATCTACCATCTTGTCCATCGCAACCTGGCAACACATCAAGGCTTCTAGCTTGCTGAATATGCATGGCTCCATGGAGCGGGTCACTCAATTGGGACCCCTCAGCCAGCTTCCGCCTGGTGCGTTGCCGACAACCACCCCCTCTCGGGCAGCCGGATGATTCTAGACTCAACCCAAGCCCTAACACGCAAACATTCACGGCACTAGGGATTGCATCACGATGTTCATCCTATCACAAGACCAAAAAGCAGTGAATCGCCCTCTCCTATTACTCATGGGTGATATTAGGCATGATACTTGCCCGTTTGAAAGTGCCCATAGCATACCCCATGCGATCAGGCCATCAATACAAATAGCACTTTTCTCCCTCAATCTCCTGTGCTACTAGATGCTTCCACCAAACTGCCGTCCGAGTTACCATCGATCATGGGGTTGGGAAAAATGAATGAAAGATTGAGAAACCTAGGAAAGAGAATACGTGAAGCAAGGCTTCGGCAGGGCATGTCCCAGGAGGAGCTGTCAGAGAAGTGTTGCATCAACCCTAGCTATATTGGGCAGATCGAGCGAGGCGAAAAGAGTCCCTCACTCCAAACCCTGTGGGCTATCGCTGATGGCTTGAATATGAACATGAGATTGCTTTTTGCATCACCCGAAACCGAGCAGGAGTTAGCAATCCAGCGCCTTGTTGACACCGTGTCAAACAGGACGCCAGGCGAGATCGTCAAGATCGCCAAGATATGTAGCATTCTGATTGAAGAGGGCATTGAGATTTCGTAGGGTGCCCGCTTGCACCCTGGCAACCGCGGGGGAGACTCGCCCATGAGTTGCAGGTCATAAGAATACGCCATTGACAAGACTGGCCTGGGTTTCCCACAAAACCCAGGCCTTTTGTGTCCCATCGGCCCTTCGTCCTTCTGGCTGGCACTCTTGATGCGAGAGGCCTACTCTGTCAGCGCTCCTAGCCGCCGAGCATCTCCAAGTACATGTCCCTGGTCTGCTCCGCGATTGCCTCCCACGAGAAGTAGCGCTCAACACGAAGCCTTCCCGCGCTCCCAAACTTTCGACCAAGTTCCTCTGAGTCGAGTATGCGATTGATAGCCGACGCAAGCTCGTGAGGGTCGGCCGGTGGAACAAGGAACCCGGTCTCACCATCCATAACTACTTCAGGAATTCCGCCAACCGCCGATGCCACAACAGGAATCTCGCAGGCCATAGCCTCAAGATTAATGATGCCGAAAGGCTCGTAGACTGACGGGCATGCAAATACCGATGCATGGCTATAGAGCTGGATTACATGCTCACGCGGAAGCATCCGGTTTATCCAAATGACGTTGTCGAGGCTGGCAACACGCTCGCCAAGCTTCTCTTCAATCTCCTTGGTATCAGGAGTTCCGGCAATGAGCACGATTTTCACGCCCGGCCTGATCATCTCAGCCGCGTCCAGCAAGTGCATGATCCCTTTCTGCCTCGAAATCCTCCCAACAAAGAGCACATATGGTTTCTCTATTCCGTATTGTGATAATGCACTTGCATCGTCAATCCGTCGGTATCTGCCCAAGTCAATCCCGTTATGTATAACAACAACCTTGTCCGGATCCACGTTGAAGTGTTCCAGCACATCTTCGCGCATCTCTTTTGAGACTGCGATAACGCGGTCAGAATTTTCTATCCCGATTTTCTCCATCCATGAGCTAACGGCATATCCCGAGCCCAGCTGCTCCTCTTTCCAAGGACGCAGAGGTTCGAGAGAATGGACCGTAGTCACGAGTTTCGTCTCATATAACATCTTTCCAAGGTATCCCGCAAAAAATGTGTACCATGTATGGCAATGCACTATCTCTGTCTCAATCGGATCCCGAACCATGGCCAGATCGACAGAGAGCGGATCTAACACCTTCTGAAGCTTCAGATCAGAGCCTTTCGACATCTCCAACCATGGGCTGTAGCTGAGAACCGGAAAGGCATCTTCCTCATACGGTCTCTCTCCGAAGCATCTGACCTCAACATCCATGAGGCGTGCAAGGCGCGATGAAAGGTAATCAACATGAACTCCTGCCCCGCCGTAGATGTTAGGCGGAAACTCGCGCGTCATTATGGTAACCCCTGGCGGCTTGATGCTGGTCATAGCCGTCCACCTCCCAAGTTGCCTATTATTCTAGCGATTCCTTTGAGGGGTATTATGACCCAATCTGGCCTGTTATTCAGCTCATAGCTCACCTCATACAAAGCTTTCTCCAGTTCAAAATAGGCTACAAGGGCGTCTCTTGCATCAATCATCTTGGGAACCAAATCCACACGTCCACGAGATACCTCATGGTAGTAGCCCTCAAGAAATGCTTTCCTGGCGCAGTTCTCCCAATCGTCAAGGATGCTCTCCACTTCGCCCGGGTATTCTGCTTCACGGCCAGTCCGACCGCTAATCAAAGCCGCATTTGCCGCATAGCTGTAGGATCTGAGCATACATGCCAGATCACGCGCAGGGCTTGTGAGGGCACGCCTCTCTTCTGCCGAAGCCAAAGGTTCACCCTCGAAGTCGAGGATGGCATAGAACCCATCCGGCCTTACCAAAGTCTGCCCAAGATGGAGATCTCCGTGGCACCGCATGACCATCCCAATCTTATCCAGATCAGACGTCAGTCCCCACGATCCTCCTTCCACTGCAGCCAGTATCGTCTCTTTCCTGTCAAGAACAAGCCTGGCTGCATCTGTCGCATCTATGCTGCCATCCAAGGAACCGCACTCCAAGGCATGGCAGATATCGGAAAGCGCCCTCGCGGCGCGAGACTTCGCTTTCCTGCGCCACAGCTCTACGTCCCCGGCCCCCGCTTTCCGTATGCCAAAGCCCGGGGCCTTGATGGAAGCCAGAGCCTGGTGAAGCCGGCCAACAGTTGCGCCAAGCTGCCACGACGCGTCACTCGACAATATTGGGTCAACATTTGAGCATTCTATGTCTCCTGCTCCTCGCCCGGCCACGATAGACCTCGTCAGGTTTTCGAGAGCAGCTCCAACCAGCTCCCAAGCATCACCTATGTTAGGGACTTCTTCGGTTTGCACTCCCACAGAATATTCCACACCGCGACAATCAACATACGAAACTTCTCCTTGCACCCGTGCCGTCTCACAGAAGTCGGTCATGGTGGCGAGTAGAACTCCGACCTCCACATCAGGGTTGATGCCCGGACTCATCAGCCTAAATGTCTTGAAGGCGCTTCTTCGCTCGGCAATAACTACGCTGTTGGTGTAGGCATCTCCTACTTCTTCTATCCTCCAGCCCTGCCCAGAACGAACGCCTCCCACCTTCCTGAATCGGAATTGCCCTCTTCGAGCCCTAACAATTGCATCTGACTCTATTAGGTCCAGGACGGTATTGATGTATCTGGGATGGAATGCGCCATCGAGAAGTATCGCCCTCTTCCCGTCACATTCGCCCTCAACAACGCCGTAGGCTTTCGCACGTTGAGCCACGGCACCGGACAAAGCGCACCCTTCAGACCTCAAGCCCTCGATATCGATATCCTCCTCTATCACAAGAGGAACGAAGTAGTCGCCCGCCCCCTCAAAACGCAGAATCCCAAGGACGAGGGATTCGCCACTGGATCGTCCCGATTCCAGCTGGGCATAGTCCACAATTTCAAACTCCGTCACGTCCATGAGCTTGTGGCGGAACCACCGTTCCACCGCCAACGTTGACGGTTTGACCGCCGAGTATGCTTCTTCCGGGGAGAACTGGGCCAAGGCGACACACCTCCGCAAGGCTGCAGAGGACCCGGATACATACCGCCCGACGGCGGGGGCATCCGGGTCCACAGCTCATCAAGATCTAGTTTTCCCTATGCAAGCACTCTACACGCCCATTGCTTCGGCTACGACCTCTCCCAAGCTCTTGATTCCCCTATCAAGCTGCTCTAGGCTGGCATTGCTGAAGTTGAGGCGCAAGGCGTTCTTTCCACCGCCATCTGCGTAGAACGGTACGCCGGGTATGTATGCCACGTTCTTGGCGGCTGCCTTCGGCAGCAATTCGTTGGTATCGATGTGCTCTGGAAGCACAACCCAGATAAACAAGCCGCCCTGCGGATGTGTCCACCGGGCCCCCTCAGGAAAGTACTTGTCGAGAGCCTTGAGCGCCGCATCGCGTTTGATTATGTAATCCTTGCGGATCGACTTAAGATGCGGTTCAAGATGCCCACGAGTACAGAACTCATATATCATCCGCTGCGAGAGGTTTGAAGTATGGAAGTCAGTGGTCTGTTTCCCTTCGGCCAGTTTCTCATGGATCTTCGGAGCAGACACCGCATATCCTACACGAAGTCCTGGAGATATGAATTTCGAGAAGCTTCCCAGGAATATGACAACATCGTTCTTGTCGTAGCTTGCGATGGACGGCACCGGCTCTCCGTCATATCTGAGTTTGGCGTAGGGGTCATCCTCAACCACTATCACGCCATGCTTGCCGGCAATCTCGGCAACTGCCTTCCTACGTTCAGCGGGAAGCGTAACTCCAGTTGGATTCTGGAACGTAGGAACTACATACAGCATTTTCGCATTATGGCGCACAATCGCCTCTTCGAACGACTCTGGGATTATCCCATAGTCATCCGAATCCACACAGCCAAATTCCACTTCGTATGTCTTGAATATTGTGAGTGCCGCAAGATACGTAGGTCGCTCTACCAATACGCAGTCCCCGGGGTTCATAAAGCACTTTGCCGCCAGATCGATGCCTTGTTGTGCTCCTGAGGTGATAAGCACCCGCTCAGGAGTTGTCTCTATGCCCTGTTTGGCAACATGGTCTGCAAGCCATTCTCTGAGTGGTTGATAGCCCTCAATTGTTCCGTACTGCAGAACCTGCTTGCCGGCATCTCGTATCAATTCATCGGCTATTTCGCGGAGCTGTTTTGCAGGCAGCGCGTCCGGCGAAGGCATACCCCCTGCAAAAGAGATGATGTCCGGGTTCTCGGTGAGAAGAAACATGTTGCGAACGACATCACCGCCGAGATCGTGCATCCTAGCTGCGAATGCAATGTTCTCCAATGGATCATCACTCTCCTAACTACATTGGATAATGTCGGCCTAAGATCTAATATTCTCTACTTCTCATCCTACACCTGCCGCCTCAGAAGCGGCTATTCCGGCACCAAGGGCAGCCAGATTGATCTCGCCGGTGCCGCGAGGCACCCTCGCCGAAACCGCCTTCTTTAAGGATTCCGGAGAAACCAACCCTGCTACAGTATTCAGTACGCCCAGAGCTACCACATTGGCACTTATGGATCTGCCTGTGGCCTCTACAGCCATGTCGGTAATGGGAAATTCATGTACGATTCCAGGGGTTTCGGGGACAGACGTGACAAGTCCGGAATCAACAATTACTGTTCCCCCCTCACACGCGCTTCCCGCAAAGCGCTTGCATGCCTGATCCGACATGAGAAGCAGCACGTCTGGGGATGTCACTTTGGGGTAGTCTATCGGCTCATCACTGATGATAACCTCAGCCCTGGAGGCTCCACCGCGCGCCTCCGGGCCGTAACTCTGGCTTTGAACGACTTCATAGCCATCGCGCATTGCCGCCTCCGCCAGGATTATCCCAGCCAGAATTAGCCCCTGCCCACCATATCCTGAGAGTCTGATTTCCTTTCTCATCTGGCGGCAGCCTCCTTTGCTCGCTTGATGACCTCCTCGTACACCTGGGTGTACTCAGGAGCATCTCCTCGGTAAAACTCTCCTACTACGATCTTGCCGTCCAGCTCTTCAGGGCCCAGCTTCGCTGCCGCAGCCGCGTTAACAGAGTTCTTTCTGAACCACTCTATCATGTCAACCGGAGTTCCCATCTTGTTTCTCCGGCCGAAGTACGTCGGGCACTGGGTAACAGCCTCCACAAAGGCGAATCCCTGAGTCTGAATCGCATGTTCCACATAGTTCGACAACTGCCTGGCATGGGCTGTGGTTGCGCGCGCAACATAGTTTCCGCCAGCCGCCTTGACAAGCTCACACATGTCGAAATTGCGTTCTACGTTGCCATACGGTGCAGTGCTAGCATATCTTCCCTTAGGTGTCATCGGCGAGTACTGGCCGTTTGTCATGCCATAGATCGAGTTGTTGAACATGACCGTGGTGATGCCCATGTTTCTGCGCGCCGCATGAATCAGGTGGTTGCCTCCAATGGCAGAAGCGTCTCCGTCTCCTGTGAGGACTATCACATGCAAATCCGGCCGGGCAAGCTTGATCCCAGTGGCAAATGCCAAAGCCCGTCCGTGTGTTGTATGAACCGTATTAAAGTCAAGGTACCCAGGTGCGCGAGAAGCACATCCTATCCCTGACACTATGCATACCTCATCCTTTGGAAGATCCAATCTGCCGATGGCTCTCAGAACGGCACCAAGGACAATCCCATGCCCACACCCGGGGCACCACATATGTGGCATGAACTGATTCCGCAAGTAGTTGTCAACAGGCACTGCCACCGGTCACACCTCCTCTATCTTCGCAACTATTTCAGCAGGCGCTATGGGTTCGCCGTCAACTCTGGAGTAGCCCACAACCTCGCACTTGCCACAGGCTGCGCGCTCAACCTCACCGATAAGCTGGCCCATGTTCATCTCAGCCACTATTATCTTTTCCACTCTGCCCGCAATGTCGCCTATTATGCCGTATGGGAACGGCCAGATCGTCTTGAGTTGGAGCATGCCTGCTTTGATTCCACGTTCTCTCGCAAGCCTTACCCCTCGGCGAGCGGACCTGGCAGTAATCCCGCAAGCCACCACGACTATCTCTGCATCATCAAGAGACTCTTCCGACGTAAAAGTAATCTCCTCTGCGGCCGACTCTATCTTGGCATAAAGCCGTTTCATCTGTCGGTCGGCATTGGGGGCCGCTGTCGTGGGGAATCCGGTCTCGTCATGGTACAGACCTGTCACATGCCATCTGTATCCTGTTCCAAACGGCGCCATTGGAGGCACACCGTCGGGGCCTGCGGCATATGGCAGATACTTCTCAGGTGGAACGTCAGGTCGCGGCCTGTTAATTATCTCGATGTCAGATACGTGAGGTATCTCTACCTTCTCCCTCATGTGACCCACTACCTCGTCCATGAGAAGAATTACCGGAACCCTGAGCCGTTCTGAGATATTGAATGCCTTCACCGTCAGATCGAATACCTCAGGCACAGTGGACGGATACAAAGCAACAATGGGGTGGTCCCCATGCGTTCCCCATCTGGCCTGCATGAGGTCTGCTTGTGCCGGAGCAGTAGGCAAACCCGTGCTGGGTCCCGTCCTCTGAACGTTGACTATCACACATGGAATCTCCGTGAACGATGCGAACCCGATGTTTTCCTGTTTTAGGGAGAAACCCGGGCCCGACGTAGCTGTCATTGACTTGGCGCCTGTAAGCGAAGCGCCTATCACCGCTGCTATGCTGGCTATCTCATCTTCCATCTGTATGAAATGCCCACCCACCTGCGGGAGCTTCTCAGAAAGAATCTCTGCGATCTCCGTAGAAGGTGTTATTGGATAGCCTGCGAAGAACGTGCAACCTGCCAAAATCGCAGCTTCCGCACAGCACTCATTGCCTTGCAATAACCGCAAATCTCTGCCTTTACGCCCTGGCACCAGCAACGTCCCCCTTTCCCTCCGCTACTCCCTTGGATCTGCCGCCTACCACGCGTATGGCAAAATCAGGGCACATGATCTCACAGGTTTCGCACTTGATGCAATCTTCAGGTCTTGCTACAGTAGCTTTTCCGTCTGGTGCTGCCTCAAGAACTTTCTTCGGGCACATGGCGATACATATTCCACAGCCCTTACACCATTCGTGCCTCACGAGGACTGGAACCTCGGGGCTTGCCGCAGAAGTCATGGACTCCCCTCCACATCTAGTAGTTACTTTGCCGAGAATGCATAACTGCACTCGGACCCCAGAATGAGCCTGGCACCCTCTTTTGCAACCCGTTCTTGGCCGCCGAAAGAGGCTCTGCTCATCTAGATAATGTGAGCTGCAAAGCACTTTTCAGCTGTGCTGTTGCAGTTCGTCATAACCCATATCTCTGCAAGGATACAAGAAAGCCCGCAAACAAGTGCGGGCTAAACATATTGAGGTAATAGCCGAAAATGATGTGCGCTGGAGGCAATCGCCATGAATCCTTGCAGGCTGAAACGCAGCAAGTTGCGTATAGTTCAACCAACCGCTTGGGTGCCTCCAGCATGACACGAGAAACGCAGGATACCGGCCCCTTATCAACACCTGTAGCTGCAACCTGGAGAGGATCCGCCTCCGCCACAGGAGAGACCGAAATCATTCTTCTTGTCAAACCAGAGATAAACGCCAACCATTGGTTTTCGCTGTACCATACGCCAGCAATGGTGGTGATGGCCATAGGCCAGACTACCCCCAGAATCTATTATTGCCTGCCTCCGGCATCGGCACGAGCATAGACAACACCCCACCGATCCTTGGCGGAAATGGGGGGCGTTTGCACGCTTCGCCTACTTAATTCTATCACTTTAGTGTGGGCATATGCAATGTTGCATGAAGGGCAGAAGCATGCTGGCCTTCACAATCATCTCCCAGAAGAATAACTGGGGCTCATAGCCTGAATCAAACGCAAACGCGGATCGAACGCAAAGCCTTGTGAGATCATCGGACCAACCTTCCGAACTCGCGCATTACATCCAAGAGCTCTGCTATGTTAATGGCTTCAACAACATGCCCATCACGCCCAACCACAGTGGTAGCCCTCAGCATTGAATTGAGGACAGCCTCCTCAGTCGCCTCTACTACTGCAAGGAACAAAGCTGACATGGCGTCATTTGCCACGAGATCAGCATTGAGCATTCCAGCCCCTTCGTGGGGAATACGCAGAGCCGTTGAAAAAGCCAGGAAGAAATCGCCCGAACCATTGCTGCCGTAAAACCCGGTGCGAGCAAGGCCAAGACTGGCCCTTGCCGCAAGTCGCCTCAACTGTCGATGGTCCAACGGTGCATCGGAAGCTATAACAACCATCACTGACCCATCCTCTTCAATCGGCTCCGACGAGGAATCCTCCAGGTGGTCCCGGTAGGCAAAACGTCCAAGTCTGCGGCCTACGGGCACGCCATCCACTGTGAGCACGCCGCCGAAGTTGGACTGGACCAACACTCCGACTGCGTAGCCGCCCAGACTCTCCGGCAAAACCCTGGAAGACGTCCCTATTCCTCCTTTCCAGCCAAGACAGGAGCTTCCCGTGCCCGCTCCAACCGAGCCTTCTTCAACCGGACCGGGTTTCGCGCCCTCTATTGCCGCAAATACATGCTCCTTGCGCACATGTCGACCCTGGATATCATTGAGGTAACCATCGTTGACCTCGCCGACCACAGGATTGACAGTGCTGGTTGTGATTCCTATGTCATCATTCCTTTCGATACACCATTCAACCAGAGCATCGGCGACGATTCCAACGTTGAGAGTATTCGTCAGCAATATGGGCGTTTCGAGAGTGCCCGTTTCGTTCATCTGTTGAAGGCCCACGGACTTGCCATATCCATTGAACACACAGGCTGCGCCTGGAACTTTCTCGCGAAAAACGTTGCCACTGTGGGGCAGGATCGATGTCACGCCTGTTCTGGCAGGACCTTTGCCGGGAACAAGTTTGCCCTCTCCATGGAATACGGTGCAATGGCCGACCATGACACCAGATACATCTGTAATAGAATTCAGCTCTCCAGGCGAGAAAATCCCAGTCTGTATTCCTATCTCCCTGGCCCTGGGCCTGCGCTCTTCTGACACGCAGTACATTGAACACATCACCTGCCTGCAGATTCCAATTACATATCTTCGCTTGCCGGTTTGGCCTCAAACTTCCTCTACTTCACAAGAGCAGTCATAGGATGCCGCCTGAAGCCCAATATCGCTGACGTGTTCTCCTGTCAGAGAATTGACTCCTCGGCGAAGAGTGACACCTCCAAGAAGGTTCCAAAAACACATGTCGAGGTTCCTCAAGAGCCCCATGCTCACTCTTCCAACACCTTCTTTGGAGGTGAGTCAATGCGCAACGCCTCAAGGAAATGCCTGTCGTTGAGCCGCAGGATTTTGCCATGTACTCCACCGTCCACCCGGGACAGACTTGCAATGCTCAAAGACGCATTGCCCACCGTAAGCCTCAGATGATTCGCTACTTCCAACTTGAGCACGTGGCACATCAGAGCTTTCAAAACAATGGCGTGGCCAACGACGACAATGGTCTCGTTGCCATGATCGCGAATGAATGTGTTGGCTAGATCACGAGCTCGCGCTGAAACATCATCTACGCTCTCCCCACCAGGATACCTGGTTCCAATTGGGTCAGATCCATGTTCGGCCATGAAATCCGGGTATGCCAATTCTACTTCATCCCAGGTCATGCCTGCGAGGGCGCCAACGTCAATCTCTTTGAGACGATCGTCGGTCACCACATTTGACCCAATTGCCTTGCCAATAGCACAGGCAGTCATGTACGCCCTGGAGAGAGGGCTTGAGTACACAGCCGTGATCCTGCCTTGATTGAAGGAGGATATGTAGCCTGCACAGGCATCCGCTTGCCGCGCCCCGAGATCTGAGAGGGGAACATCCTTGCATCCCTGCAATCGTCTTTCGCGGTTGAACATGGTCTCCCCATGTCTGATCAGAAGCAGTTTCGTCATGTCTGTCCCCCTTGCTGCCAGCGAATCTATTGCAGAGGATTCACCGCAGATACTACAAGCATTTCAGGATCGAACAGCCGCTTGCCGAGATCGGTAGCTTCATCCAGCGAAATGCTCTCAGCAACCCCTACCCTGTCAAGCAATCTCATCTTTCTGAAGTGGTAGTCAAGGAAATTGTAGGCTATGAACTCTAAGGAGTTGAAGGCTCTGAGCGCTGAACCCGTGAAGCTCCGGCGGGCTCGCTCAAACAGCTCTCTGTCGATGCCCGCGGCAAGAGAATCGTCTATCCCCTGGCAAACGCGATCCACCAGAGCATCAGGGGAGTTGCTCTTCCCCTCGAACACCACAAAACTGTAGTCCTTGTCGCAGTCGAAGTTCCAGTCGAACGTGTGATCGAGCAACCCTTCTTCGTAAAGCTCGTTGTATAGTTCAGAACTTCGTCCTATCAACGTGTAGAGCAGCATCTCCATGCATACGGTCTTCCGTAGGAGCCTAGCGCCTTCATGTCCCACATCATTGTCTTTGAACCCGAAGCAAACAAACGGCTCTGACACTGGCATTCTAATTTCCACACGCCTCTCGCCGACCTCCCGCGGTTCCTGCGGGTAGAGGCGTTCTACCTCAGGCGCCGGCCCGTAGTCCCTAGCGCCAAGAGCCACCGCCGCGCGCTCCGCCACCTCGTCCGGAGCTGTGTCTCCAACAACGAACAACGTCATGTTGGACGGATGATAGAACGTATTGTAACACGTGTACAGAATTTCTGGATCTATTGATCGTATTGAATCAACTGTCCCCGCAACTTCCACGCGGACAGGAAAACGCTTATACATGGCTTTCAGCATTCTGTAAGCCGCTTGCCAACCAGGCGAATCCTCATTCCTCTTGATCTCCTGTTCGATTATCCCCTTCTCCTTTTCTACACTCGCCTCAGTGAAATGGGGTCTCATCACGAAATCCAAAAGGGTGTCAAGGCAAGGCCCGAAATTATCGACGCAGGAAAACAGGTACCCAGTCATTGTATAGTCTGTGAAAGCATTTGAGTAAGCACCCAGCTCCGCGAAGACGTCATCAATCGACCCTGACTCCTCCTCAAAAAGCTTGTGCTCGAGAAAATGGGCCAGCCCGTCAGGCACATCCAGAACCTCTCCTGTGTCGGCTCTGCGGAACCTTGTATCGAGCGATCCATACCTTGTGGCAAACACGCCGTATTTCTTCGCATACCCCTTCTTGCGCTGGACGCACACTTCCAAACCGCAATCGAGACGGGTAGTGGCAACTTCCTCTTTGAGCAGTTCCGACCGAGCAATTTCCATCCTAGGCACCGACATTGTCCTCCTCATCACGTAGGAAGTAGATTGTGTCGAGTTGAATCCTGTTGGCAGCACGAACTACGTCATCCAGAGAAACCGACTCGATGCGGCGCAAGAGCTCATCGGGCGTCTCTTGAACGCCATTTATCCTGGAGACTATCGCATAGTCTATCTGGGCAACCGGACTATCTCCCATCATGCGTATGTCTCTTGCGATCGCCCTGCGAGTCTTCTCTACTTCGTCATCAGATATCCTGCCCGATCTCACATCATCCAGCTGCGCCTCGATTATCTCGACCGCCCTGTCCATGGCGTCAGGCGCTATGCCCGCCCAAACGTGCATGACCCCCTTGTTTTGATCAATGCCGGAGTAGACGGAGTAAGCCAGACTTTCACCCTCGCGGACATTCTGAAACAGCTTCGAATGCGTATATGCCCCATAGATGCCGTTGGCCATCAGAAGCGCCGGGTAATCCAGGTCAGCGATATTGATGCCCGTCGAATAACCCATTACCAGATTGCCCTGGTTCACGTCCATAGTCTCAACGACGCTTCTAGGTTGAGCAGGCACTCTATGTTGAGCCCCAGCAGGCACCTCAAACGGCATCGGGTCGCGCTTCATGTCAAATACCTCTCCCACAAGTTCCAATACGTGTTCGCGGGCCACATCACCTACTACGAAAATGTCCAACGGGAGCTGCGTGACCGCTTGCCTATGCCACAAGCGAAGGCTTTCAGGGCCAATGCCGTCGATATCCTCAACTCGGCCAAGCCTATGCATGGCATACGGTTCACCCCTGAACATCTCTTCATTGCATCTTCTGAAGGCATAGGCCAGCTTGTTATCGATGATGCTCTCGATTCGACGTCTGAGGTTAGTCTTCTCCTGTTCCACGTAATCTTGGCGAAATGCTCCGCCTTCCAGAACCGGGTCGAACACTACGTCGCGCAGTATTGCGAATCCCTCGCTCAACAAGTCTTCATTTGCCGACAGGTATGCATCATTGGCCACGTCAACGGAGAAGATGAGAAGATGCTTCTCGCCCATCTTTCCCACAACTGCAGAGAGACCTGTGCCATATAGGCTGTCAAGGTTCTGCATGAGCTCAGCGGTTCTGGGCCAACGTCTCGTGCCCCTGGTCAACACCTCCGGCAGAATGGCGTTAGGTGTGACTGTATCCTCAGTCAGATCCGAATAGAATACCGCAGTAATCGCGTTGCTCTTGAATTTGGAAGTCTGCATTACGTGAAGATCTATTCCATTCGGTAACTCATCCGTAGTGAACCATTCGTCCAATGATCAAACCTCCTTGCACTCCTCCGCCGAACTGGCTTATAGGGAGAAAGGCTTCTCCCCGTTGATTCTTAGTATGGCCCATATTCGCCAGTCAGTTCAAGCTCTGTCCCATAAATTCAGCCAAGGCATTCGAGGGGCGCGTCAACTTGACGCGCCCCTCGAGTCTTCTCTGATGAACTATTATATCCCATGCTGCACATGGAAGGCTGCATGTTGGGAGCTGCCTCGACTGCGCCCCACAACGCTGCCTCTTACTTGCTCCAATGCCACCTGCCACGAGGCGTGTAGTGCGTGTGCAACAATTCGTGGGACTTCTCTCCGAGCGGCTCCCCGAGGAACTCCTCATATAGGGCCTTAACGGCCGGGTTCTCGTGAGACTTGCGAAGCGGCAATGCCTTATCCGCCTCGTATATGCCTTCTATTCTCTCCAGCCTCCGCTCTGTGTTTGTCCCAATGGGCTGTCCGCCGCCGCCGATGCATCCGCCCGGACAAGCCATGATCTCTATGAACTCATAGGACGCTTCGCCCGACTTTACCATGTCGAGCAGCTTCCGGGCATTGCCAAGGCCATGGGCGACCGCGACGCGCACAACTGTGCCATCAAGATCGACTTCTGCTTCCTTGATTCCCTCAAAGCCCCTAACATCGGTGAAGTCGACGGACTCGAGTTCCTTCTCGGTTACCACTTCATACACGGTTCTGAGAGCGGCCTCCATGACCCCTCCAGTAGCTCCGAAGATCACAGCGGCGCCTGTGCCGATTCCAAGCGGAGCGTCAAACTCCTCAGGCTCCAGCTCCGTTGGGTCGGCGCCAATCTCTCGCAGCATTCGCGCAAGCTCTCTTGTGGTAAGCACTGCGTCGACGTCCTGGTAGCCGGATGACCTCATCTCAGGCCTTGTGCACTCGAACTTCTTTGCCGTACAAGGCATTATCGACACTACAAAGATGTCCTTCGGATCTATCCCAGCCTTCTCGGCATAGTACGTTTTTGCCAATGCTCCGAACATCTGCTGCGGCGACTTGCACGTGGACAAGTGTTCAAGCATGTCAGGGTAGAAATGCTCGATGAACTTGATCCAGCCCGGGCTGCATGATGTGATCATTGGTAGCTTGCCGCCTTCAGAGAGCCTCTTGAGCAACTCGTTGCCTTCCTCCAGTATCGTGAGGTCAGCTGTGAAATTGGTGTCGAACACCTTGTCGAAGCCAAGGGCGCGCAGGGCCGCAACCATCTGTCCTGTAACGATCGACCCTGGGACCGCTCCGAACTCCTCGCCCAATGCGACTCTAATTGCTGGCGCAGTCTGCACCACTACATGCTTGCTTGGATCTCCTAGCGCCTCCCAAACCGCACCTGTCGAGTCCACCTCCGACAGCGCTCCGGTTGGGCATACAAGAACACACTGACCGCACAAGGCGCAAGCAACATCATTCAACGGCAGCTCAGCCGCAGGGCTCACAACGGAATCAAACCCGCGCCCTGCAAGCCCAAGGGCAGACACTCCCTGCACCTTCTCGCAGACTGATACACACCTTCTGCACAAAATGCACTTGTCGGGATCCCGAACTATCGACGGTGTGCTTTCGTCTACCGCGTGTTGGGCCTTCTCGCCTTCGAACCTTATCTCCCTAATGCCCATGGCCTCGGCGAGATCCTGCAATTCGCAGGAACCACTTCTTACGCATGTAAGACATTCAAAGGGATGGTTAGATATTATCAACTCTAGAACTGCGCGGCGCGCCTCCCGAACCCTCTTCGTATTGGTATGCACTACCATTCCATTGGCTGCAGGAGTCACACACGATGCCGCTAAAGCCCTAGCTCCCTCGATTTCCACTACACATACTCTGCACGAACCTATTTCGTTAATGTCCTTGAGGTAGCAGAGGCTGGGGATATTGACGCCCGCCTGTGCTGCGGCCTCGAGAACGCTCGTGCCTTCCGGGACAGTAACTTGCCGTCCGTCAATGGTGAGAGTAACATCACCCATTCCTATCACACTCCATTCTCGTGGTCTTACGGCTCGCGGACGTCACATCGGCAGCAACTGACAGCTTCCGCTACCGCCATGTCTTCTGTGAATCCAAGTCTGATTTCACTGAAGTTCCGCGAAGGCTCAGGGAGAGGCAATTTCGGAACTTGCAGGCCATCTATGGCTAGTATCTGTTGCACAGACATCAACTTCCACTCTCCCTCAGTTATTGCAATGAGATGGCATCGAACGGGCAAGCCGTGGCGCACGCTCCGCATTTGATGCACTTGTCCACATCGATCACGTGAGGCTTCTTGACCTCACCGCTGATTGCCCCGGCAGGACACGACCTTCTACACATGCCACAGCCCTTGCACAGTTCAGGGTCGATGGAGTAATGCTTGAAGGCGACGCATACGCCGGCCGGACACTTCTTGTCCCTGATGTGAGCATCATACTCATCACGGAAATAGCGGATCGTCGACAGCACCGGGTTCGGAGCGCTCTGACCAAGCCCGCACATGGCGGTATCAATGATCTCCTTGCCCAGCTCGACAAGGAGTTCCACATCGCCCTCCTTGCCCTCTCCCTTGGTTATACGATCAAGGATCTCAAGCATCCTCTTTGTGCCTATGCGACATGGAGCACACTTCCCACAAGATTCATCCTGGATGAATCTCATGAAGAACTTGGCGAGGTCAACCATGCAGGTGTCCTCATCCATGACGATGAGCCCTCCAGAGCCCATCATCGTGCCGAGCGCCCTGAGAGACTCGTAATCAATGGGAGTATCGAGATGCTCCGCAGGTATACAGCCTCCGGACGGGCCCCCGGTCTGTGCAGCCTTAAATTTCTTCCCGTTGGGTATTCCTCCGCCTATGTCGAAGATTATGTCGCGAAGCGGCGTTCCCATTGGAACTTCCACAAGACCGGTATTGTTTATCTTTCCTGCAAGGGCAAACACCTTTGTACCCCTGCTCTTCTCAGTCCCCATCGACGAGAACCATTCAGACCCTCGAAGGATAATCGGCGCGATGTTCGCATACGTCTCAACGTTGTTGATGAGCGTCGGCTGTCCCCAGAGGCCTGACTGAGCAGGATATGGAGGCCTGGGCCTGGGCTCGCCTCGCCGGCTCTCTATGGATGCCAGGAGAGCGGTCTCTTCGCCGCAGACGAATGCGCCGGCTCCAACTCGAAGGTCGATGTCGAAATCAAATCCAGAACCGAGAATATCCTTGCCCAGCAAGCCATATTCGCGCGCCTGCCCTATTGCATGCTGCAGGTGCTCAACGGCCAGAGGATACTCGGCCCTTACGTATATATAGCCTTGGTTTGCACCAACGGCATAGCCTGCAATGGTCATTGCCTCCAGCACTGAATGGGGATCTCCCTCCAGCACCGATCGGTCCATGAAGGCTCCCGGGTCTCCCTCGTCGGCGTTGCACACAACGTACTTGGGCGAACCTGGAGCCTTGGCAGTCAGCATCCACTTGGTTCCTGTAGGAAAGCCCGCTCCGCCCCGGCCTCTAAGGCCCGACTGCTTTATGGTATCGACTACCTCTTCAGGAGTCATCTCTGCCAGCGCCTTGCCGAGTGCGGCGTAACCGTCTCTGGCAATGTACTCATCTATGACAAGCGGGTCGATTACTCCGGTGTTCCGAAGAGCCACTCGCTCCTGCTGCTTGAAGAAGGTCATCCCTTCCTGTGTCTCCACTTTCTCTGAGGTCATTGGCTCCTCATAGAGAAGTCGATCCACAATTCTGCCTTTTACAAGATGTTCGTCAACAATCTCTCTGGCGTCATCAGCCGTGCAATTGCAGTAAAAGACGCCTTCAGGATATACAACGATTATGGGGCCAAGGTCGCATGGTCCCATGCATCCAGTTACGACTACTTTGATTTCGCGCTCAATGCCTTTTGCGGCTATCTCGGCCTCCAGGGCCTCGCGAACCTCTGCACATCCGGAGGACACACAGGCCGCGCCGCCGCAGACAAGGACGTGCGCTCTAACCAAATCCATTCGTATTCCTCCCTCGTTCCCTTGCTCTACCATTCTTCTTAGGAATACTTCGCTAGAACTTCAGCCACACGGTCAGGTTTTATGCGCGCATAGATGTCGTCATCAACCGTCATGACCGGTCCAAGGCCACAGGCGCCTATGCATCTCATCACCTGAATCGAGAACAACCTGTCATCTGTTGTTTCTCCAGCCTTGATCCCCAACACCTCTTCGACCTTCTCTAGAACCTTGTCGCCCCCACGCACGTAACATGCAGTTCCCATGCAGATTCCCACCTGGTGCTTGCCTATTGGCGTAGTGGAGAACAGCGCGTAGAAGGTAACGACGCTGTAAACATCGGCCAACGGAACATCAAGCCCCGCCGCCACTCGCTCCTGAACCTCAAGCGGAAGGTAGCCCACTGCTTCCTGAACCTCGTGCAAGCACGGGATCAAGATGCCACGCTGGCCCTTGTACTTGGCGATTATCTCGTCCACCAATGCCCACTGCTCAGACGTGATATCGCCGGCGCACTTGGATTCACAGCAACCCATCGACATTTCGACCTCCTCTGCCGGCCCTAATACTCGAAATAACATGAGTGCATATTCCATGCCACATGGGCCGATAATCTGCTCCATTCTTGCTTTGTGCAGTCCAATGTGGTAACGTAGAGTTGCATTGATCGTGACCTTTTTCACAATCTTTCTTGTATGAACCTGTGTTTTTGCATCGGTAACCCGTACCCCAGCTGGTACTACTCGGTTTAACTGGGCCCATAAGGCCCTCTACCACAACTCATCGGCTGGTTTGCAATAGTATTACAGACTCTGGTCTCCACCTCGTTTCTCTGTTCCAGGAGTTTGCTGATGCCCCTTCAAGTTTCCTGTGACAGCTAGCCGAGCCGCTCCCGCCACCCCGTCAGCAGGATAGGCTCGCAGATACTTACCAGCAAGTCAGGCCTTCAAATGGGGGCTCCACTCTCCTACAACTACAGCTTCCTGACGCGACGTTGTTCCCGACACGCTCACTTCGACACCTCCCTTGTATTTCCTCTCTTTTATGAGACAGGAAGGTGTTTAGCATTACAGCGCTGCTGGGCCCGGGGTGGGCCGCAACCGCAGGAATCTGACTTATGTGAAAACATGGTCAAATAAAAACGGCCCTCTGTTCCCCCACAGCTTCCAACGTGCGGAGCAAAGCTGCAACTGGGGAAAGAAGAGGGACAACACAACCCGCAAGAGCACCATAGTGCCTTCCGGAAGGTATATCTAGACCAGCGCACATTGACATCAATCGAACCGGCTCAGCCGCCCCATGAGATGGCTCTCCTGTGCAATCACAGAAGCGTGGCAAAAAGCGTTTAGCACCAGACGATGCGTTCAAACGAGCGCCAATGCTTCCACGACCAACGAAAGCCGTTGCATCCTCGTGATGATGCCTGATGGTCAATGCCCTGCCCGAGCAGGGCTCCACACCTGCTCCACATGATGTGGATGACTCGCATCGCACCCGAGCTGCAACGAAACACGATTCTGCATGAACACTGCACTTTCTGCGCCTGTCACTCTGTTCTGCAATGACCTGCAATTACAGTCCTCCGAATCCGTCCGGTAGTGCGCACCTGGATTATGCACTGTTTTATTATATCATGTAATCTGGACGATGTACTCTACTAATTATATAATCCTGTTGGAGTACGTAATAAACGAGGAGGCTTTTAGGCCAAATGCAGCGCACAAGAGCAGCCATTATCGGTTATGGAAACGTGGGGCGAGCAGCGGCAGACGCTCTGGCGGCCTCACCTGACTTCGAGTTGGCCGGCATAGTAAGGCGAAAGGTCACATCGGGCAAGCTGCTTCGGGGCAATGGTTGGACTGCTCCTGCGGTCACCAATGTTTCTGATCTAGAAGGGGTTCAGGCTGCGCTAGTTTGTGTGCCCACGCGCGAACTGGAGAAGGTAGAGTGTTCACTGCTGGAATCGGGGATCAATGTGGTCGATGCATTCGACATACATGGAGAAGCCATTTGCGCTCACAGAGAGGCCCTTCAACCTTCAGCAATTTTGGGCCGGGCAGTTGGGGTAATAGCCTCAGGCTGGGATCCTGGCATTGATTCTTTGATAAGGGCTCTTATGGAAGTAACGGCGCCCACGGGCACGACCTACACGAACTTCGGACCTGGCATGAGCATGGGGCACTCCGTCGTTGCGCGTTCTGTGCCAGGAGTAGCTGACGCGATCTCAATTACATTGCCTGCAGGCCGAGGCAGACACAAGCGGGCAGTCTATGTGGTGCCTGATGGTTCCAGACCTTTCAAAGATATCGCTGAAGATATCACGTCAGATCCGTGTTTCGCCGGCGACGAAACAGAAGTTTTCCCTGTAGCATCAGTGGAGCCGCTTGCAGACAACGAACATGCCGTGAGGATCAATAGAGAAGGGGTCATAGGCGCTTCATCCAACCAAATTTTTGAGTGGCACATGAAGATATGCAACCCTTCAGCGACCGCACAGATAATGCTGGGAGCGCTTAGGGCCGCACTCAAAAGCGAACCTGGAGTATATACTCTTCTTGAGCTCCCTATCGCTCACATGCTGCCAGGCAGCATAGGCGAGAATATCAGAAGACTCATCTAGCATTCACTTGCCAAACAGCCTCAAAAGGCTCAGGTGTACACTACGCGGTTCTTTCCTTGCCGTTTTGCCTTGTATAGAGCAGTGTCAACAGCGTTGACAAGCTCGTCCACTGTGGATCCGTCTTCAGGGAACGAAGCAACACCGATGCTTACAGTCGTAACTACCGGCGATCCGTCAACAGATAGTGGCGAGTTCTCTACCCGGCCGCGGAGGCGCTCCGCCACGACACCCGCATCTTCCTTTCTGGTATTGGGGAGAATGATCATGAACTCGTCTCCAGCGTATCTTGCCAGAGTGTCGGACTTGCGCGATACTGCCCTCATCATCTCAGCCAGATGTATCAGATGCATGTCGCCTATGGCATGTCCGTACCTATCGTTGACATACTTCAGGCTGTCGGAATCCATCATAACCAATGACAACGGAGAACCGCTTCGCTTCGCTCTCTCAATCTCCCGCTCCAGAGCGTTACAGAAGAATCTGTAATTTCCAAGGTCTGTAAGGTCATCCGTTAAGGAAAGCTCCCGCGCCGTCTGGTATAGCCGCGCATTCTCAAGAGCTATTGCAGCGCTCGCTGCAATCGTCGTCAAAAGCTCGATCTCCTCAGGGCCGTATGCATTTGGTTGGTAGCTCTGAGTGGACATGGCTCCCACCACATGAGGCCCTACCCTCATCGGCACAATAATGCCTGAGCGCGTCGGATCCGGATTGTGCCCTAGCCACCTGGCTCCCTCGACGTCATTCCGGGCCTCAACATGAACAACGAAGGGCTTCCCTGTCATTATTACCTTGGATGTAGGCCCGTCATCTAACTTGAAGCGTGTAGGCGGACAGCGCTTGCCGTCGTCGATCAAGAACGCCAGCTCTATCTCGCGCTTCTGCGGATGATATGTGGCCACGAAAAAGGCTTCCATAGGGATGACTCGGCGGACTTCACGATAGATCTTCTCGAATAGGGCTTCCGGCTCAAGGACTGATGCAAAACTACCAGATATCTCGTTGATGGTAGACAGGTAATCCGCCCTGCGCCTTGCTTCTTCCAAAAGGCGTACATTCCCAATAATGACGCTCAGCTGCCTGGCCAGGATCTCCAGGAATTCGCACTCCTCTTCGGTGTAACTCGTCTCCGGTCGGGTAGTGCCGAACGAAAGGCCGCCGATGACTTCCGAGCCCATTATGACGGGCGCAGCGAGGGTGGAGGTGATACCCTTTTCCTTTATCTCAGTCAGGGCTCTATCGTAATGCTGGTAATCTGATATGGCGATAGTCCTCCGCTCCTCAATAGCTAGTCCAACGGCGCCCTGCCCCTGCTCCAGCGAAGAGCCGCAAAGACCCGGCGGCAGATTCCGACATGCCTTCGCCACATATCTGCCCTGCTTGTCAAGGATAGCAATCATTCCCGCCTCAGCTTCCAGCACATCAAGACCTACATCCACTATCGATTCAAGTGTAGCTTGCGGGTCCAAACCGGAATTCACCTCACGGGTGATTCTGGCCAATATGCGATCCCAATGATCGCGCTTCTCTGTCTTCTGATGTTCAGCCTTGGCAACCGACAAGTACGTCCGATAGGCTTTGGCGAGCAGCCCCACACCACAGCCTGAGAGCACCAGCACTCCGGCTCTGTAAGCGAAGATTCGCCCAGCATCGCCAACATTCGCCCACGAAACATAAGTTGCAGACAAGTAAAGGCCAGCGGCTCCGATGCCCATAATCACGCATGAAACTAGACCAACATTGAGAGAGTACACCACAATCTCAAGCCAGTACAGTAGAAAGGCCTCACTGTGAATCCCGCCCGTCACGAAGACCGTAGCAGAAATCAGTACAAGGTCGAATACTGTGGCAATACTGTTTGCCAGAGAATACCCGTAGCTATTCGCAATCCTGTTGAACGCAGCGACCGTTGCTATTGCAGGCACAATTGCGATGATGATTGCAGGTGTGAACGATAGGCTTCTAAGCACGAACATGATGCAACATACTACTATGACAGTCCTCAGCAACAGCGCCCCTACATTCGTGAATCGCGCAACCTCATCTCTGCCAACCAAAGGCTGCGTGAGGTCAGTAGATTGATCAGCTCCCATGGGAGCTTTACGCCCCAACATATGACACCACCAACCACTTCACTTTTGGAAGCACCAGACGCCTTCTGTAGAAGGCTATTCAGTATTGATCTCACCAGTTGCTCTCAATGACATTACGATCAGGGGAGGACCCACAGCCTCAAACAAGAGCACTCCCGGAACTACAATGGAGGCAAGCATTCTGTAGTGGCCAGGCAAAGCCACTCCAGCAGCAACTGTCAGGCCTGTCGCAAGTCCAGCCTGGGGAAGAAGTGAGAGACCCATGTACCTCCCCATTCGTCCTCCAATTCCGGCTAACCCCGAAGCAGCGCCCGCCCCAACTACTTTTCCCAGTGCTCGGGCAACAGCATATGCGGCGAAAAGACCTAGCGAACCCAACAGAGCGTTGAAACTACACCCCACCCCGGCAAGGCAAAACAGCATTACGTATATGGGGGGCGAGAACCTGTCCGCTGATGCGAACAACCGCCTGCTTCCCACCACCATGTTTGATATGGTTGCCCCAAGAACGAGGCAGCTGATCATCGGCGACACGTACATCCTGCTCGACAGGCCCGCTGTTAGCAAAACTGAGCTAACCACAACAACTACAAGCTCATCAGCGCCTCTCACATATTTTATGAAGAATCCCATTGCGATTCCAACTACGACACCTACAACCACTGCTCCGAAGAGTTCCCAAAGGAATACACCGAACACCCCGGAAGGCGACTGCGACGCAATTCCGTCAGGAAGCGCTCTGGCGACCGCAATCGAAATTGCATAGAGAAGAAGACAAACAGCATCATCTATTGCTACAACTGAAAGCAGAGCGCGCGTCAACGGGCCTTCAGTTCTGTAATTCCTAGTAATCATTATTGTCGTTGAGGGCGCCGTCGCAGCTGCAATAGAACCTAGCACTAGCCCGAAACTGAGGGGCTGGCCTAGCCACACGCAAGCCGAAACCACGGCTGCCAGGCAACCGATAGCCTGCATGCAGGCTATCCCAATCACCCCGCGGGGAAGAGAACGCAGATTGTCAACTTCAAGTTCGCCTCCAACTACGAAGGCAATAAGTGCCAGTCCTACATTGGAAGCAAACGCTATCCCAGCAGGGGTGATGACCCCAACAATACCAGGCCATATCTGCCCAATAGCAATGCCAGCGAGGAGGTAGCCAACCACTGAAGACACGCCCCAGCCGACGACCACCCGCCCGGCCATGACACCGCTCAACATGAGAAGACTGATCGCAAGAACACTGTTCATATCAAACCTCTCCGCCGGCGCAGAAGCTTATTTCCCCAGTTCGTCAAGGCTAGAATGACGCTTTGGAAATCCAACAACCTTTCCTACGGGCACGGTGAACAAGACCCCAGCACCAGGTCTGCTAAGGTCACCCACAACCTCTTCCACGGCCTCTATAGCTTCATCGACCTTCTCGTCAGGCAGGAGAGCAAAAATGGTGCGATTGTATGGCCTGCTCTCATTCAAATGATGTCGCAGGGCAGCAAAAATCGGTATTGACGAGTTATCGATCTCCGACAAAGCCCGGCCCATCCCTACACTTTCTATGCAAGTGGCCCCTGTTATACCCGCCCTAACAAAGGACGAAAAGACGTCATCCAGGAGCGTCGTATCATTCAGAACAACAAACAGGACCTGCAAGCAAGTTCCCTCCAATGACCCCTCCTCGAGAGGCAAGTCCATTGCCTTTACTATAGCCCACTACGTATTGGATGACAAGGCATTGGATAATGTACAATATCATTATTTGCCTGAAGCGGCTTTCGATTCCTTTATCATGTTATCATAACAGTTCCAACCTTTCGAGACCAATCAATCCTCAACCTGCTTGCAGCACAATCTCCAGGCAGAAACCTCCAGGGAAGGAATGCGACGCTGCCAACGATCGAGCTACTCTTCGCGCCAGGCATATCGTCTCCTCAATAGTATCCAATTCCGTAAGCTCGAAAATCAGGCGGGGGCACTCTCCATTCGAGTTGCTCCGCCTCAGGAAGCGAACGGGCAAGTCAGATGAGACCAGCAGTTTTGAGGCAACTTCCATGACCTCCACCCTCTCCTACATACTATTGGGACAAGATCCATGCTGCTACTTGGCTGCACATCCATGGATACCGTCAGTCATGAGGGCTGTTCCTGTATCTCATCGTTGGGTCATACTACATGACGCATGACGTGCCGACACTCGCTTCTCCGCTAGCAACCTATTCGTTAGAGAGCAAAGGGGCACTCGTGCGCCTCGGCAGGTGAGCCAACGGGCATGAAGAATTACTCCTGAGCAGACAAAACCATGTGGAAATGGAAAGACGCGGAGGTACGGAGGTTGTTCAAGAAGGTTATTGACATATCCAGAGAGCTTCACAGCTCCATGAATGTTTGGCCGGGCGACCCGAAGGTTCGGTTCGCGAAGACTGCCTCCATATTGGAAGATGGTGTTCAAGTCACTGAAGTAAGCTTGGGCACTCATGCGGGAACCCACATCGATGGGCCCGCACATTTCATTGAAGGGGCTGCTGGAGTAGATCAAGTCCCGCTCGATGCCGTAATCGGCCCGTGCTTAGTAATTGACCTAACAGCTGCCCAAGGGCGGATTTGCCGCGAGGTCCTTGACAGTTGTTTGCCAGTGGATCACCCACCAAGGCTGCTCCTGAAAACGTCGCGCAGCGACCGCAAGGATGAGGCATGCCTGGATCAGAGCGCAGCCCATCTACTGATCGAGCGCAGGACCAAACTAATAGGAACGGAAGGAATGAGCATCGAATCTGCAGAAGGGGACGGCTCTGTTCATAGGGCCCTTCTTAGTGAAGGAACGGTAATACTGGAGTACATCGATCTCCGAGCCGTGGCCCCAGGTCCATACGTGCTCATTGCCCTTCCGCTTCGCCTCAAGGGGGCCGACGGGTCTCCGTGCCGTGCGGTATTGGGGATTCCCTTTGACAAAGATGAAGCATGTCGATAATGTAGTTTTTCGGCAACACATGAGAAAGTAGAACCTGTTTTCCAGTAAAAGCCTCACAGATGATGCTCTTGTTTGATTGTGGCATGTGAGCCACTAAGGTGTTGCCTATTCTGTTGTCTGCTCATGAGCAATATGGTTCTTATTGTCTCTGCTCGCCAAGTTCGCTCAAGAAAAACGTCAGTTCCTTAGGTGACGTAAAGTTCTAGTATACGTTTGTGAACGACGGTCAGACTAGAAACGCAGTCGCATGCAGCACATTCAGTGCTAGAAGGGAGGAGTATTTTGTGGCAAGACGGAGCAGAAGCAATAGGATCCTCAACCCCCAAGCTCGTCAGGCTCTGGACCAGATGAAGTATGAGATAGCCAGTCAGGTGGGGATCGACTATAACGCCTATGGCGGATATCTGGGTGACATTCCCGCCCGCGAGGCCGGCAGAATTGGTGGCCAAATGGTCAAGCATATGATTGCAGCCGCTCAGCAGAGCCTTGTCAGTCAGACCGTCGCTGGCGCACAGGCCAGTTTCGCACAGGCTTTGAAACCCCAAGTCTCCGGCACCTTCCCAACTGAAACAGGATCAACCTACACGACTCAGACAAATCTCAACGTGCCAAAATCATAGTAGCTTGCTCTCGCAGGCGGTGGCACGCGAATACGGCGCCCGGTCTTGTCGGCCGGACGCCGTATCATTATGGCTTTCACCTACGGCTTGGGCTTTTGCTTTGGATCTGGCTCCCTTTGCGAAGATACACGGCCCAGTACATGGTTGCCACCAGCAATCCTCCCCCTACTATGTTTCCCAATGTTACTGAAGCCAGGTTGGGAAGGAGTGAAAGGGCAGGCAGTCCGCTGATGCGCGCCTGAATCATGAATCCTGCAGGCATGTAGAACATGTTCGCCACCGAATGCTCGCCACCAAACATCACGAATGCAGAAACTGCCATCGCCGTTGGGATGATTCGGCCTGTTACGTCGGCAGCTGCGTACGACATCCAGACTCCCATGGAAACTAACCAGTTGCACAGGACTCCTCTGGCAAATGCAGGCCCAAAAGCCATGTTGGCCTTTGAAACTGCTGTGTTGACAAATCCGTTCGCAATCTCCATCCCGGGCGTAATCCACAGGTCTGACTCGTAGTAGAGCCAGGCAACCAAGAGGGCCCCGAGGAAATTACTCAGATATACTATAGCCCAGTTGCGGAGGAGCTGAACAAGGGTGATGCGCCTCTCACAAAGCCCAGTGACCATCAATGAATTCCCGGTGAAAAGCTCGCCGCCGCCTATGATGACCATTGTTATTCCAACTGAGAATATGAGACCAGATATGAAGCGGACTGTGCCTACTCCCGCCCAAGACCCAAGGCCCAGAGAAACCGTCTGGGCGGCTGCCCCAGCCAAAGCTATGAAACCTCCGGCTAGACAACCTAATATTGCCAGATTGGCAAAGTCTGCATTAGCCTTGGCTACTGAAGAATCGACAACGACCTTCGCCATTTCCGAAGGCGTCCTATACGCCATCGCGAACACCATCCTTTTCTGTTGGAAGTGGACACACCCCAACTATTTCACTGAAATAGAGGAGTGTCAATCTAGAAGCATACCTTGTTTCCATCAGTTCCCACAGGGAAACTCGCCTTTCTTTGACGAATACACCGTTAGTCTGGAAGATAGCCCCCTTCCAAACCAGGTTTATCAGAGAAAGGAGTTACAACTATTGAACACCAGAACGAACAGCAATAGCAAGTACATCCTCACAGTTGCACTTCTTGCAGCTCTAATCCTGGTCGCATCCGCTGCCGGGGCCGCCGCCACCGCGTACAGAGTGGCACAGGGCGATTCTTTGTTTCTCATTGCGCGTCGATACGGCGTGACAGTTGGCGCCATCCGTACAGCGAATGGCTTGGTTAGCGATATCATATATCCTGGGCAAATCCTGACTATCCCAGACCAAGCCTCATCAAATCCGCCTAATGGGCAGTCAGGTACTGCGTACACGGTAAGAAGCGGAGATTCGCTGTTCCTGATCGCGCAACGGCACGGCATTGCAGTAAGCGCACTGAAGGCCACAAATGGATTGCTGAGCGATTGGATCTATCCCGGTCAAGCGTTGACCATCCC